>NZ_QQSV01000002.1:0-300000 GCF_003351145.1 Meiothermus sp. QL-1 | reverse complement strand
CTTCGCCCTCGTAGGGCTGAAGAGTCACGGGGAACCCCTGAGCCTGGCCGGCCTGGCGCGCAACGCTCTGCCCATCCTGCTGGCCTGGTTCCTGCTGGCCCCCTTCCTGCGCACCTACACCCGGCCCACCTGGCGCAACCTGCTCTACACCTGGGCCCTGGGGGTGAGCGCTGGGGTCTGGCTTCGCTTCATGGTGCTGCAGAAGTCCTTTGACGCGGGCTATCTGGTCTTCTGGGCGGTTAGCCTGGCCACCACCCTGGCCCTGCTGCTCCTTTGGCGGGGGCTGGCTTTCTGGCTCTTGCGGGACCGGCTGGCTAGGACCTAGGTATGCGCCTTTGCTCCATCCAGCTAGCCCACACCAAGGGCCTGCCCACCAGCATCCACAAGACCCCGGTGGCCGAGGCCCGGGCCACGTTTTGGGGCCTGGAGGGCGACTACATCGCCGACAGCGAACACCACGGCGGGCCCGACCAGGCGGTCTACGTCTACAGCCAGGCCGACTACGACTACTGGGCCGAGGAGCTGGGGGAGGCCCTAGCCCCCGGCAGCTTTGGCGAGAACCTGGTTTTCTCCAGCTTTGGCCCCCCACCCCTTCGCATCGGGGACCGCTTTCGCATTGGGGAGGTGGTGCTGGAGGTGAGCGCCCCCCGCATCCCCTGCGCCACCCTCGCAGCCCGCATGGGGGACCCGGGGTTCGTCCGGCGCTTTCGCCAGGCCCGGCGGCCCGGCTTTTACGCCCGGGTGCTGGCGGAGGGGTGGCTCAGGCCAGGGCAACCCATCGAGAAAATCCCCGCCCCTGCCCATTGGCCCACCGTGGAGGGGCTCTTCCAACTCTGGTACGACCCGGCCCCCTCCCCGGAGCAGCTCCGGGCGGCTATGGCAGCCCCGTTGGCCGCCCGGTTTCGGGCCGCCATGGCCAGACGCCTGGTTGAGGGGCTTTGATTTGGCCGTAATCCTGATATACTTAGTAGGAATTACGGCCCGCCCACGGGCCGAGGCCGGAGTGCAAGATGGCGATCAAACGCTTGACCAAGCAGCGCAGGGCTGTGCTCGAGGTGGTGCAAAACGCCAAGGGCCACCACCCCGACGCGGCCTGGGTCTACGCCGAGGTACGTAAAAAGGTGCCCCGCATCAGCCTGGGCACGGTCTACCGCACCCTGGACGCCCTCATCGCCGAAGGGTATTTGGTTCCCCTCTCGCGTCCAGGGGAGGCCGTGCGCTACGAGGCCAACCTGGACGGCCACCTGCACATGGTCTGCCGCCAATGCGGCCAGTTTTTCGACATCATCCATCCTCTGCCCGACCTTCTGAGCGAGGTGCGGGCCAGGTACCCCGAGTTCTCAATCGAGCACGTGCAGGTGGAGTACGAGGGGCTGTGCCCGGCCTGCCGCGCGCAGGACCCCTAGAGAAGTCGGGCCAGCTCCAGGGGCTTTTCCTGCTGCGGCAGGTGGCCACAATCGGGAATCAGGCTGAAGCGAGCCCCCGGTATCGCCGCCGCCAGGCGCCGCCCCACCCCGGGGGGCACCACCCGGTCCTCCGCCCCCCAGACCAGGTGAACCGGCGGCGCAAGCCCCTGCCAGCGCCAGCCCAAGAGGCTTCTCAGGGCCATCCAGCGAAGGGTGGAGAAGAAGGCCCGGCGCTGGTCGTCGCTCCAGACCCGCTCCCAGACCCGCTCGCGCAAGAATCGCTGGTCCTCCGGAGGAAGCGCCTGGAAGCGGGCGTAGTAGGGCTCGAGGCTCGCGTAGGCCGCTTCTTGGGAGGCGCGGAGGCGGTTGTACAGGCGCTCGCCCAGACCAGGGGTAAGGAGCAGAAGCTGCGCCCGGCTTGGCCGCCCCCAGGGTGGCCCCCCCACCAGGCAAAGCCGCTCCACCCGCTCAGGCCGGCGCAGGGCCATCTCCAGCACCACCGCCGCCCCCAGCGAGCTGCCCACCAGCACCGCGCGCCCTACCCCCAGGTGGTCCAGCAAGGCCAGCAGGACCCGGGCGAAGAAGCCCAGGGTATAGGCCCGCCTGGGGTGCTCCGAGCGCCCGAAACCGGGCAGGTCCGGTGCTATCACCCGGCCCCTGAGCAGGGGGAAGAGCTTGCGCCAGGTGTCGGCCTCATCCCCCAGGCCGTGAACCAGCAAAAAGGCCGGCCCCTGGCCCGGGCCTGTGTCGTAGAGGTGAAGCCCCACCCCCCCTACCTGCACCCGCCGCTGGTAGGGCCGCAGGGCCTCAGGAGGGGTGAAGCGGGGGGTCACAGCGCCTCCGCCAGCCACCGGTAGGCCTCGGGCATATCGGGCCTGGCGCCGCCGTCGGCCCAGCCGAAGCGCAGGTCGGCCACCGGCCCCATCCCTATCCCCATACCCCGGGGGAAGAAGCCCCGGTAGTCCAGCCAGCCGGCCACCTCCTCCCCACCGAAGCTGTCCCTGAAGCGCTGCACCTCCCGGGGGTGGCCGAAGTGCAGGGCGTAGGTGTAGGCCCCCTCCTGCCAAAGAAAGCGGGGCCTGAGGGGGGGCTCGGCCAGCTCGCCCACCCGCCGCAAAAAGACCCAGGCCCGGCCCGGCCTGAGCCGCAAGGTGGTCTCCTGTACCACCCCCAGGGCCCCAAAACTTCCCACGAAGGGGCGCACCAGGTCGTAGCCCTGCACGTTCTTGACCGTAAGACCCCCTGCCCGCACCAGCCGGCCCCTGGGGGTAGAAAAAAGAAGCCCCAGCACCTCACCCCCTAAAAAGAAGGTCTGGCCAAACCCCCCCCGCTGCAAAAGCCCGTCCAGCCCCCCAGGCAGCTCCACCGGGGGAAAGGGCGGGTAGAGCCCCTGGGGTAGGGCAGCCCAGACCTCGAGCAAAGGGGTATCGCCCGTGGCGATGAGGTACTGGTCGGCGGCAGACACCCGAAGCACCGGCACTCCATCATGCTAGGGGCTTGGCGCTAGCGAAACAAGGCGCAGCGCTCGGGAAAGGGGTCGGGCACCAGGCCGGGCTGGAACGTCAGGGCCAGGGCGTAGCCGCTTTTAACCTCAGGCCAGCCGCGCAGGTAGGGGGCCCCCGTGGCCGCAAAGTTCACCCAGTGTTCCTGGAGGGCCTGGGCCAAAGAGCGGGAGCCCTCCAGGGCCTCCTGGGTAAGGAACAAGGCCAGGGCCGGCCAGGTCCGCTCGGTGCCGAAAAGCAGCGGCAGCTCAATCCCGTGGAAGCTCCCCAGAATTGGCAGCACCGGGGAGGCCCAGTCCACCAAATAGGCGTAGGCGGGGGCATGGGGGGCCTGGGCGTGGGCGGCGGCCAGGCTCGGGCAGAAGAGGATGCGGTCGGTCTGGAAGTAGGCCCAGGCCTCGGCTGGGCTGGAAGCGCGGGCCTGGTAAAGCTGCCTGGCCCGCGGGCCCTGGCCGGGAAGCCTCTCCTCCACCCGGCGAACGAACTCAGCCCAGCTCGAGGGACCCAAAACCCGCTCCCCCCAGGCCTCCTGGGTGGTGGCCCCGGCTATGAGGGGAACATCTGCGGCCGCCCCCTCCCTCAAAGCCTCCAGCGGAACCCTGGGGAGCACCACCCCGTCCAGGTGGGGCTTCCAGGGCACCAGGGCGAACTCCCCAGCCTCCAGCCGCTCTAGAAGAGCCCCGATGCTGCGGTCCTCTGGGGGAAAGATGCGCTCCAGGGGAAGCCCCCGCAGGCAGGCCAGGTCGTCCGCAGCGCAGCCCATCTGGGCCGCCCAGCGCGCCCCGGCGGCAAAACCCTCGGCCAGGGTGCGCACGTAGCCGCACCCTCCCGACTGGAGGATGGCCTTGTGGAAAAGCCCGCGGGCCTCCGGCACCGCCAAGAGGGTGCAGACCGCCATACCCCCGGCCGAGTGGCCAAAAAGGGTGATGTTATCCGGATTCCCCCCGAAAGCCCGGATGTTCCGCTGCACCCAGCGCAGGGCCTCGAGCATGTCCAAAAGCCCGTAGTTGCCGGTGGTGCCCCGGGGCGACTCCCGCTGCAGGGCCGGCAGGGCCAGCCAGCCCAGGGGCCCCAGGCGGTAGTTGAGGCTCACCAACACCACCCCCCGCGCGGCCAGGGCGGTGCCGTCGTAGAGGGGCTCGGCCCAGCCTCCCCCGGTGTAGCTGCCGCCGTGGATGAAGACCATCACCGGGTACCCCTCGGGGGGCGGGGGGCGGAGGGGGGCCCAGACCGCCAGGTTCAGGCAGTCCTCGCTCTGAGGGGGAAGATACCCCCCCAGCCGGGTGGTGAAGACCCCCCGCTGGGGGCAGGCCGGGCCCGGCTCGGTGGCCCGGAAGACCCCAGGAAGCGCCAGCACCGGCTCTGGGGCCTGCCAGCGCCCGGCCCGGGCGTAGGGGATGCCCAGGAAGTAGGCCACCTGGGCCTTCTCGTTCACCCCACCCTGGAGGCGGCCCTGGGGGGTGAGCACCCAGACGGGGTGGGCCCAGGCCAGGCCCAAGGCCGCCAGGAGAAAGAGCGCCCAGCGCATCCCCCGCTACCAGAGGTAGAGGAGGGCGACCTTGAGGGGGTAGCGGTCGGAGAGGCCTACCTCGAGGGCGATGGGCTCGAGGTACAGCCGCCCCCCCAGGCCGTAGGCCAGGCTGAAGCCGCCCTTGAAGCCCAGGCCCAGATACCCCGAAACGGCCCCGCCGGGTATCTCCAGGCTGGCCAGGGGCCCCAGGTGCAGGCCGAAGACGCTGTTTTGAGTGTTGTAGCTCAGGTCCAGGCCCAGCCCGGCTGAAAGCGAGAGATCGGCCAGGGTCAGGGCGGGCAGCAGGTTGGCCTTGAAAAGGGCCCAGGCCTCAAAGTTGTTAAAGGTGGTGGGCACGATGAGCTCGAGCTCCAGCCCGGTGTCAATTCCCAGAGGGCTGAAGGGCAGGGCAGCACCGGCCTGGAGCACAAGCCCCCGACCCACCCCATAGCCCAGGCCCACGGTGTTCTCGGGGTAGGTGGGCACCTGGGCAAAGGCCAATCCGACGATAAGGGCCGCAAGCGCGACGATTCGCCTCATAGCTCCTCCAAACCTGCCCCATCATAACAGGCCCCAAGGCGGTTGACCTTTTGCCTTGTAGAGGGTAGATTGGAGAGCGGTTTGCCCGTTTGGCGAAGGAAGTGACCCAAGATGGCCAAGCACCCTGTACCCAAAAAGAAGGTTTCCAAGTCCCGCCGGGACATCCGCCGGGCGGTGGTCTCGGCCCTCACCCCACCCACCCTGGTCAAGTGCGCCCAGTGCGGGGCTAAAATTCCCCCCCACACCGTCTGCGACCAGTGCGGCTACTACGCCGGCCGCAAGGTGTTGGAGGTGGGGGCCTAACCGGCCTTCTTCCCTTTGGCCAGCCCTAGGGGCTGGTCTTTTTAGACTTGGTTTAGGCTTTGCCCCGGCCGGGCTTGGCCTCTAGACCCTGGGTGATATCTTTGTTGGAGTGCCCGAAGGGCTTCTGGGGAGGCGAAGTTGAACACAGGTATCCTGGCGCTAGGCAGTTATGCCCCCGAGCGGGTCATGACCAACCACGACTTTGAGAAGTTCCTGGACACCTCCGATGAGTGGATCGTCACGCGCACCGGCATCCGCGAGCGCCGGCTGGCGGCCGAGGGGGAGTACACCTCCCACATGGCCTTCCGCGCGGTGGAAGACCTGGTGCGCCGCCACGGGCCCAGCGCCCTGGAGGGGGTGGACCTGGTCATCGTGGCCACCAACACCCCCGACGCCCTCTTTCCCGCCACCGCGGCTTTGGTGCAGGACCGCTTCGGCCTCAACGCCGGGGCCTACGACCTGCTGGCGGGCTGCCCGGGCTGGGGCTATGCCATCGCCCAGGCCCACGCCCTGGTCAAAAGCGGCCTGGCGCGCAAGGTCCTGGCCATCGGCTCGGAGACCCTGTCCAAAATTCTGGACTTCTCCGACCGCTCCACCGCGGTCCTCTTCGGCGACGGGGCAGGGGCAGCGGTGATCGGGCCGGTGCCCGAGGGCTACGGCTTCCGCTCCTTCGTGTTGGGGGCGGACGGTTCGGGCGGTCGGGAGCTCACCCTGCGCTGCGTGGCCCCCTGCCTGCCGGACGGAACGCCCATGGGGCCCTATGCCTACATGAATGGGCGGGAGGTCTTCAAGTTCGCGGTGCGGGTGATGAACACCGCCACCCTGGAAGCAATCGAGAAGGCCGGGCTGAAGCCCGAGGATATCAAGTACCTGATTCCCCACCAGGCCAACGCCCGCATCATCGAGGCGGCCCGGGAGCGGCTGGGGCTTCCCCCCGAGCAGGTCTGGGTCAACGTGGACCGCTACGGTAATACCTCCACCGCTTCCATCCCCATCGCCCTGCAGGAAGCTCTGGACGCGGGGAAGATTAAGAACGGGGACCACATCCTCTTCGTGACCTTCGGGGCAGGCCTGACCTGGGCGGCCAGCGTCCTGACCTGGTGGCAGCCCGACTGAGGTGAGGCATGGTCGCAGCGCTTTTTCCGGGTCAGGGGTCGCAGGCGGTGGGCATGGGCCGGGCCCTTTACCAGGGCTCCAGGGCAGCGCGGGAGGCGCTGGAGCGGGCCGAGGCCGTCCTGCCCGGCCTGCTCAGGCTGATGTTGGAGGGCCCTGAGGAGGAGCTCAGGCTCACCGTCAACCAGCAGCCGGCCCTGCTGGCCGTGGGATACGCCGCCTTCCAGGCCTATCTGGAGGCCGGGGGGCCCCCGCCCCAATTCGCCGCCGGGCACAGCCTGGGCGAATGGACGGCCCACGTGGCCGCAGGCACCCTCAGCCTGGAGGACGGCCTGCGGCTGGTGCGCAAGCGGGGGGCCTACATGCAAGAGGCGGTGCCGGTGGGGGCCGGGGCCATGGCCGCGGTGCTCAAACTGCCAGCCGCCACCATTCAGGAGCTCATCGAGGGCCTCGAGGGGGTAGAGATTGCCAACTACAACGCCCCCGAGCAGACCGTCATCTCGGGCACCACAGAGGGCATTGCCCAGGCCACCGAACGGCTCAAGGCCCACAGGGCCCGAGTAGTGCCGCTCGCGGTCTCGGCCCCCTTCCACTCCTCCCTGATGCGGCCCGCCCAGCAGCGGCTTCGCTCCGAGCTGGCCCAGGTCAGGCTTCACCCCCCCCGCTTCCCGGTCTACTCCAACGTGCGGGCCCAACCCGAGGAGGACCCTGAGCAGATCCGGGAACTGCTCCTGACCCAGATCACCCACCCGGTGCGCTGGGTGGAGACGCTGAAGGACCTGCAGGCGCGAGGGGTGAGGACCTACCTCGAGTTCGGCTCCGGCCAGGTGCTCACCGGCCTGGTGGGGCGCACCCTGGAAGGGGTGGAGGCCCGGGCCCTCACCACACCGGAGGAAATCACCCGGTACTTGCAGGAGGCAGGATGCGAAAAGCGCTGGTAACCGGTTCGTCGAGAGGGATTGGGCGGGCGATTGCGCTCGAGCTGGCCCGGCGGGGGTACGCCCTGGCTGTGCACTACGCCGGCAACGAGGCCGCGGCCCGGGCCACCGCCGAGGAGGCCCGGGCCCTGGGGGCACCGCAGGTGGTGGTGTTAGGGGCCGACCTGCGCCACCCCGAAGCCGCGCAGAGGCTGGTGGTCGAGGCCCACGCTGCCCTGGGGGGGCTGGAGGTGCTGGTCAACAACGCCGGCATCACCCGCGACACCCTTCTCATCCGCATGAAGGACGAGGACTGGGATGCGGTCATCGCCACCAACCTGAGCGCCATCTTCCACACCACCCGGGAGGCCATCAAGCTGATGATGCGCGCCCGCTGGGGCCGGGTGGTCAACATCAGCAGCGTGGTGGGCATCCTGGGCAACCCAGGCCAGGCCAACTACGTGGCGGCCAAGGCGGGGCTCATCGGCTTCACCCGGGCCGTGGCCAAGGAGTACGCCAGCCGGGGCATCACCGTCAATGCCGTTGCGCCAGGGTTCATCGAGTCCGATATGACCGCGCGCCTTCCTGAGGAGGTGGCGCACGGGTACCTCCGACAGATTCCCGCCGGGCGCTTCGGTAAGCCCGAGGAGGTAGCCCAGGCGGTGGCCTTCTTAGTCTCCGATGAGGCGGGCTACATCACCGGCCAAACCCTGTGCGTGGACGGGGGCCTGACCCCCCACTAGGCAGGCCGTCTTCTCGGGTCCAGTTGTGGTAGAATCCCGCAGGTGAAGTAAGCCCCGACGTGGAGGTTCGAACATGGCTATCCTGGACGATATCCGCGAGGTAATTGTGGACAAACTGGGCGTTGATCCGGAAAAGGTGGTGCCCGAAGCCCGCTTCATCGAGGACCTGGGCGCCGACAGCCTGGACACGGTGGAGCTCATCATGGGCCTGGAGGACAAGTTCGGCCTGGAGATTTCCGACGAGGAGGCAGAGAAAATCCGCACCGTACAGGACGCCATCGACTTCATCCAGTCCAAGCAGGCCGGCCAGTAGACAGGGCGGGCAGGGAATGCTATCCTACGGGCGTCTGGGAGTGTAAGGTGGCCCGTGTTGTTTTGTCCCCGGTCTGGTTGCAGCGGCTCGCGACCCGGCCTGGGCCAGGCGACCTTTGGGTAGTTCAGCGCCTTAGTCCTGGGCCGGGCGGCTTCCGTGGAAGCTGCCTGTAGCAAGGAGCAGTATGCATAGAGGTCGAGTCAAGTGGTTTAACGCGGAAAAGGGCTACGGCTTCATCCAGCGGGAAGGGGGCGAGCCGGACGTCTTCGTGCACTACAGCGCCATCCAGGCGCGGGGTTTTCGCACCCTGAACGAGGGCGACGTGGTCACCTTTGAGATTGAACCCGGCAAGAACGGTAAGGGTCCCCAAGCTGCGAATGTGAGCGTGGTAGAGCCGGCCAGGCGCTCCTAGAGCCACAACCCCCGGGCCCGCCCCGGGGGTCGCACTTTCAGGCGCAAAATACACCCCAGGCCGGGCCGGACTGGGTTAAAATCCTAGACAAGCGCCTATGAGGGTTTCCACGCAGCTCGAGTTCCTGCCCGTCACCAGCGACCTGGCCCCTGTTGTGCACAACCTGTACCTGAGCTGCCCCACCTACATCGCCCTCATAGGCGGGGAGACCCCCAGCCTGAACGACATCCAGCGGGAGCTCGAGACCCTGCGCCACGACACCCGCCGCCAGGCGGTGCTGCTCAGGCAGGGCGAGCGGGTGGTGGGGTTCCTGGACTACAAGGTGGCCCACCCCGACCGGCACTCGGCCACCATCAGCCTGCTCTTGATTGAGGAAAGTCTGCAAGGGCGCGGCCTGGGCAAGGCCGCGGTGGAGCAGCTCGAGGCCCTACTGAAAAACCGCATGGAGAGGCTCTACGCCGTGGTCTACGGCCAAAACGAGCAGGCCAAGCGCTTCTGGGAGCGCATGGGCTTCACCCACCTGCGCGACAGCGGCCCCACCCTCTGCTGGTACCTGAAGCACCTACGATGACATGGACCTGGGCATCGCCGGCCGGCTGGCCCTAGTAACCGGGGCCTCACAGGGCATCGGGCGGGCTGTCGCCCTCACCCTGGCCCGGGAGGGGGCACGGGTGGTGGCGGTGGCCCGGAACCCAGACAGGCTCTCGGCCCTGATAGGGGCAATTGAGCGCGAGGGGGGCTGGGCCCGCGCGGTGCCGGCCGACCTCTCCCGTCCGCCCGAGCGGGCCCGCCTGCTCGCCGAGCTCGAAAGGCTGGGCCAGGTGGAGCTTTTTCTGGGCAACACCGGGGGCCCTCCCCCGGGCCCGGCCCAAGCCCTCCGTTCCGAGGAGCTGCACAACGCCGCTGAACAGCTTCTGTACCCCATGGTGGACCTGACCCGGGCCCTGCTGCCCGGCATGCAGGCCCGCCGGTTCGGGCGCATCCTGTACATCACCTCGCTGGCAGTAAGGGAGCCCATCGAGAACCTGGCCCTCTCCAACACCCTACGGGCCGGGCTCACCGGCTACGCCAAGACGCTGGCGCGGGAGGTGGCTGCCTGGGGCATCACGGTCAACACCCTAGGCCCGGGCTACACCCAAACCGAGCGATTGGAGGCAATTCTGGCCCACCGCGCTGCACAGAGGGGGGTGAGCCTCGAAGCGGCCCACGCCGAGCAAACGGCCCTCATCCCGATGAGCCGCCTGGCCTCGCCCCAGGAAATCGCCGATGTAGCGGTGTTCTTGCTCTCAGAGCGGGCCAGCTACCTGACCGGGCAGGCCCTTATGGTCGAGGGTGGAGCCCTACGCAGCCTACTTTGAGCCCCCCGAGCCGAGCCGCCGCTCCAGCTCGTCGAGCTCGGCCTCCAGCGCCGGGTCCCTGGATAGGGCCTGGGTGATGGCCTCCCCCATGCGCGGCTGCAGAAGCCGCTCGGCCTGGATGATGGCGGCAAAGTCGGAGACTGCTTTGTCGAGCTGGTCGTTGACCACCACGTACTTGAACTCGCTGGCCAGCCGGATCTCCTCCTCAGCCCGCAGAAGGCGCTTGCGGATCTTCTCCAGGCTGTCGGTGCCCCGCACCAAAAGCCGCCGGCGAAGCTCCGAGAGGGAGGGGGGAACGATAAAAACCAGCACCGCCTCCGGCATGGCCTTCTTGACCTGCAGGGCCCCTTGGACCTCGATCTCCAAAAGCACGTCCTGACCCCTTCGCAAGGCCTCCTCCACCGGCTCTCTGGGGGTGCCGTAGTAGTCGTCCACATAGCGGGCGTACTCCAGAAAGCCGTTCTGGGCAATTCGGCGCTCAAACTCCTCCCGGCTCACGAAGTAGTAGTCCACCCCGTGGCGCTCGCCCGGCCTGGGGGAGCGGGTGGTCATGGAGACGGAGTAGTACATGCGGTGGTACTCCAGCAGCCTCCCCCGGATGGTGCCCTTGCCTACCCCCGAGGCCCCGGTCATCACGAAGAGGTTCCCAAGCGGCATAACTCGCGCATCGTATCAAAGCCTTGGCAGGAGCGCAAAAGCCTCACCTGCACTTGCGCTGGCGCTGGAAGGGTATAAACTAACCCGGTAGTCAGGAGCCCCGATGACACCAGCCTGGGTAAAGGACGCCGTTTTCTACCAGATCTTCCCCGACCGGTTCCGCATCGGCCAGGGCCCTGCGGCCCAACCGGCCCCTGTGCCGGCAGACCTCGAGCCCTGGGAGGCCCCCCCCACCCTGCGAGGCTTCAAGGGGGGAAACCTCTGGGGGGTCATCGAGAAGCTCGACTACCTCAAGGACCTGGGCTTCAACGCCCTTTACCTCTGCCCCATCTTCAGCTCCACCGCCAACCACCGCTACCACACCACCGACTACTTCCAAGTGGACCCCATCCTGGGGGGCAACGAGGCTTTGCGCCAGCTCGTCCAGGAAGCCCACCGACGCGGAATGCGGGTCATACTGGACGGGGTTTTCAACCACTGCGGCCGGGGCCACTTCGCCTTCCAACACGTGATGGAAAACGAAGCCGCCTCGCCCTACAAGGACTGGTTCTACATCTACAAGTTCCCCCTCAACGCCTACAGCAAACACCCCAACTACGCCGCTTGGTGGAACAACCCCGAGCTGCCCAAGTTCAACACCAACAACCCCCAGTGCCGCGAGTACCTGCTCAGCGTGGCCGAGCACTGGCTGGACTACGGCATCGACGGCTGGCGGCTGGACGTACCCAACGAGATCGACGACGATGAGTTCTGGCGTGAGTTCAGGAGGCGGGTCAAGGCCAAGAACCCCGAGGCCTACATCGTGGGGGAAATCTGGGACGACGCCCGGCGCTGGCTGCAGGGGGACCAGTTCGACGCGGTGATGAACTACCCCCTGGGCCGGGCCGTCCTGGGCTTTGTGGGGGGGGAGGCGCTGGACAGGGACCTGGCTGCCAAGAGCGGGCTGGGGCGGCTGGAAAGCCTGGGGGCTTTGGCCTGCCACCACCGGCTGGAGGAGCTCTTCAACCGGTATAGCTGGGAGGTTGTGACCGCCCAGATGAACCTCATGACCTCGCACGACACCCCCCGCCTCTACAGCCTCCTGCGGGGAGAGGTGGAGCGGGTGCGGCTGGCCCTCGCCACGCTCTTCACCCTGCCGGGGGCCCCCACGGTCTACTATGGCGAGGAGATTGGCATGGCCGGCGGACACGACCCCGACAACCGCCGGGGCATGATCTGGGACGATTCGCGTTGGCAGACCTCCATCCAGGCCACCATCCGCCAGATGGCCGCCTTGCGGCGCCACCTGCCTGCGCTGCGCCACGGCAGGTACCAGTACCTCTACGCCCAGGATGGGCGCCTGGCCTTCGCCCGGGTATATGAGAGGGAAAGCGTGGTGGTGACCATCAACGCCTCGCCCGAGACCTGGCGCGTCCACATCCCCCTGCACGGCCTCTGGCCCCGGGGGGAGCAGGTAGCAGATTTGATCTCCGGCCAGGCAGGGCGCTGCGTGGGGGGGGACCTCGAGGACGGTCTGCTCCCACCCTTCTCGCTGGCGGTTTGGCAGGCCCTGGGCTGAGGGCCCTACGCAGAGAACATCTGCCGATAGAGCTTCGCCGAGCAGTCTTGCTCTGTACGTCGTTGATTCCGCTTACCCGGGGCGCTATTCTGTCTACAACGAAAAGCACCTCTGCCTTGCCAAAGGCCACCACATACAGTAGGATTTCGCCAGCAACCCCCTATATATTGGGCAATTTCGCGCTGGGGGTTCTCGACAGGAGGAGCCATGGGGGAATCGAAGCCCGCAGCCTTTGATGAGCACGCCCGCTACATCGCCAGGCGGCAGTACATGCAGCCGGGCGATGAGGATATCTACGGAATGTTCCGCCGGGTGGCCCGCTGGGTGGCCCTGCCCGAGAAGTCCGAGGCTGAACGGGCCCACTGGGCCGAGCAGTTTTACCGGCTGATGGCCTCCAAGCGCTTCTGCCCTGGCGGGCGGGTGCTGGCCGGGGCCGGTACCCAGCACGGCAACGTGCTCAACTGCTTCGTGCAGGGGGCCACCGAGCACGAGCCCAGCAGCCTCGAGGGCATCATGGAGGTGGCCACCAAGCTGGCCCTGGTGACCAAGGTGGGGGGAGGCAACGGGGTGAACCTGGACCCCTATGCCTCGCGCAAGCACGCAGGCCCCCGAAGCACCGTGCGGGGCTTCGCCTACCTCTCCGCCAGCCACCCGGATGTGGAGGACTTCATCCAGGGGTTGATGCGACCCCCCATCAACCCCGACGGGGAGAAACAACCCATCACCGTACGCAACTGGACCCGGGTGGTCTACGGGCTTTTGCGGCCCGAGCTGGCCGCGCTGGCCCGGCGCCACGGGGTCTTGACCGTGCGGGAAAAGCCCCAAAGTGCCCTGGTCGTTCCCGACGATATGCGGGGCATCATCGAGACGGCCAAAGCCGCCCTGGCAGAGGCCATCAGGGGCCAGGAACCCCATGTGGACTTCAGCGCTTTGCGCCCGGAGGGGGCCCCCATCCGGGGCTCGGGCGGCACCAGCTCGGGGCCGGTGAGCTTTCTGGTGGAGATCTACGATAACTTCCTAGAATGGGCCAACCTGGGGGCGGAGAAAAGCGGCCCGGTGGCTACGCTGCGCTACGTCTACGCCCCGGTGCTCCGGGTGGTCAGGCAGGGAGGGTGCCTCCATCCCGATACCCTGGTCCACACCGACCGGGGTACCTTGCGCCTCCGAGAGCTGGTGGACCCCTTCCGGCGGGGCTGGCAACCCCACACCTTAAGCGTGGCCACCGATGAGGGCTGGCGGCCGAGCCCCGAAGGGTACAACAACGGCGTGGCGTCCACCCTCCGGGTGGTGCTGGAAAACGGCCTCGAGGTCCAAGGAACCCCCAACCACAAGCTCAAGGTTCTTCGGGAGAACGGAACGCGGGCCTGGGTGGAACTCCAAGACCTCAGACCCGGAGACTGGGTGATCTGGGTGCTGGACGAGCACACGGGGACCCCGGTCCAGCTTGCCCCCTTGGATGAGCCCTTCCACCCCAACGCCACCCCCATCCGCACCCCGAAGACGCTCACCGAGGACCTGGCCTTCCTCCTGGGGTTCTTCTTCGGAGAAGGCTTCGTGAGCGGGGACCGGGTTGGCTTCTCCGTCCACGAGGAAGAGCCCATGAAGGAAGAGGCTAAGCGCCTCTTCCGGGAGCTCTTTGGGCTGGAGCTCCGGGAGGAACGGAAGCCCGGTGACCGGAGCGTCACCCTGGTGGTCCGGAGCCGTCCCCTGGTCACCTGGCTCAGGAAGAACGGCCTTCTCAAGGGAAAGGCCCAGGAGCTGGAGGTCCCCAGGGCCATCCGCCAAAGCCCCCGCCCTGTCCTCGCCGCCTTCCTCCGGGGCCTTTTCGAGGCCGATGGCACCATTACCGCGGGCTACCCCATGCTGACCACCGCCTCCAAACGCCTGGCCCAGGACGTGATGGTCCTCCTGGGAGGACTCGGCATCCCCTCCAAGCTTCTCCGCTACAACCCCCTGCCGGGGCGCTTCTCCAAGGCTGAGCACTACCGGGTCCGGGTGATAACCGCCAAGGGCCTGGAGCGCTACTTGGAGAGGATCGGGATACCCAAGGGCTCTCGCCTGGAGGCCCTCCACAAGATAAAGCCCGACACCCCCCGGGAGTCCAGCTGGCCCCTGCCCCATGCCCAGGAATTGCTGAAACCCCTCCTGGCAACGGCGGAAAAGGGCAGGAAGGGCTACGCCTCCCCCAAAGCCCTTCCCCGGCATCTCCGGAGCGAGCACCAGCTCACTGCCACGGGATACGCCATGGTCCTGGAAAAAGCTCAGGGCCTGGAGGCCGAACCCTTACCCTTCAACGAGTACTACCTGCGGGTGGCTTCCGTGGAGCCGGGCGGGGAAATCCTGACCCTGGACCTTTCCGTAGAGGGCAACCACACCTACCTGGCCAACGGCCTGGTAAGCCACAACACCCGCCGCGGGGCGGGGATGGCCACCCTCTCCATCGACCACCCGGACCTCCTGGACTTCCTCACCGCTAAGGACCTGGACCGCGAGGCCGCCGAGGGCGACATCAGCACCTTCAACATCTCGGTCCTGGTCACCGAGGCCTTCTGGCAGGCCCTCGAGGCCGACGGGCTTTGGGCGGTAGAACCCACCGAGGTGCCGGGCAAGTACTACCCCCACCCCATGGAAGGCCCCTACACTGGGGTGCTGCCCGAGCTCCCCGAGCGCGAGCTGGACGGGGCCCGGCCCATCCCGCTCTACGGCGGCAGGGTGCCGGCCAGGTGGCTTTGGCACGAAATTGCCTGGCACGCCTGGGCCACAGGGGAACCCGGGCTCATCTTCATCGACCGGGTCAACGCCCTTTCGGCCCTCAAGAACCTGGGCCCCCGCTACCAGATCCGCTCCACCAACCCCTGCTTCGTGGGCAGCACCCGGATTCCCACCGAGTTCGGCCTGGTTCCCATCGCAGAGCTGGCCAAAAAGGGCAGCTTCTACCTGGTCACCGACAACCGCGCGCCCTTCGCGGGCCTGGGGCCAGCGCGCAAGGAGCGCGGGGTGACGGTGCGCAGGGCAGCCAAGGCCTTCTACACCGGGGAGCGGGAGGTGGTTCGCGTTGAAACCCGCGAGGGCCTCACCCTCACCCTGACCCCCGACCACCCCCTTCTCACCCCCCAGGGGTACGTGGAAGCCGGCCGGTTGCGGCCCGGCGATAGGCTGCTGGTGCAAAGCGGCGAAGGGCTGTGGGCCAAGGAGGAGGCCCTACCCCCCGCCGCGCTGCGGGTGGTGCGCGAGCGGGTGGCGACGGTCGGGAGCAGGCACAGCGGAAGCCCCCAGGCGCAGCAGGCCAACCCGCCCACCCGGTGGAGCGAGAGCCTGGGCCTGGTGCTGGGCTGGCTGGTGGGCAGGCGCTTGCAGGACGGGGCGGGCCTGCCCCAGAGCGTGGTGGACAGCCTGCGCGACTGGTTCGGTGCGGAAGGCCTGCAGCCTACCCTGGGCCCGGGGTTGCCCGCCGAGTTCTTCGCCGCTTTGGGGCTCGGGGAGGAAGGGGTGCCAAAGAGCATCTTTACCGCCCCGCGCGAGGCGGTGGTGGGTTTCTTGCGCGGTCTGTTCGAGGCTAGGGGTAAAGCGGACCGGGGGGGCCTGCGGCTGGTCTCCCCAAGCCTGGGGCTTCTTCGGGAGGTCCAGCTCCTGCTGCTCAACTTCGGCATCCTGGGGTGCATCCGCCGAACCACCAAAGCCGGCCGGAGCGGGTACGAGCTGACCCTCGAGGGCGAGAGCCGCGACCGCCTCGCCGAGGTGTTTGGCCTGGCTCTGGCGAAGCGGGGCAAGCTTGGGGCGCTGTCTGGCCGGTCGCGCTTTGAGGTTACGGTGGAGCGGGTCGAGCCGGCCGGAACCGCCCCTGTATACGACCTAACCGAGCCCGTCACCCACAGCCTGATTGCGAACGGCGTGGTGGCCCATAACTGCGGCGAGATTCCCCTCACCGTGGGCGAGCCCTGCGATCTCGGGGCCATGAACCTGGCTGCCTACGTGGAGGGTGGGCGCTTCGACTTCGAGGCCTTCCGCCGAGATGTCCGCATTGCGGTGCGCTTTTTGGACAACGTGCTGGATGTCAACGTCTTCGCCCTGGAAGATAACCGCGCCGCCAGCCAGAGCCTGCGCCGGCTGGGCCTGGGGGTCATGGGCCTGGCCGACATGCTCATCAAGCTGGGCCTGCCCTACTCCTCCGAGGCCGCGCGCCAGATGGTGGCCCGGGTGATGCATGTCCTGCGCGAAGAGGCCATCGCCGCTTCAGAGCAGCTCGGCGAGGAACGGGGGGTCTTCCCGCTATACGAGCAGCACCGCGAAGCCTTCGAGGCCCTGGGCATCCGCCCCCGGCGCAACGTGGCCCTCCTCACCGTGGCCCCCACCGGCACCACCAGCATGCTCATGGGGGTCAGCAGCGGCATCGAGCCAATCTTCTCCCCCTTCGTCTGGCGCAGGATTGGGGGCGAGTACAAACCCCTTCTGCACCCTTTGTTCATGGAGATGATGCAGCAGCACCCGCCCCAGGGGCGCTTCGCCACCCGGGAGGGGGGTTGGAACTGGGAGGCCATCATCGAGGCCATTCAGGCCCACCACGGCAGCGTGAAGGGCCTGGAGGGCATCCCCGAGGCCATCGCCAGGGTCTTCGAGGGGGCCCACGACGTACCACCCCTGGACCACGTGCGGATGCAGGGGGTGGTGCAGACCGCCTTCGACGCCGAAGGGTACGCCGGCAACTCGCTTTCCAAGACCATCAACCTGCCCCATGAGGCCACCGTGGCCGACGTGGAGGCGGCCTACACCGAGGCCTACCGCACCGGCTGCAAGGGCATCACCGTCTACCGCGACGGCAGCCGGGCCTTCCAGGTGCTCTCGGTGAGCAAGGAGGAGTCCAAAGAGACGGTGGCGGTGCAGCCGGCTTTGCTCGAGGTCCCCCCAAGCCCCTCCCAGCGGGGCCCGGTCTTCGAGCGCACCGGCCGCCTGGTGGGCTACACCGACATGGTCAAGCTCACCGCCGCCGACGGCACCCGCCGCAGCTTCCTGGTCACGGTCAACATGCAGGGCGAGCACCCGGTGGAGGTCATCCTCACCTCGGGCAAGGCCGGCGACGAGGCCAACGCCGACTCTGAGGCCCTGGGCCGGGTGATCTCCATCGCCTTGCAGTATGGGGTTCCGCCCGAGGCCCTGATCAAAACCCTGCGCGGCATCAACGGCGGGCTTTACGGCAGCTACCAGGGCCGGTTCGTGACCAGCAAGGCCGACCTTATTGCGGTGGCCCTGGAGACCAGCGGCTCGGTGCGCTTGCTCGAGGCCGACAAGCAGCGGGAAGAACCGGTGCCCCAGGCCCTCCAGCACACCCTCACCCCCCAGGGCCGATGCCCCGAGTGCGGCGAGGCCGGGCTGGTGCAGGAAGAAGGGTGCGTGAAGTGCCACGCCTGCGGCTACAGCAAGTGCGGCTGAGCCCCTTGACACCTGGCCACAACTGGTTGTATGGTTTCGGCCAGAAACCACAAGATGTGGTTTCCCCACCGGCGACGGGGGAAGTGCGGTGGAATTCCGCCGCTGTCGCGCAACGGTGAAAGCCCGATTACCCGCCCGGCTGGGTCTCCTAGTCCCCGCGTCAGGGACGGAAAGGAAGGCCAGGATGAGGATTCCCCATACAACCTAGCTCGCCTGGCGTAAGCTTTTCGCTGCCTGTTCGGCAGACAGAAGGATTTTTTGTCTTATGCTCGTGGTCTATGCGTCCAAAACCGGCAATGTAGCGCGCTTCGTGGAGCGCCTGCCCGTAAGGCGCCTGTGGATAAGAAGCGGCGAAGAGCGGGTGGAGGAGCCCTGCGTGCTGGTCACCTACACCACCGGCTTCGGCCAGGTGCCAGCGGAGGTGGAGCGCTTTGCCAGGGAGAATTGGGCCTGGGTAGAGGGGGTGGCCGCCAGCGGCAACCGCAACTGGGGGGCCAACTTCGCTAAAGCCGCCGACACCCTAGCCAGCCGGTACGGCTGGCCGGTTTTGCTTAAGTTCGAACTATCCGGGACGGAAAAAGACCGGGAGCGCTTTTTGGAGGCCCTGCAACGGCTTTCGCCATAAGGAGGAGTGATGCGTTATCTGGAGCTCAACAGCGCAGTTTTGCAAAAGAAAAACGGTTTTTACCAGCTCGAAAAGGACCGCGAAGCAGCCCGGGCCTTCGAGGCCGAGGTGGAGCAGAAGCTGCGGCGGTTTTCGGGGCCCATCGAGCGGATGCGGGCCCTGATTGAGGAGGGCTACTACGAGGACTTCTTCCAGCGCTACCGCGAGGAGGAGGTGCTGGAGCTCTCCGATCTGGCCTATAGCTACGGCTTCCGCTTTGCGAGCTTCATGGCCATCTCCAAGTTCTACAAGGACTACGCCCTCAAGTCCAACGACAAAAAGTACTACCTCGAGCGCTACGAGGACCGGGTGCTGGCGGTGGCCTTGCACCTGGCCCAGGGGGACGTGGCCAAGGCCCGGGCCTACGTGCGGGCCCTGATGGAGCAGCGCTACCAGCCGGCCACCCCCACCTTCCTGAACGCGGGCCGGGCCCGGCGGGGCGAGCTGGTGAGCTGCTTTTTGCTCGAGCTGGACGACTCTTTGAACTCCATCGGCTACAACCTCAACACCGCCATGCAGCTCTCCAAAATTGGGGGCGGGGTGGCGCTCAACCTCTCCAAGCTCCGCGCCCGGGGCGAGCCCATCAAAGGGGTGGCCCACGCGGCCAAGGGCGTGGTGCCGGTGATGAAGCTTCTGGAGGACGCCTTCAACTACGCC
The DNA here is from genome assembly GCF_003351145.1 of Meiothermus sp. QL-1. Classification (NCBI taxonomy): domain Bacteria; kingdom Thermotogati; phylum Deinococcota; class Deinococci; order Thermales; family Thermaceae; genus Meiothermus; species Meiothermus sp. QL-1. Next base: position 280,920 of record NZ_QQSV01000002.1, on the reverse strand, counting down.
GACCAGATGGGCCAGCGCAAGGGGGCCGGGGCGGTCTACCTCAACATCTTCCACTGGGACGTGGAGGAGTTCCTCGACACCAAAAAAATCAACGCCGACGAGAAAAGCCGCATCCAGACCCTCTCCTTGGGCCTGATTGTGCCGGCCAAGTTCTTCGAGCTGGCCGAGCGGGGCGAGGACTTCTACGTCTTCGCCCCCTACTCGGTCTACCAGGCCTTCGGCGAGCACCTGGACGACATGGACCTCGACCGGCGCTACGAGGAGCTGGTGGCCCATCCCGCAGTCAAAAAGCGCCCCCTCTCGGCCCGGGCCATGCTCACCCGCATCGCCCAGACCCAGTTCGAGTCGGGCTACCCCTACATCGTCTACAAGACCAACGCCAACCGGGCCCACCCCCTGAAGCGCCTCGGGCAGATCAAGATGTCCAACCTCTGCACCGAGATCTTCCAGCTCCAGACCACCTCGGTAATCGGCGATTATGGCGAGGGCGACCAGATCGGCTACGACATTAGCTGCAACCTGGGCTCTTTGAACATCGTGAACGTGATGGAGTCGGGCAACCTGCAGGAAAGCGTCCACACCGCCATGGACATGCTCACTGCGGTGAGCGACCTCTCGGACATCAAAAACGCCCCCGGGGCCCGCAAGGCCAACCAGGCCTTCCACTCGGTGGGCCTGGGGGCCATGAACCTGCACGGCTTTCTGGCCAAAAACCAGATCCGCTACGAGTCGGAGGAGGCCCGCGACTTCGCCCGCAGCTTCTTCGCAGCGGTGAACTTCTACTCCCTCGAGCGCTCCATGCAAATCGCCCGCGAGCGCGGGGTCACCTTCGAAGGCTTCGCGCTCTCCGACTACGCCAGCGGGGAGTACTTCGAACGCTACCTGGCCGAGGACTTCCGCCCCCGCACCGAGCGGGTGAAGCAGCTCTTCGCCCACCTGCCCCTGCCCTCCCCCGCCGACTGGGAAAGGCTCAAGGCCCAGGTAGAAGAGCACGGCCTCTACCACGCCTACCGCCTGGCCATCGCCCCCACCCAGAGCATCAGCTACATCCAAAACGCCACCCCCTCCATCCAGCCCATCGTGGAGGTGGTGGAGACCCGCACCTACGGCAACGCCACCACCTACTACCCGGTGCCCTTCCTCTCCGAGGAGACCTACTGGTACTACAAGTCGGCCTACCACATGAACATGTACCGCGTAATCGACCTGGTGGCCGAGATACAGCCCCACGTGGACCAGGGCATCAGCACGGTGCTCTACGTGACCAGCGAGACCAGCACCCGCGAGCTGGCCAGGCTGTACGTCTACGCCCACCGCAAGGGGCTCAAGAGCCTCTACTACACCCGCACCAAGAACCTCTCGGTGGAGGAGTGCCTGAGCTGCGCGGTCTGAGGAGTGCCATGCTAGAGACAACCCTGAACTTTGAGGCGGTCAACTGGAACCGGCCCGAGGACGGCTACACCAAGATGTTCTGGGACCAGAACGTGCGGCAGTTCTGGGTGGACGAGGAGATTCCCCTGGCCGACGACAAGCTGGCCTGGATGACCCTGAACCGGGAGGAGAAGCGGGCCTACGAGGAGGTGCTGGCCGGGCTCACGCTTTTGGACACCCTGCAGGGCAGCCTGGGGATGCCGCAGATGGTGCAGTGGGTGCCGGGGCTCCAGGCCAAGGCGGTGCTCAGCTTCATGGGGGCCATGGAGCACATGCACGCCAAGAGCTATAGCTCCATCTTCTCCACCCTCTGCACCAGCGAGCGCATCGAGGGGCTTTTCGCCTGGGTGCGCCAGCAGCCCGAGCTCCAGGCCAAGCTCGCCCTCATACACCGGGCCTACACCGCCATCCGGGACGAAAAAAGCCTCTACCAGGCCATGGCCGCCAGCGTGCTTTTAGAGTCCTACCTCTTCTACTCGGGCTTCTTCTACCCCCTCTACCTGGCCGGGCAGGGGCGGATGACCAGCTCGGGGGAGATCATCAGCCTGATTATCCGCGACGAGGCCATCCACGGGGTGTACGTAGGCCTCTTAGCCCAGGGGCTTTATGCCCGGATGAACGAAAAAGAGCAGAAGGAGGCCGGGCGCGCGGTGGAGGAGCTTTTAGAGCGGCTCGACGCCCTCGAGGCCCGCTACACCCAGAAGCTCTACAGCGCGATTGGCCTGGAGGAGGAGGTCCTCCGCTTCTCCCGCTACAACGCCGACAAGGCCCTGATGAACCTGGGGCTGGAGCCTTTCTTCCGGGTGGAGGCCGAGGAGGTGAACCCGGTGGTGCTGGCCGGCCTGCGCACCGAGACCAAGCACCACGACTTCTTCTCCACCAAGGGCAACGGCTACGTCAAGGCCATCCGGGTGGAGCCCCTCTCGGACCTAGACTTCTACTTCCCCGAGGACAAGCTGGACCTGCAGCCGGTCATCAAGCGCGACGGGCGGCAGGTGCCCTTCGACGAGATGCGCATCGTGCGGGCGGTGCAGAAGGCCGCGGGTGCGGTGGGGGTGAGCCTGGACCTCGAGCGCATCGCCCGCCACGTGCTGGAGCCCATCAAGCGCGAGGCCCAGACCCAAAGCCTCTCGGTGGAGGAGATCCAGGACCGGGTGGAGCGGGGCCTGATGGAGACCTACCCCCAGGTGGCCCGGGCCTACATCCTCTACCGCGAGGAGCGGGCCAGGCTGCGGCGGAAAGGGACCTGAGCCAGCGAGGCTAGTCTTCCCGCAGCACGTACCCCACCCCCCGCACGGTGTGGATGAGGCGCCGCTCGCCGGCGCCCTCGAGCTTCTTCCTCAGGTAGCCGATGTAGACATCCACCACGTTCGAGCCCCCCTGGTAGCCGGGCCAGACCTTCTCCTCGATTTCGAAGCGGCTGAAGACCTTGCCCGGGCTTTTGGCCAGGAGCTCTAAAAGCTCGAACTCCTTGTTGGAAAACTCGATGCGCCGCCCACCCCGGTAGACCTCGCGCCCCTCCAGGTTGATGATCAGGTCGGAGACCCGAATCTCCCCGGTGATGGCCGGGGTCACCCGGCGCAGGTGGGCCCGGATGCGGGCCAGGAGCTCCTCGATGCTGAAGGGCTTGACCAAATAGTCATCGGCCCCGGCGTCCAGGCCCTCCACCTTGTCCTCGACCCGGTCCTTGGCGGTGAGGATGATGATGGGCACATTGGAGGTTTTGCGGATGCGGCGGGCCACCTCGAGGCCGTCCATCACCGGCAGCATCAGGTCCATCACCACCAGATTGGGGTTGGTCTCGCGAAAGCGCGATAGGCCGGTGATGCCGTCGTAGGCCACCTCGGTGCGGTAGCCCTCGGCCTGGAGCTCGAGCTCGATGAAGCGGGCGATGTCCTTCTCGTCCTCCACAATCAGGACCAGGGGTTGTTCAATGCCTTCCATACCAGCAGGGTAGCCAGAGTTCTCATGAGAAGGGTGGCGATTCGCCGGGCGTTCAGGGTCCGTTCAGGGTGGTTTAAGGCCCGTAGCCCTACAGTAACCGGCGGGAGGTGAACAGGCATGAACCCCCATAGGCAGATGGCACTCATAGGTTATCGGGTAGCTGCAGGCCTTCTTCTGGCCCTCCTGGCGGCTTGTGGTGGCGCTGGAACTGGCGGTGGTGGCACCGGCGCTGGAGGTGGAGGCGGCTCCGGCGGTGGTGGTGGCGGCGGCAACGCCCCCACCCAGGTAGAGGTCCGGCTCACCGACCCCCAAAACGCCCTGCAGGGGGCCCGCTACCGGGTGGGGAACGGGGCCTGGCAGGCCCTGAGCTTCCAGAACGGCCAGGCCAGCTTCCAGGCCCAGGGGACCGTGGAGTACGAGGTGGCCCTGCGCTGCAGCAACCAGGGTTTTGGTAGGCTCCTCTTCTTCAAGGCCAGCACCAGCCAGACCCGGCAGGTGGACCTGACCTGCTCCTCTGCCCAGACCCCCTCTCAGAACGTCCTTTTCACCTTCAACCTGACCCTGCCGGCCCAGGTCGGGAGCACCCAGATCCAGGACGGGGACCTGGTCTATGTAAACAATCGCCAGGGTGCCGTGTCAAGTGGCAGCGCCAGCATTACGGCTGAGCTTCCCCAAGGGCAGCAGGAGGTCTGGGTGGGGGTCTTCCGCCCGGGCAGCAACCCCATGGACCTCACCCCTATTGGCGGCAAGCTGGTGCAGGTGAACGTGACCGCAAACGGCAGCGCGAACATCGACGACCAGGGCTACCAGGCCTTTGCCCTAAAGCAGATCAGCGCCAGCCTGCCCCAGGGGTTCACCGGTGCAGGGTCCGTGGCCTTCTTCAAGAATGGGATGAGGGAACCCGGTTGGGCCGGCCTGGGTAGCCAGTACGGCGTTCTGAGCGGTGCTGGGGGCAAGTACGTAGGGCTCTACCAAGCCGGGGCCAGCAGCTCGGCTTCGGCCGAGGAGCTCGGGGTCTGGCAGGAGACCGGCGGAAACGACTGGAACGTGCCCCTGCCTGCCCCCTGGGGAAGCCAGGGCCCGAGCATCTCCAACAACGCCCGCACCTACACCCTGGCCTACCCCAATGCCCAAGTCTTTACTCTGGACCTGAGCGGCCTGGCCCAGGACGGCAACACCCCCTTCCAGATCCTGGCCACAGTCTACCCGAGCGGGAGCTCCACCACCTACACCCTGCCCGACCTGCAGAGCGAACTCAGCTACACCTACGCCACGAGCGGCACGGCGAGCTACCAGGTCCGGGCCTATACCCATATCCAGGGCCTCGAGCTGTTTGGGAGCACCCAGACGCTCGACGAAAACGTCCTCCAGGGGCTGCACGTTGCCTACGCCGGGAAGAGCGGGCAGGTAACTGTGCAGTAGCCCCCCTTCTCCCCACCCCCCGGAAGGCCCCGGGGGGTGGTTCCTCTGGGTAAAAGGGGCTACCGCGTCCTCCAAAACCAACCCACCGTCCTTGCCCCCAGCGCCCCGCCACGTAGCCCAGCCGCTGGTTCCCCTTGGAATCGGGCGGCTTACCGTCGCGGCCAGCTCCTTGAAAACGGTGCGGTGGCGCTCGGCGTTCGGGACCGGCCAAACCAGGACGGGCAGGCTGCCCTCCAGGGTGTCGGAGCTCCCCGGGCCGGGAAGCTGGCCAGCAGGGCCTGGAGTGTGTCGTGGTTGTAGCGGCTGGCGTGAGTTGTGCTCACCAAGGATGCTGGTCGTGTGAGTCGTCACACGACCAGCATCCGCTTCATAGCCCGGCCCAGGCGCTTGATGCCCTCCTCGATCTCCTCGTGCGAGGCGCTGGAGTACGATAACCGCAGGGTGTTTTTCCCGCTGCCATCTGCAAAGAAGGGCTGGCCTGGCACGAAGGCGGTCTTCTCCTCCACCGCGCGCCTGAGGAGCTCCAGGCTGTCCAGCCCCTCAGGGGCGGTAAGCCAAAAGAACATTCCCCCCTGGGGCGTGTGCCAGCCCACCTCCTTGGGCATGTGGCGCTGCAGGGCCTCGAGCATCCAGGCGCAGCGGGCCTGGTAGGTGGTGCGGATGCGCTGAATCTGGCCCTGGTACCAGGCCTCCTCCTTCACCAGCTCGTAGACCAGCATCTGGTTCAGGGTGGGGGAGTGCAGGTCGGCCCCTTGCTTGGCGTGGGTGATCTTCTGGATGACCGGCCCAGGCCCCACCACCCAGGCCACCCGCAGGCCCGGGGCCAGGGTCTTGGAGGCGGTGGAGAGGTAGATGACGTTGCCCCCGCCCAGCTCCTGGTCAAGAGCGTAGAGGGTGGGCAGGGGTCGGCCGCTGAAGTAGAGCTCGGCGTAGGCATCGTCCTCCACGATGAGGACCCGGTACTTGCGCGCCAGCTCCACCAAAGCCTGGCGGCGCTTCAGCCCCATCAGCCGCCCTGATGGATTCTGGAAGGTGGGCATCACGTAGAGGAACCTGGCTGCCCCGGCCTGGAGGGCCGCCTCGAGGGCCCCGGGCTCCAGCCCCTCCTCGTCTATGGGCAGCGAGACGTACTCGGGCTCGTAGGGGTTGAAGGCGCTCAGGGCCCCCAGGTAGGTGGGGGCCTCTACCAGCACCCTGGCCCCGGGGTCGATCAGCACCTTGCCGATGAGGTCCAGGCCTTGCTGCGAGCCGGAGACGATCTGCACCTGTTCGGGGGCGGTGCGGGGCAGCCTCTGCGCCACCCAGGCCCGAAGTGGAGGGTAGCCCTCGGTGGTGCTGTATTGCAGGGCCTGGGCCCCCTGGTCGCGTAGGATGTGCTGGGTGGCCTCGGCAATGCGCTCGAGGGGGAAGAGGTCGGCCGCTGGTAGCCCTCCGGCAAAGCTGATGAAGCCGGGGCTTTGGGTGAGCTTCAGGATTTCGCGGATGGTGGAGGCCTGGATGCGCTGGGTGCGCGCGGCGAAGCGGGGCTCGTAGGGTTGGGTTTCCACGCCTAAAGTCTACCCCTGTGGCATGACGTTTTGCGAAATCCCCATCGCAAAGTCGTCAGGGTTCCTGGAACTCGCCCTTGACCCCCTCGAGCACCACCACATCCCCGCTGTCGAGGTTGTACAGCAGCCGGCTGCCCTCTACGAAGCCGTCTTTGTTCTCGCTGCGCACCGGCTTGTCCTTGGTACCGTAAAGGAAGGCCACCCGGTCTTTTTCCTGCACCACCGCCCGCTCGGCCGTGGTGGTGCGGCCCTCCTGCTGCAGGCGCACCCTGCCCAGGAGGTGCAGGACCTCCTCGTCCACGTTGTAGACCATGCGCTCGGCAGCGCCCTTCAGGGGTTTATCCCCCTGGCGTTCCAGCTCGATGGGCCCCGCAACCCGCGCCTCCCCGCTTTGGTTGTCGTAGTCCAGGCGGCTGCCCCAGGCCTTGCTCCTGCCCTGCTGGACCTCCACCGCCCGGGGTTCGGGCTTGAGGTTGAGCTCGAGGCGGTCCTCCTCCTCAATGTAGCGGGCCGTGCCTCCGGTCAGAATAACAAAGTCGTTGACCTCGCGGATCTGCTCCACCCGGGCAATGGCCCCGTAGGCCCTGGCGTTCTCGCCGAAGCTGATCTGCACCCGGAAGGGGGGCGGGTCGGCGAAGAGGGAGCGGACCAAGGCCTTGCCCTCGGCCTGGGCCCCCACCCTCACATCGAAGGCCTTGAGGCTGCCGTCGCTTTGCTCGGCGGCCTCGAGCCGCACCTGCTGCCCTACCTGCAGCTCCTCAAAGCGGATGGGCTTCTCCCCGTGCCAGTAGCGGGTGAGGGCGTCGGTGGTGAAGAGCTTTTCGCCCAGCCACAGGGTTCTCTTCTCGGGGTCGAGGGCGGTCAGGGTTCCGCCAAAGAGGTCGCGCAGCTCGATGAGGGCCGGGGGGTTGTCGGGCCCGGTCTTGACCACCACGATTTTCTTGCCCCGCCGCTCGATCTCGGCGGTGGTCTGGAAGTTGGGCGCCTCCTCGGGCTGGGCCATGTTCACCCCCTGCAGGGTCGCGGCCCAGAGCAGGAGCCCCACCATCCAGAAGCGCATGGCGGAAATTATGCCACCCCTTTTCGTGAGGAGGCCCTGAAGCGGCTATACTTAGCCTTTGGTTATGCGAGGGGTGCTGGAGAGCCTGGACTTCCACCGGGTGCGCGAGGCTCTGGCCGAGCGGGCGGCCACCCCAATGGGCCAAGAGGCGCTTTTGGCCCTGGCCCCCGAGCCCACCCTCGAGCGGGCCCTGCTCCGGCAGGCCACCCTGGCCGAGGCCCTGGCCTACCCCTACCGGCTGGAGGGTTTTGCCGACGTCCGGCCGGCCTTGGCCGCGGTGCGGGAGGGGCGGCGGCTGGAAGGGGTGGAGCTCCGCAGGGTGGCCTCGAGCCTGGAGGCGGCCCTGGCCTTGAAGCAGGAGCTGCTGCCGGTGGGCGGGCACCTGGGCCGGATTGCCAGCGGCATTGGGGCGCACGAGCTATTTTTGCAGCGGGTGCGGGCCTGTCTGGACGAGGCGGGGGAGGTGCGCGACGAGGCCACCCCCCGCCTGCGGGAGATTCGCCGCCAGCTAAACCCTTTGCGCCAGCAGATTCTGGACCGACTCTACCAGCTCCTGGACCGCTACCCCGAGGCGGTGCAGGAGCGCTTCGTGACCCAAAGGCGCGACCGCTACGTGATTCCCGTCAAGGCCAGCTTCCAGCACCAGCTTCCCGGGCTGGTGCTCGACCAGTCCGACTCGGGCCTCACCCTCTACCTCGAGCCGGCCTCGGTGGTGCCGCTCAACAACCGGCTGGCCCGGCTCAGGCTGGAGGAGGAGGCCGAGGTGAACCGGGTGCTCTTCGAGCTCTCGGCCCTTTTGGCCCAGGACGCTGAGCTCGAAGCCACCCTGGAGGCCCTGACCGCTTTGGACGTGGCCCGGGCTGGGGCGCTTCTGGCCCGCGACTGGCAGCTCTGCCGCCCCCGGCTCAACCGGGAGGGGCGCTACCGGCTCAAGGGGGGGCGCCACCCCCTGATCGAGAACCCGGTGCCCAACGACCTGGAGCTGGATGAGAAGCAGCGCATCCTCCTCCTCACCGGGCCCAACATGGGGGGCAAGACGGCCCTGCTCAAAACCCTGGGCCTCGCGGTCCTGATGGCCCAGTGCGGGCTGTACGTGCCAGCAGAGAAGGCCGAGCTGGCCTTCCCCGACCGCGTCTTCGTGGACATCGGCGACCAGCAGTCCATCCAGGACAACCTCTCCACCTTCGCCGCCCACCTGCTGCACCTGAAGGCCGTGCTGGAGCAGGCCACCCCGGATAGCCTGGTCCTCCTCGACGAGCTGGGCACTGGCACCGACCCCGAGGAGGGGGCGGCCCTGGCCCAGGCCCTTTTGGAGCGCCTGCTCGCCCAGGGGGTGCGGGGCCTCATCACCACCCACCTCTCCCCCCTCAAGGCCTTCGCCCAGGACACTTCGGGCCTGGCCAACGCTTCCATGCGCTTCGACCTGGCCCATCTGCGGCCCACCTACCAGCTCGAGGTGGGGGCCCCCGGGCGCAGCTATGCCTTCGCCATCGCCCGGCGGCTGGGCTTGCCGGAGGCGGTGCTGGCCCGGGCCGAGGCCCTGCTGGGCCCTGAGGGGGGGAGGTTGGAGCGGCTTTTGGCCGCGCTCGAGGCCGAGCGCGAGGCCCTCCGGCAGGCCAGGGCTGCCGCCGAGGCCGAGCGCCGGGCTGCCGAGGCGAGGGCAGAAGCGCTGGCCCAGGAGTGGGCCCGTCTGGAAGCGGAGCGGGAGCGAATTCTGGAGGAGGCCCGCGCCCAGGCCCGGGCTCTGGTGGAGGAGGCCCAGCGGCGGGTGCAGAAGGCCCGCGAGCGGGCCAGGGTCCAGGGGAGCGGCCAGGCCTTGCAGGAGCTGCTGGCCCTGCGCTCGCAGTACCAGCCCGCCCCGCCCCCGGCCCCCACCCCTCCGGCCCTGGCGGCGGGCAGCCCGGTGGAGGTGCCGGGGTATGGCGCGGGGCGGGTGGTGGAGCTAAGGGGGAAGGAAGCCCTGGTGCAGGTGGGGGCCCTGCGGCTCACGGTGCCGCTTGCCTCGCTCAGGCCTATGGAGTCCGCCGGGACCCCCCGGGGTGGCCAGACCCACCGGGCCCGCTTCAACCCCGAGCTCAACCTGCGCGGTCTCACAGTGGAGGAGGCCCTTTTGGCGGTGGACGGCTACCTGAGCGAGGCCCAGGCCACCGCCACCACCCCGGTGCGGCTTCTGCACGGCAAGGGCACCGGGGCCCTGCGCAACGCTCTGCGCGACTTCCTGCGGCGCGACCGGCGGGTGGCCGAGTACCACGACGCCATGCCCTACGAGGGCGGCCACGGGGTGACGGTGGTGCACCTGCGGGTCTAAAGTCCTTCCCTTCTGGGCAAAGCCGAAACAGCTATACTTGCTACATGCGGCCCGCATTACTGGCCCTCTTTCCGCCTCTTCTTCTCCTCAACCCTACGCTCCCACGCTTTCTTCTGCTGCCCCTTCTCTTGAGCTGCCTCCTTCTCTGGGGAGCCAAGGGAGCCCCGGCGGCCCTCCCCGCCTTTCCTGCTCTGGGGACTTTCTTCTTCGGGGGCTACCTCCTGGAGCATAGCTCCCTCCGCTTCCCCAACTGGCCCCTCTCCTACCGCTTTGCCTGGGGAGTCCTGGCCGTTCTTCCCTGGGGGCTTGGGGTCTACGGGTTCTGGCTGGGTGTATTCCGCCTGGAACCCCTCTTTCTCTCCGGGGGAACCGCCCTGAGCCTCCTGGGCTTCCTATCTCTCCGAAGGCATCTCCTGGAGGGCCTGGGGGCCCTGCAAAAGAGGAGCTCTCAGAAGGAGCCTAGAAAGGGGAAACTCTAGCGCCCATAGGAAGCCCTCCAGACCTACCTTCCTCGGATTCTGGCCGGGGTGGCTCCTCAAAGGCGATCTGCCACACTTCTCCTCTGATATCTGATTAGTGGTTAAGACTTTTGTAATGGTAGGCCTGCTATAAAACGGTCGGAGGTTAAACGCTTATGCTTCGACTCCTTCTTACGCTCTTCGCAGCAGGTCTCCTTCTGGCGGGTTGTTCTAGGCAGGTCTCGGACCCATCCCCCCCTTCGAGCACCTCATACCTTAACAGGCTTTTCCAGCAAGCTGGCATCCCCGTGGATGTTGTAAGGGTAGAGACTCAGCTACCCACCACTCTAGGGCTCGTGGTAACCAACGGTCTTGAGGCTCCTTCAGCTTCTGTTCAGACCCTAAGCCAGGGTTCCAGTGTAGGAAATCCCGGGGGCTTCTACTCCGTCGCCAGGGCCTACCACATCCCAACCAACGATGAGGACCCCGTACTCCTCATGGGGGCGGCCTTGATCAAACCGGGACAGACCCAGGTAACGGTTGATGTGGAGAGCACCGCCTTTCACATGGTGGCCTACTGGGACTGGGTGGACTGGGTGAGGCTGGGCATTTCGTCCCTCGAAGCGGTCGAACCCCTAGTGCGGCAACACCCCCGCTACGGCGAGCTGGTGGGCAGGATAAGGGATTCCCTGCAGCGCAACCAAAGCCCGTACGAAGACGATGAAATCGTCTACCTCAGCGCCGAGATCGCAGGCGACCTGGTCGCCGAGCGCATAGCCAATCTTCCTAACACAATAGAGCCCCAGGGTGTCACGAACATCCCCACCCTCAGCTTCTCGGGGAGCGGCTTGGAGGTGACCAACAACACCTCCATCACCTGGGCTGCGGGTTGGATGGAGTACGAGAGCGAGCGCATTCTCTCCACAGGGGTGGTGATTCCCGAGGCAGATCTCTCTTTCCGCTACCTCACCGGCCCCTCTACCAAAACCCTGAGCCTTTCCGGCTCTTCGAATGGGCGCTACCTGGTCTGCTTGGTGCCCTCTGCGCCGGGGGGCTGGTCGCAGACCGGCGGGGCCTTCCCTCTTCAGGACCTGCTGAGCACCCTGAACCGAATCGCTACCCGAAGAGGGTGGGTAGAGTTTGGGCTCACTGCTTCGGGGTTCCTGCCCGGCATAGGGGGTCTCACCGCAGGACTGGTGGACGCAGCCCTGGATGAAGACCTGATCTCAGCCCTAGTTGAAGTCAACCAAGGGGCAATAGACCTCTACTTCAACAACGTCGAAAACCGGATCCGACAGGCCGAGTACGAAAGGAATCTTCACAGACTCAAGATTGCCATCCTGCAGGACCGCATAACCCCCCTGGACCAGGAGATCAGCGATCCCAACCTTAGACAAAGCCCCACCGCCAGGTGGAAGCTGCTAGCCGAGAAGAAGTACAAGAACGACATCGCTATTGTAGGGAGGAAGCGAGGAAAGGACTACTTCACCGCCGACGGAAGGGTCGACCAGAGGTACACCAACCAGATAGGCCTCTACGTGCTGAAGCAGGAGAGAGCACACCTGCAGCATCAACTCTCCAGGGAGCAAAGGGCGGCTGCGGAGGTAGAGCGCAGGCTGGGAAGGCTTAGGGGCATCGACTTCTACGGGAAATTCCTGGTGGTGCCCGTCGTCGCCGATGCTCTAGGCATGGTCTACGACACGGTAGCCTACAAGGACGTCTACGCCTGCTACGAGGTGCAGGTGGGCACCCAGGGGATCCGGTACACCCTGGGGCCCAACATGCAGGTCACACCCGCGCAGATCTCCAACGGCAGGAGGAACGAAAGCTACACGTTCAACATCAAGGTCCTCCACCTGACCCAACAGACCGCCAACTTCACCCTGGCCTGGAACTTTGGCGACGGTGCCACGGGCAGCCGCAACGTCAGCGCTTCCCGCAGCCTCCATCAGGAGAGTATCTCCCACGCCTACAGTAGCCCGGGGGCCTACGGGGCAACCATCCAGCTCACCGCTGGAACCAACAGGTCCAGTCAGGTGGTCCCCGTCTACATTGAGATCCCTGAGCAGAGCAATGACTACAGCCTGAACATCTGCAACGTTTGGAAGGCTGCCAACAGTGGAGGCTACGGGGTCACCCGGGACAACTGGGACATCAGCGCTATCCCCGATGGGGCCACCTTTAATATCTCCTTCGATACCTACTCCATACCCGACCGCATCTTTGTGGAATACCCCGTAGGCACCCAGGTGCTGGATACGGGCTGGCGGGGTAGCAGCTCCTACAATGGGAACCCCATGTACCCCGGCGGCATCTCCGGGCCGGGCCAGGGGCAGTTCAACAACATCTTCCGCAAGCTGCCGGGACAGAATGCCTTCCGAGTAACCGTGGTTGGACCAGACCGAGACACGGCGTGGCTATACAGCATTCGCTGCAACACGGGTACTTCCTCCCAGTCCCTAGGCCCAATCGAGGTGCCCCCCGAACCCGAAGCCCAGCGCCTCTTCCAGAGCAACCCTGAGCGCTAGAGGCTCGCAAGGTCCTTCACTCCCTCTGCCTTGGCCGGGGCAGAGGGGGTCCCCTTGCGTTTACGAGCGGATGGCGAAACCCAGCAATGTGGACTGGGTAGCGCAAGCCTAGGAGGATTGCTGCTAGGTTTTGGGGCATGACGCGCGGTCTGGCGCTGGCAACAATCCTCGGGCTCTTCCCCTGGGCTTCGGCCCAGCCCCCCACCATAGCCCAGCTCGCTCGAGAGCCCCGCGGCGGGGGCAGCCTCTATGTAGAGCGGGTGCTGGAGCGCACCCCCAGTTTCACCCGCTACCTGGTGCGCTACCCCTCGGAAGGGCTCTGGATGTACGGCTTTATGAACGTTCCCAACCGGCCCGGGCGCTTCCCGGTGGTCATCGTCATCCACGGCTATGTCAACCCGGCCACCTACCGCACCCTGGCCTACACCACCCGCTACGCCGACGAGCTGGCCCGCGCTGGCTTCGTGGTCCTCCACCCCAACCTGCGCGGACACGGCCTATCGCAAGGCCAGCCAGACCCAAGCCCCTGGCGCATCGCCTACGCGCGGGAGATTCTCGACCTGGCCGCCATCGTGCGGACCCAGGCCGGGCAGGGGGCGTTGGAAAAGGCCCTACCCCACATCGGCTTGATGGGCCACAGTATGGGGGGCGGTATCGCCCAGCGGGTGGCGGTGGTGGACCCCAGCATACGCGCCGTGCTCCTATATGGCACCATGCACGGCGACGACCTGAAAAACGCTCAGCGCATCTGCCATGTTTTCACGGGTGGGGCCAGGGGTTGCGCGGAGGCCCGGAACCCGCCCCCCAACCTGGCCCAGGTCTCCCCCCTCTACCACTACCACCGCCTGCGGGCCATGGTGCAGGTCCACCACGGCACCCAGGACCCCCAGACCCCCTATGTTTGGGCCCAGGAGATCTGCGCTGCCCTGCAAAAAAGCGGGGTGGACCACCGGTGCTTCGCCTACCCGGGGGCCGGCCACACCTTCCAGGGGGCCCACCGCACCCTGCTTATGCAGCGGGCCGTGGCCTTCTTCAGGGCCGCGCTAAACTGAAGGCCGGGAAGATGCACCTCTACGTCCACGTGCCCTTCTGCCCCACCCTCTGCCCCTACTGCGATTTCCATGTGGTCCGGCGGCAAGGGGGGGTGGTGGCGGCCTACCTGAAGCGCCTGGCCGAGGAGGCCCAGGCGTTGTACGCGCGCTTCCCAGGTCCCCTGGAGACGCTCTACCTGGGCGGCGGCACCCCCAGCTTTCTGCGCGCTGGGGAGCTCGAGGCCCTCTTCCAGGCCCTGCCCTGGGACCTTTCCCAGGCCGAGGTCACCCTCGAGGCCAACCCGGGCACCCTAAACCCCGAGCGGCTGGCCCTGCTGCGGGCTTTGGGGGTCAACCGGCTCTCCTTGGGGGTGCAGAGCTTCCAGGAGGCGGTGCTCAAGGCCCTGGGCCGGGCCCACGGACGCAAAGGAGCCCTGCGGGCGGTGGAGCTGAGCCTGGAGGCGGGCTTTCGCACCTCGGTGGACCTGATCCTGGGCCTTCCCCAGCAGGACGTGGAGGCCGACCTGAAGGAGGTCGCGGCCCTGGGGGTGGGACACGTCTCGGCCTACACCCTCCAGGTAGAACCCGGCACCCCCCTGGCCCTGTCGGGCTACAGCCCCGAGCCCGAGCTCGAGGCCCTGGCGCTGGAGCGGGCGGTGGAGGTGCTGGGGCAGGCTGGGCTCCGGCGCTACGAGGTCTCCAACTTCGCCCGGCCCGGCCAGGAAAGCCGGCACAACCTGGCCTACTGGCGCAACGCCTTCTGGGGCGCCCTGGGGCCCAGCGCGGTGGGGCAGTACCCTGCCCCCCCCTACGCCCTCCGTCTCACCCACCCCCCCCTGCCTCGCTGGCTGGCCAAAGAGGCGCCCGCACCAGAGCCCATCCCCCCCCTCGAGCACGTCCGGGAGTCCCTCATGCTGGGCCTCCGGCTGGCCGAGGGGGTGGACCTCTCCGAGCTCGAGGCGCGCACCAAGCTGGCCTTGCAGGCGCCGTTGGGGCCGGCCCTGGCCGAGCTGGCCCAAGGTGGGGGGCTGGCCCTCTCCGGCAGCCGCATCCGCGCCACCAACCTAAGCACCTTGCACCCGGTCATCCTGCGGCTTTGGGAGGCTTTGGAGGAGGCCTACCCGGCACAAAAAAACACCCAGCCCTAGGGCTGGGTGTTGCCAGAAGGCTCCTTAGAAGTCCATGTCGCCGCCCGCTCCCCCTGCCGGGGTGGTGCTGGCCTTCTTCTCCTCGGGCTTCTCGGCCACCACCGCCTCGGTCATGAGGATCAGGGCCCCAATGGAGGCGGCGTTCTGCAGGGCGGTGCGGGTCACCTTGGCGGGGTCCACGATGCCGAACTCCATCATGTCGCCGTACTCGCCGGTGGCCGCGTTGAAGCCGTAGTTCTTCTCCTTCTTGTTCAGGATGTTGTTGACCACCACGCTGCCCTCATAGCCGGCGTTGGCGGCAATCTGGCGGGCCGGCTCCTCCAGGGCCCGCAGCACGATCTTGGCCCCGGTGGCCTCATCGCCCTCGAGCTCCTTGATCAGGTTCTTCACCGCCGGCACCGCGCGCAGCAGGGCCACCCCACCCCCAGGCACGATGCCTTCCTCCACCGCAGCCCGGGCCGTGGAGAGGGCGTCCTCGTAGCGGTGCTTCTTCTCTTTGAGCTCGGTCTCGGTGGCCGCACCCACGCGGATTACCGCCACCCCACCCGCGAGCTTGGCCAGGCGCTCCTGGAGCTTCTCCTTGGAGTACTCGCTGTCGGTGGTCTCGAGCTCCTTCTTGATGCCGTTGATGCGGGCCTCGATGTCCTCCTTCTTGCCCTTACCGCCTACGATGGTGGTCTCATCCTTGCTGATGCGCACCCGCTCAGCGCGGCCCAGCATGGAGAGGGTGGCGTTCTCCAGCTTGAAGCCCAGCTCCTCGCTGATCACGGTGCCCCCGGTGATGGCGGCGATGTCCTTGAGCATCTCCTTGCGCCGATCACCGAAGCCCGGGGCCTTCACCGCAGCGATGTTGAGGGTACCGCGCAGCTTGTTGACCACCAGGGTGGCCAAAGCCTCGCCCTCCACATCCTCGGCGATGAGCAGCATGGGCTTCCCGGTCTGGGCCACCTGCTCCAGCACCGGCAGCAGCTCCCGCACGTTGGAGACCTTCTTCTCGGTGATCAGGATGTAGGGGTCGTCGAGCTGCACCTCCATGGTCTCGGGGTTGTTGACGAAGTAGGGGGAGATGTAGCCCTTGTCGAACTGGTACCCCTCCACGAAGTTCAGCTCGGTCTCCAGGCTCTTGGACTCCTCGACCGTGATGACCCCCTCGCGGCCCACCTTCTCCATGGCATCGGCGATCAGGTTGCCGATCTCAGCGTCGTTGTTGGCCGAGACGCTGGCCACCTCGAAGATGGCCTTGCGGTCGTTGACGGGCACCGCGAGCTCCTGGATGCTCTTGACCGCCACCTCCACCGCCTTCTCAATGCCCCGCTTGAGGGCCAGGGGGTTGGCCCCAGCCGCCACGTTGCGCAGGCCCTCGCGCACGATGGCCTGCCCCAGCACGGTGGCGGTGGTGGTGCCGTCCCCGGTGATGTCGTTGGTCTTGGAGGCGATCTCGATCATCAGCTTAGCGCCGATGTTCTCCAGGTGGTCCTCCAGCTCCACTTCTTTGGCTACGCTCACCCCGTCCTTGGTGATGGTGGGGCTGCCAAATTTCTTCTCCAGGACCACGTTGCGCCCGCGGGGGCCCAGGGTCACCTTCACGGCGTTGGCCACCGCGTTCATCCCACGCTCCAGGCTCCGGCGTGCCGCTTCGTCGAAAACCAACATCTTAGCCATGGTTACACCTCACAGAACAGCCAGCAGATCGCGCTCGGAAAGGATGATGTACTCCTCGCCGTCAATCTCAATCTCGGTGCCGCCGTACTTGGCAAAGACCACCACGTCCCCTTCCTTGACCTCCAGGGGCACCTTGGTGCCGTTGTCCAGGGTGCGGCCCGTGCCCACCGCAATCACCTTGCCCTTCTGGGGCTTCTCCTTGGCGGTGTCGGGCAGCACGATGCCCCCTTTGGTTTTGGGCTCCTCCTCAATGCGCTTGACCACCACTCGATCGCCTAGGGGTCTCAGCACAGCCGTTGTCGCCATCTGGGTTCCTCCTGTGAAGGGGTTTGACAGTCTTGGGTTTTGAGTGTCAACCCGAGGCTATATTATTCCGGCCTGCCGGTGAGATTGTCAAGAGGGATGGGACACAAGACCCAAGACAGTTGAGCCTGGTTTTGTCAAGAGCTAGCGGCGGCGGTAGCGCAGCACGTACCCCTCCAGGCCGGCCACCAAAGCGTAGAGGAGGATGCCCAGCCCCACCGTGACCAGCACCGCCGCAAAAGCGTTGGCGTAGCGGAAGTTGAGCCGTTCGGTGTTGGCCAGGTAGCCAAGCCCCGCCCCCCCGAAGACGAACTCGGCCACCACCGCCCCAATCAGGGCCAGCGAGACGGTGAGCCTGAGACCCCCCAGCACCACCGGCAGGGCCCCGGGCACCTCGAGCTTGGCGAAGACCCCCCAGGCCGTGGCCCCCATGGTCTGGAAGACCTCGCGGTAGACCCGGTCCACCTCCCGCACCCCCACCATGGTGCTCACCAGCACCGGAAAAACGGAGACGAGGGCCACGGTAATCACCTTGGGGACCAGGCCGTAACCGAACCAGATGATGAGCAAAGGAGCGATGATAACCGTGGGCACCGCCTGCAGGGCCACGATGAAGGGCGAGAGCAGGCGCTCCAGGGGCCGGCTCCGCCCCATCCAGTAGCCCAGCGGCAGGCCGAGCAGGAGGGCGAAAAATATGCCCAAAAACACCGCCTCTAGGGTGGCCAAAGTGGCCTGCAGGAGCAAGGGGGTGTTGTCGAGAAGGGCGCGGAACACCTGAAAGGGCGAGGGCATGAAGAGGGGGATGCGGGCTGAAAGCAGGCTCCAGAGCAGGAAGAAAAGCCCCGTGAGCCCCAGGACGCCGACCACCTCCCAGGGGGGGCGCAGGGGCGGGGGGGGCGGTTCGATGAAGGTGGAGTCGGCCACCCCCAGCCGCTCGCGCAGAAGGGCCTCCACCCCGTCGGTAAAGGCGGTCAGGCGGCCCTCGCCCCGGGTCTCCAGCACCGCGTCGATCCGCCCGCCGGTGAGCACCACCACCCGGTCGGCCAAATACACGGCCTCGCGGATGCTGTGGGTCACGAAGAGGATGGTCTTGCCGGTGCGCTCGTGCAGGCGCTTGAGCTCGAGGTTGAAGCGCTCCCGCACCAAAGCGTCCAGGGCCGCAAAGGGCTCGTCCATCAAGAGCACCTCGGCCTCCTGGGCCAGCGCGCGGGCGATGGCCACCCGGGCCTTCATGCCGCCGGAGAGCTGGTGGGGGTAGAGCCGCAGGTAGGGCTTCATGCCCAGGTGGGTCTCGATCCGGCCCCGGCCGGTGAGCTCGATGGGCAGCCTTATGTTCTGCTCCACATTGCGCCAGGGCAGAAGCCGGTAGTCCTGGAAGACCATGGCCGGCCGGCCCAGGACCTCGACCGTGCCCGCCTGGGCCTTCTGCAGGCCCGCCACCACCCGCAAAAGGGTGCTCTTGCCCCCCCCTGAAGGCCCGATGATGGCCACGAACTCCCCCTTGCGCACCTCCAGGTCCACCCCCTTGAGCACCTCCCGGCCCTCGAAGGCCACGGTGATGCCCGAAAGACGGATGGCCGGCGCGGCGGGGGTGGTCGGTGGGGCTGCCGGGGCCTGGCCCATGGCCCTAGCATAAACCCGGGCCGGCTATCCGGGCGCCGGTTCCCGAACGCCAGCAAAGAGCACCGGGGGTTGGGCTCACTCCCGAAGCTGCCCCTGGCCCAGGGCCACGAACTTGGTGGTGGTGAGCTCCCTCACCCCCATAGGCCCGTAGGCGTGGAGCTTGCTCGTAGAGATGCCAATCTCGGCCCCCAGGCCGAGCTGGAAGCCGTCGTTGAGCCGGGTGGAGGCGTTTACGAGCACCAAGGAGGCGTCCACCTCGCGCAAAAAGCGCATGGCATGCGCATGGTTGTTGGTGCAGATGGCCTCGGTGTGGCGCGAGCCGTAGCGGGCGATGTGGGCCAGGGCCTCCTCGAGCGAGTCCACCACCTTTACCGTGAGGACCAGGTCCAGGTACTCGGTGTGCCAGTCCTCGGCCGTGGCCGCCCTGGCTGGGATTAGGGCGCAGGTGCGCTCGTCCCCCCTGAGCTCCACCCGGGCCTCCACCATGGCCTGGTGAAGCCGGGGCAGGAAGGCGGGGGCTATGGCGCTGTGCACCAGGACCTTCTCCAGGCTGTTGCAGGTGCTGGGGCGCTGAACCTTGCCATTCACCGCCAGGCGCAGGGCCATCTCGAGGTCAGCGTCCCGGTCCACGTAGAGGTGGTTGACCCCTTCGGCGTGGGCCAGCACCGGCATCCGGGCCTCGCGCTGCACCAGCTCGATGAGCTCCTTGCCCCCCCGGGGAATGATGAGGTCGACCAGCCCGGCCAGGTGGCACATCTCCAGGATGGCCGCGCGGTCGGTGGTGGGCACAAGCTGGACGGCCTCTTTGGGCAGCCCCGCCTCTTCCAAAGAGGCCTGAATCAGGCGCACCAGGGCCTGGTTGGAGTGCCAGGCCTCCTTGCCGCCCCGCAGCAGGATGGCGTTCCCCGCTTTGAGACAGAGGGCGCTGGCCTCCACGGTGGCCCCAGGGCGCGACTCGTAGATGAAGCCAATCACCCCCAAAGGCACCCGCATCCGGCCTACCTGGAGGCCATTCGGGCGAACCTGCAGGGCCTCAATCTCCCCCACCGGGTCGGGCATCCCGGCCACCTGCTCCAAACCCGCCACCAGGTCGCCCAGGGTTTTCCCATCCAGGCGCAGCCGGTCCAGCTTGGCCCGCGAAAGGCCCGCGGCCTCTGCGGCGGCCAGGTCCTGCTGGTTGGCGGCGTAGAGGGCTTCCGCCTCGGCGGATAGCCTCCGGGCCAGGGCCAGGAGGGCCCGGTTCTTGGCCGCAGGCGAGGCGGCGGCCATCTGCCGGGCGGCCTCCCGCGCGAGCTGGGCCAGGGTTTTCAGGCTGTAGACAGGCGTCATCCGGATATTCTAGCAGGCTAGTGGCCTCCCGATAGCTCCGAGACCAGCGCGAAGTAGTCGCGGTGGATGGCCTCGTCGGTGTTCTTGTAGCCCAGGATGGCCTCGATCTCCTGGGTCTTCCTGCCCTTGATGCGGCGCAGCTCGGCCGCGCTGTAGTTGACCAGCCCCACCCCGATCAGGCCACCCTCCACATCCAAACAGCGCACCGGCTCGCCCACATCGAAGCTGCCGCGCACCTCGAGGATGCCCGCCGGCAAAAGCGAGGCCCCCTCCTGCTGCAAGGCCCGGGCCGCCCCCCTGTCCACCACCACCTCGCCCTGGGGCTTGGGAAGCTGGTAGAGCCAGAGCTTACGCCCGCTGTAGCGCCGCGGCCCCGCGGCGAAGAAGGTGCCCACCGGCTCGCCCTGGAGGGCCTGGGGGAGGCTCTCGGGCCTCGTACCGGGCAGAAGCAGGGTGGGAATCCCCGCAGCCCGGGCCTTTCGAGCGGCCAGCAGCTTGCTCCGCATCCCCCCGGTGCCCACCCGGTTGGGTCCTTCCCCGGCCATCCCGAGCACCCGTTCGTCCACCTCCTCCACGAAGGGGACGGGACGGGCCGCCGGGTGGGTGCGGGGGTCGGCCTCGAAGAGGGCCTCGATGTCCGAGAAAAGCACCAGCAGGTCTGCCCCCACCAGGGTGGCAATCAGGGCCGAGAGCTGGTCGTTGTCGCCGAACTTGATCTCCTCCACCATCACCGTGTCATTCTCGTTGATGACGGGCAGGATGCCCCAGGAAAGCAGGGTCTCCAGGGTCTGGCGGGCGTTCAGATAGCGGTGGCGATGGGCCAGGTCCTCGGCCGTCAGCAACACCTGCGCCACCCTGTGGCCATACCAGCTAAAGGCCTGTTCCCAAAGCTGCATCAAAGCGGGCTGGCCCACCGCGGCTAGGGCCTGCTTGGCCGGCATGGTGCGGGGCTTTTCCCCAAGGCCCAGCCTTTCCATGCCCATGGCCTGGGCCCCTGAGGAGACCAGCACCACCTCCCGCCCCTCGGCCCGAAGGGCGGCGACCTGGGCGGCAATCCCCAGCAGGTGCCTCCGGCCCCCCGCCCCGCTCAGCACCGCGCTGCCCACCTTGACCACCAGCCGGCGGTAGGAGGTGGGGGGAAGGGGAAAGCGGCCTTGCGCCATTCCGGAGGTTATCCTACCCCACCAGGCGCTCCAGCTCGTCCACCATCTGCCGGAGCACCGCAAACCCCTCCTCTATGGGCTCAGGGCGGGACATGTCGATGCTGGCCACCTCCAGGGCCTCCAGGGGGTAGACCGAGTCGCCCAGCCGGAGGAACTCGAGGTAGCGCTGGGCCGCGGCCTCCCCCTCCCGCAGCACCCGCTGCACCAGGGCATTGGCCGCAGCGATTCCGGTGGCGTATTGGTAGACGTAGAAGGGATTGTAGAGGTGGGAGAAGTGCATCCAGCCGGCACCCAGCCTTTTTTCGTCGAACTCCACCGCGCCCCCATAGCCCTCGGCCAAAAGCGCCACCAGCCGCTCGCTCAGGTAGGGTGCGGTCAGGGCCCCCCCCGCCTCAACCCGCTCGTATAGCTCCCGCTCGAGGCGGGCCAGGGTGGGCATCACGAAGAGGTAGCGGTGGAAGTTGGCGAAGGCCTCCTCCAGCACCGCCAGCCGCTCCTCGCGGGTCCTGGCCTCGCGCAGCAGCAGAGCGCGCACCATGGCCTGGTTGAAGTTGGAGGCCACCTCGGCCAGAAACAGGCTGTAGCGGGCGTAGACGATGGGCTGGGCCGCCCGGGTAAAGTAGCTGTGCATGGAGTGGCCCAGCTCGTGGGCCAGGGTGCTCAGGGAGAAGAGGTCGTCGGACCAGCTCATGAGGATGTAGGGGTAGGTGCCCTTTAGGCCCGAGGAGAAGGCCCCGGCCCGCTTGCCCTGGTTCTGCCCCCAGTCCACCCAGCGCTCCTCAAAAAGCCCCCGCCGCATGGGCTCCACGTAGGCCGGGCCCAAAGGGGCCATGCCCCGGCAGATGAGCTCGGCCGCCTGCCAGAAGGTCAGCCGGGGGCTCGGCACCAGGGGGGCTGGTGCGTCGTAGATGGGCACGTCGTGGGCATAAAGCCGCCCACCCCTGGCCTTTTGGCGGATGCGGAAGAAGCGGTGCCAGGTGGGGAGGTTTTCCTGGAATATAGCCAGCAGGTTCTCGTAGACCGAGCGAGGAATATGGTCCTTGGCCAGGGCCATCTCGAGGCTGCTGGGGTAGCCCCGGGTGCGGGCCAGGAAGGCGTAGCTTTTGACGCTGCCCTGCAGGGCGGAGGCCAGGGTGTTCTGGAAGGCCAGGTGCCCGTCGGCATAAGACTCCCAGGCCGCCCGACGCACCGCCTCGCTTTCGTGCAGCAAGAGCTCGCCTACAGAGCTGTGGGCCACCGGGTAGCGCTCGCCCTGGTGCTCCACCGGCCGAAAGCGCATATCGGCGTTGGTGGCGGCATAGGCGGTGGCGCTGTGCCCCGCCAGGGGGTCGGCCGCCGCGGCCAGCACCGCTTCTACCTCCTGGCTTCGGATGTGGGGCCGGCGGGCCTCCAGCGCCTCGAAGTAGTGGCGGTAGACGGCGAGGGCAGGTTCTTGCTCGATAAAGGCCGCCAGCCTCTCCTTCCCCAAAGCCAAAAGCTCGGGCTCGAGGTAGGCCCCTGCCGCCGCCAGCCGGGCCAGAACCGCCCGGGCCTCCCCTACCATGCGGCTGTACTGGGGGTTGGTGCCGTCGGTGGCGAGGCTTAGGGAGGCATACTGGAAGACCTTCATGGCCGCGAGCATCCGCTCGTGGTAGGTCTCCAGGGCCCTCAGGACCTGCTGGGGCGAATCGAGCCGCCCGGCAAAAGGGGCCAGCGCCTCAGGGTAGCCTTTGGCCTCCTCCAGGGCCTGGCGCCAGGCGGCCTCGGAGGGAAAGAGGGCTTCCAGGTTCCAGGTCTGCTCCTTGGGCAACTCGGAACGCTTGGGCAAAGGACGCACCCGCCCATTCTACCCCCAACTGACCCGGGGGTCACCCGAGGAAGGCCTGGAACCAGCGCCCCGAGTCCTTCACGATGCGGCGCTGGGTGGGGTAGTCCACGTAGACCAGGCCGAAGCGGGGGCGGTAGCCCTCGGCCCACTCGAAGTTGTCCAGGAAGCTCCAGTAAAAATAGCCCTCCACCGGCACCCCTTCCTGCTTGGCCCGCAAAAGCTGGGCCAGGTGGGCCTCGATAAAGGCGATGCGCCGAGGGTCGTGGACCCGGTCGCCCTCCGGGGTGTCCAGCAGGGCCATGCCGTTCTCGGTGACCACGATGCGCCGCACCTTCGGGTAGGCCGCAAACTGCTTGAGCAAAAGGTAGAGGTTCTCGGGCCAGACCTCCCAGCCCATGGCGGTCAGCTCACCCCCCCGCGCCTCGTGGGGCACCTCCTGGGCCCAGGTGCCTAGCTGCAGCGGATCGAAGCGCACCAGTTGGCGGAAATAGGTCTGCAAACCGATGAAGTCGAAGTCAAAGGCCAGCCGCTCCAGGTCGCCGGGCCGGATGTAGCGGCGAAGGAGGTGGAGGAAGGGGGCGCTGTTCCAGGGGTAGCCCAGGCCCAGGGCGGGCTCGAGGAAAAGCCGGTTGGCCACCGCGTCGTAGTGGGCTGCGGCCATCCGGCTCAGCCAGGTGGGGCCGGCGGCCTGCACGTAAGAGGCCGAGAAGGTGGTCCCCACCACCGCGCCCGGCACACAGGCCCGCAGCGCCCGCCCCCCTTCGGCCTGGGCCAGAGCGGCGTGGTGCACCGCGGGAAGGAAGTTCGCCAGCCCCCTGCGCCCTGGGGCGTGCTTGCCCTGCAGATAGCCCAGCACGGTGAAAACGGTGGGCTCGTTGAGCACCATCCAGTGCCTGACCCTATCGCCGAAGGCCCGGGCGCAGACCTCCACATAAGCGGCGAACCAATCCACAATTGCCCGGTTGGTCCAGCCCCCCTGGTCCTCCAGGGCCTGGGGCAGGTCCCAGTGGTAGAGGGTGACCCAGGGCTCCAGGCCCAGCTCCAGGGTGCGGTCGATAACCCGGTGGTAGAAGTCCAGACCCTTCGGGTTCACCCGCCCCCGCCCCTCGGGCAGGATGCGGGGCCAGGCTAAAGAAAAGCGGTGGGCCTGGAAGTTCAAGGAGCGGATGAGGGCGATGTCTTCGGCATATCGGTGGTAGAAGTCGCAGGCCACATCGCCGTTCTCGCCTGTCTTGATCCGGCCTGGGGCGTGGGCAAAGGTATCCCATATGGAGGGCCCCCGGCCATCCTCCCGCACGGCGCCCTCGATCTGGTAGGCCGAGGTGGCCACGCCCCAGCGAAACTCCGGGCCAAATGCTTCCCGTTTGACCACACCCCCAATCTACCCGAGGGGCTCCAGCTCCACCAAGGCGCCGTTGGGGTCGCGTAGAACCCCCGGCTTCTGTCCCCTCAGGGCGATGCGGTAGGCCAGGAGACCGGTGGCGCTGGCCGGGGCCAGCCGGTTCTGGGCCCAGAGGTTCACCCCCACGTGGTGGTGGTAGCCGTCGGCGGCAAAGAAGCGGGCCCCGGGAAGGTCGCGCTGGGTGACCTGCAGGCCGAGCCCCGTGAAGAAAGTTTCGGCCTGGTCCAGATCAGGCACGTGCAGGTGAATGTGGCCGAGGGTGGTGGCCGGGTGGAGGGGGCCGGGCGTTTCGACCTGGGAGAGCAGGCCGAAGAAGTCGAGGGGCCGGTTGCCCATCGCCAGCTCGCCTTCCCGCCGGGGCCACTCCGCCCGGGGCCGGTCGCGGTAGAGCTCGACCCCGTTGCCCTCCGGATCGGAGAGGTAGACCGCCTCCGAGACCCCGTGGTCGGAGGCCCCCTCGAAGGTGGGGTAGCGGGCGTCCAACAGGTGCTGCACCACCTCGGCCAGAGCCCGGCGGGAGGGCAGGAGAAGGGCGAAGTGGTAGAGGCCCAGGGTGGGGCGGGGGCGCAAGGGCGCGGTGGGCACGTGGACGAGCTCGAGGAAGAATCCCCTCTGCCCCGGGGCCAGCACCACCCGGCTTTTTGCCTGCCGCAACACCTCGAGGCCCAAAAGCCCCTGGTAGAAGGCAAGCTGCCGCTCGAGGTCCCGCACCCGTAGCGAAACTCCCCTGAGGGCCAGGGTTTGCACGCCTCTAGCTTAGCAAGCGTATGCTGGCTCCATGCGGGTCTTCATCACCGGAGGCACCGGGTATTTAGGCCAGGCCCTGCTCAGGCTGGCCCCCTCCTGGGTTCAGGCAATCGGGGCCAGCTACCACCGCCAGCCCCCCGGCCCCTACCCAGCCGAGTGGGTTGCCCTGGACATCCGCGACGGGGCTGGGGTGGAGGCAGCGCTGCGCCGGCTGGCCCCCCAGGTGGTGATCCACACCGCCTACAGCAAGGCCGACCTGGCAGGGGCCATCGTGGAGGGCAGCGCCCACGTGGCCCAGGCCTGCCGCAGGGTAGGGGCCCGGCTCCTCCACCTCTCCACCGACCAGGTCTTCGACGGGAAAAAGCCCCCCTACGCCGAGACAGCCCCCCCCAACCCCCTTACCCCCTACGGGCAGGCCAAGCTGGAGGCCGAACGACGGGTGGGTGCCATCCTCCCCGAGGCCACCATAGTGCGCACCTCCCTCATCTGGGGGCTGGACCCCCTGGACCCCACCAGCCAGATGGTCCTCGAGCTGGCCGACGGGCGGCGCTTCGGGGGGCTCTTCCACGATGAGGTTCGCTCCTTCGTATTCGTGGACGACCTGGCCAGGGCCCTGTGGGAGCTGGCGGAGCGGCCCTGTTCAGGGCTGCTTCACCTGGGCGGGGCCGAGGCACTGAGCCGGCTCGAGTTCGGCCGGCGGATTGCCCCCCTCTTCGGCCGCGACCCGGCGCGCCTGCCGGCTTTGAGCCTGGACGAGTTCCCCGAGCCCCGGCCCAAAAACTGCACCCTGGACAGCACCAAGGCCCGCACCCTGCTCCAGACCCGGCTGCGGGGGGTTGGTGAGGTGCTGCAGGGCCTAGCGCAGGGCCAGCCAGAGCCAGACCCCTAGGGCGAAAAGCGCGGCCAGCCCCAGCAGCCAGCGAAGCAGCGCCGCCAGGTAGCCCGCGCCGAAGAAAAGCACCGCCCCCACCCCGGCCATCCAGGCTCCGAGCTGTGCGACCCGGTGGGCCAGCCCTTCCAGAAAACCGGCCAGGTCCACGCGGACGCGCAGCAGGTTTTTCTCCAGACTAGGGTCCAGGGTCTGCTGGGCCAGGGCAAGGGCCAGCCAGGCCAGCAGGGCCCCCAGCACCACCAGCAGCCCCCCCAGAAGCTCAAGCCACAGCACCGAGACGGGTTGGGGCCTCATGGGGGTAGGATACAGGGGATGCCCATTGCTGCACGAGTCTTCCTGGTGCTCCTGTTGGCCTACTTTCTCTCCTACTTTTTCCGCGCCACCAACGCGGTCATCGCCCCCGACCTGCGGCAAGACCTGGGCCTCTCCCCGGCCGAGCTGGGCCTCATGACCAGCCTCTTCTACCTCACCTTCGCCCTGGTGCAGCTCCCCCTGGGCAGCCTCCTGGACCGATATGGGCCCCGCTTCGTCCACCCCGCTCTGATGCTCGTGGGGGCCCTTGGCGCCCTGATATTCGCCTCGGCAGAGAACTTCACCGTCCTCTCTTTGGGCCGGGCCCTTTTGGGTATAGGCTTCGCCGCCGCGCTGATGGGGGCGCTGAAGGCCTTTTCGCTCTGGTTTCCCTCCACCCGCTACGCCAGCGTCAGCAGCCTTTACGTGGCCCTGGGGGCCTCGGGGGCCATCGCCGCCTCCTCGCCTTTAGCCTGGCTCAAGGAGCAGATTGGCTGGCGGGGGGTCTTCGAGTGGGGGGCGCTGGTCATCGTGCTGGTGGCCCTGGCGGTGGCCCTGGGGGTGGAAAACGCCCCTCGGGGCCTGTCCCTGCCGCGCCCCGAACGGGGCGGAGGGGCCGGGGTCATCTGGCAAAGCCAGGTTTTCTGGCGCATCGGTGCGTTGAACTTCGTGCTGGGGGGCGGGTTTCTGGCCTGGCAGACCCTGTGGGCCGGCGACTATCTTTACAAAACCCGGGGAATGGGGGGGCTCGAGGTGGGGGCCTTGCTCTTCGCCTTCTCGCTCGCCGCGGTGCTGGGCTACCTGCTCTCGGGAACCCTGGCCGACCGGCTGGGCCTGCCCCGGGTCCTGTGGGGGGCGGCCTGGGGCTTCCTTCTGGGGGTTTTGCTGCTGGCCCTCTGGCCCGCCATGCCCCTTCCCCTGCTCTACGGGGCCTACGCGCTGATGGGCTTTCTGGGGGCCTTCAACATCCTTTGCCTCGCGCAAGCCCGCCTGGCCTTTCCCACCGCCCTCACCGGCCGGGCGGTCACGGCCATCAACTTCATGGGCTTCATAGGGGTGTTCCTGCTGCAGTGGGGCATGGGGGTGGTGCTGGGCCTTTTCGGTTACGGCGCAGCCCTTGGACTCTGGACGGCCCTGCTGGCCCTGGCCATCCTGGGCTACAGGCCCCTCAGAACAAAATCCCTTTAGCCGGCTTTCACCGCCTCGCCCGCGCAGGCCTGTAGGCTTAGGCCATGCGCCGATACTGGCTTGGACTCCTTCTTCTCGCTGCCTGCACCAGCCCCCAATTCTCCCCAAATGGGGTCATCAGCGGAACGGTGCGCATCGCCCCGCAGGGCCAAACGCACCCAGCAAGCGTCGAGCCGGCCCCGTTTGTGGAGGGGGAGTTCATCGTGCGCTTCAGGCCCCGGGTCGGGCTGCAGTCAGCAGAACCCCTTTCCGCTGGAGGAGCCGTGCTGGAGCTGGTCCGGCCTTTGGGCCTCGAGCGCACCTTCCTCTACCGGGCCCGGCTTGCCCCAGGCGAAACCCTGGCCGCCCTGCAAACCCTCCAGGCCCGGGGCGATATCGAGTATGCCCACCCCAACTACATCCTCTCCACCCAGGCCACCCCCAACGACCCCCTGTACCCCTCGCAAAGCTGGCACTACGGGGCCATCAACCTGCCGGCTGCCTGGGACATCGAAACCGGTGCTTCCAACCCGGTCACGGTGGCGGTGATCGACGGGGGCGTGGTCAGGGGGCACCCCGACCTGGCTGGAAGGCTGCTGCCCGGCTACGACTTTTACTCCAATGCCGACTCCGGCGATGGCGACGGGCGCGACCCCGACCCCGAGGACACCGCTCCGGGCAGCACCTTCCACGGCAACCACGTTACCGGGATTGTGGGGGCCGCGACCAACAACAACCGGGGGGTGGCGGGGGTCTCGTGGGGGGCCCGAATCCTGCCGGTCCGGGCCATAAGCGGCAGCAGCGGCACCCTGGCCGACCTGATCGACGCGCTGCGCTGGGCGGCGGGCCTCGAGGTGAGCGGGGTGCCCAGCAACCCCAACCCCGCCCAAATCATCAACCTGTCGCTGGGCGGGCCCGTGGCCTGCGCCAACGTTCCCGCCCTCCAGCAGGCCATCGACGAGGCCAAGGCCCGGGGCGCCATCATCGTGGTGGCTGCGGGCAACGCCAACACAGACGCCAGCACCTTCAGCCCGGCCGGATGCAGCGGGGTGATCACGGTGGGCGCAACCAACGAGCAGGGCAACCGGGCCTCGTACTCCAACCACGGCCCCCGCATCGACCTGATGGCCCCTGGAGGGGAGAACCAGGGGGTCTACAGCACCACCGGCAACGAGCAGTACGGGGCCATGGCCGGCACCTCGATGGCCGCCCCCCACGTGGCTGGGGTGCTGGCGTTGATGAAGAGCAGGAAGCCGAGCCTGAGCGCCGCCGAGGGGCTCGCCATCCTGAGAGAAACCGCCCGGCCCCTAAGCCCGGCCCAGTGCGGAAGGCCGAGCGCCTCCGAGTGCGGGGCCGGCCTCATCGACGCGCGGGCCGCCCTCGAGCGCCTGAGCACCCCCCCAGCCTACTCGCTGGTGCTTTCGGCCAGCCCCAACGCCCTCTTCCTGAGGCCCAACACCAGCGCCCAGGTGACCATAGCCCTGGAGCGAAGCGGCTTTAGCGGCCCGGTGAGCCTGAGCATAAGCGGCCACCCCAGCGGCACCACCCCGAGCTTCAACCCCCCAAGCCCCGTGGCAGGCAACCAGACCATCCTCACCCTCCCAGCCGGCAGCACCCCTGGCAGTTACACCCTGGCGGTGCGGGGGAGGGCCAGCGTGAGCGGGCAGAGCGTGGAGGGGGAGACCCGGATTGTCCTCGTGGTGCAGCCCACCCCCAGCCCAGATGTCCAGGGCACCCGCATCTACTTCGACGCGGTGCTGCGCGAGCAGCCCACCCTGAGCCTTCAGCCCGATACCAACCCCTTGTTGATTACCCAAAGCGGCCTCCAGGCCCCCTTCGTTCGCACCGGGCTCGCCACCACCGGCCTGGTGGGCTACCGCATCTCGGCCTGGAAGGACGTGAACAACAACAACCGGCAGGACGAGGGGGACCTGTTCGGCTGGTACCGGGTCAACGGGGCGATTGCCACCGTTATGCCGGACCGCAGCGGGCTGGAGATAACCCTGGAGCCGGTCCTTTCCACCACCCTCACCCGGGAAAAATGGCTGCAGCAGATGGGCTACCCATCCCCCTAGCGGTGGTAGGGCTCGCCCCGCCTGAGGGTCTCCACCCGGTAAAGCTGCTCCAGGAGCACCAGCAGGGCCAGCTCGTGCTGCAGGGTGAGTCGGGATAGGGCCAGGAGGCAGTCGGCGGCCCTGCGCACCCCCTCGGCGTGGCCCTCGGCCCCACCCAGGAGGAAGGCCACCCCCCGGACCCCCCCCGCGGCCCAGGCCTCGAGCCGGGCCCGAAAGCCCAGGGTGTCCAGCAGCTCCCCCCGCTCATCCAGCACCACCCGGCGGTAGCCCTCCGAGGCCTTGAGCAGCCGGGCCCCCTCCTGCTCCTTAGGACCCTCCTTGAGATACAGGACCTCCAGGGTGCTGTAGCGGGCCAGGCGCCGCTGGTACTCCTCGATGCCGGCCCTGGCGTAGGCCAGCCGGGGCCGCCCGATCGCGCATACCCTGAGCCTCACGGGGCAAAGGATACCGCCTGCCGGCTATAATCTGTACCAAGAGGCCGCCCAACAACCCCTCCGCGAACGCCACAGGGAAGGCCTCACGCCCACCCTTACCCAGGGCAGGGCGGATGCGCGGGCCCTTACCCAGGGCCCTGCAGGCTGGACTAGCTGGCCACCCCAGCAAGCCGGGAGGAAACATGGTTCAAGAAAAACTAGCCTTCGAACCCTTCAGCCTCGAGCCCATCCGGCTCATAGACCCGGAGGGCCGATGGATAGCCCCCTTTCCCCATGGGCTTCCGGAGCAAACCCTGCGCCAGTTCTACCGCGACATGCTGGCCGCGCGGCTTCTGGACGAGAAGCTGGTCATCCTCCTGCGCACCGGCAAGACCAGCTTCATCGCCCCCCACGCCGGCCATGAGGCGGCCCAGGTGGGCGTTGCCCACGCCTTGCGGCGGGGCCACGACTGGCTCTTTCCCTACTACCGCGACCTGGGCCTGGTCCTGGCCTTGGGCGTGCCACTGGTTGAGATCTTCGGCCAGACCCTGGGCAACGCCAAAGACCCGGCCAAGGGGCGGCAGATGCCCTCCCACCCGGGCAGCCGGCCGCTCAACGTCTTCACCGTCTGCTCGGCCATCGCCTCGCACATCCCCCCGGCCACCGGGGCTGCTTTGAGCATGAAGCTGTGCCGCACCGGCCAGGTAGCGGTCTGCACCTTCGGCGATGGGGCCACCAGCGAGGGCGACTGGCACGCCGGGGTCAACTTCGCCGCGGTGCAGAAAGCCCCGGTGGTCTTCGTCTGCGAGAACAACCGCTACGCCATCAGCGTTAACATCGCCCTGCAAACCGCCTCGCCCAACATCGCCATCAAGGCCCAGGCCTACGGCATGCCGGGCTACTACGTGGACGGGCTGGACGTGCTGGCCAGCTACTTCGTGGTGCGCCACGCGGTGGAACAGGCCCGGGCTGGGGCTGGGCCCAGCCTGGTGGAGCTCGTGGTGCACCGCTTTGGCCCCCACTCCTCCGCCGACGACGACAGCCGCTATAAAAGCCAGGAGGAGCGGGAAGCAGAGCGCCAACAAGACCCCCTGCTGCGCTACCAGCGCTTTTTGGAGCGGGAAGGCCTTTGGGATGCCCGGTGGGCCAGCAGCCTCAGGGCAGAGCTATTGGGCGAGCTCGAGGCCGCCCTGCAGACGGCCCTGGCCGCTGGGGAACCTGAACCGCTGCAGATGTTCGACGACGTCTACGCCACCCGCCCCTGGCACTTAGAAGAGCAGCGCAGGCTGCTGGCCGAGGAGCTCAAGCCCTAGGAGGCCCCATGCCTACCCTGAACCTTATCCAGGCCATCAACCTGGCCCTAGACGAGGAGATGCGCCGCGACGAGCGGGTGGTGATTCTGGGTGAGGACGTGGGCCGGCGCGGCGGGGTCTTCCTGGCCACCGAGGGGCTGCAGGCCAAGTACGGCCCCGACCGGGTGATGGACACCCCCCTGGCCGAGGCCGCCATCATCGGCGCAGCGGTGGGGATGGCCGCCCACGGCCTGCGACCGGTGGCCGAGATCCAGTTCGCCGACTACGTTTTCCCCGGCATTGACCAGCTCTTCTCCCAGGCCGCCAAACTGCGCTACCGCTCGGGAGGACAGTTCACTGCCCCCATGGTGGTGCGCATGCCCACCGGCGGAGGGGTCAAGGGCGGCCACCACCACTCCCAAAGCCCCGAGGCCCACTTCGCCCACACCCCGGGGCTCAAGGTGGTGGTGGTCTCCACCCCCTACGATGCCAAGGGGCTCCTCAAGGCCGCCATCCGCGACGATGACCCGGTGGTCTTCATGGAGCCCAAGCGGCTTTACCGGGCGGTCAAGGAGGAGGTGCCCGCCGAGGAGTACCTGCTGCCCATCGGTCAGGCGGCCATCCGCCGGGAGGGCCGCGACCTGACCATAGTCTCGTATGGGGGGTCCATGGTCGAGGTGCTGAAGGCCGCGGAGGAGATGGCCGCGGTGGGGCTCGAGGCCGAGGTAATCGACCTGCGCAGCGTGCTGCCCTGGGACAAACCAACCGTGCTCGCCTCGGTGGCCAAGACCGGGCGGCTCCTCGTGGTCGCCGAGGCTCCCCGCACCGCCAGCGTGGCCTCGGAAATCGCTGCCACCGTTGCGGAAGAGCTCTTCGACCAGATGCTGGCCCCTCCCCTGCGGGTCACCGGCTTCGACACCCCTTACCCGCTGGCCCAGGACAAGCTCTACATGCCCACCGTGACGCGCATCCTGAACGCGGCCAAACGCCTTATCGACTACTAGGAGCCACCATGCCCAAAGAAGTGGTCTTGCCCGAACTCGCAGAATCCGTGGTAGAAGGCGAAATCCTCCGCTGGCTGGTGAACGAGGGGGAGACTTTGAAGAAGGACCAGCCCTTCGTGGAGGTCATGACCGACAAGGTGACGGTCGAGCTACCCAGCCCCTACGAGGGGGTGCTTCTGCGGAAGCTGGCCAAAGAGGGGGACGTGGTGCCGGTGCACACCCCCATCGCCCTCATCGCCGAGCCCAGCGAGGTAGAAAAGACCGCCCCCAGCCTGCAGGCCCAGGAGGAGCGCTCCATCGTGGAACCAGGGGCGGTGGAAGAGGACGAGGGGGCCCGGCTTTCCCTGTTCAAGCCGGACGACCGGCCCGAGCCCATCAAGAACCCCTTCACCCTCGCCCGGGGCCGGGTGCCGGCGGTGCCGGCAGCGCGCAAGCTGGCCCGCGAGCTGGGGCTCGACATCGCCCAGGTCCCGGGCTCGGGGCCCAACGGGCGGGTGCGGGTGGAGGACGTGCGGGCCTATGCAGAGACCCTGCGTTCGAAGCCCCCCTCCACCCCGGCAGCCCCTGGCTTTCCCCCACCCGTGGCCTACCGGACCCCCAAGGGCTACGAGGAGCGCGAGACCCGTCTACCCCTGCGCGGCATGCGGCGGGCCATCGCCCAGCAGATGGTGGCCTCCCACCTCTACACCGTGCGCACCCTCTCGGTGGACGAGGTGGACATGACCGAGCTGGTGGCCCTGCGTGAGCGGCTCAAACCCGAGGCTGAGGCCCAGGGGGTGCGGCTCAGCTACCTGCCCTTCATCTTCAAAGCCCTGGGGGTGGCCCTGCGCAAGTTCCCCGCCCTCAACAGCTCCCTCGACGAGGCCAAGCAGGAGATCGTCGTCAAAAACTACGTCAACATCGGCATGGCGGTGGCCACCGAGAACGGCCTGGTGGTGCCGGTTATCAAGGACGTGGAGCGCAAAAGCCTGCTCCAGCTAGCCAAGGAGGCCAACGAGCTGGCCGAAAAGGCCCGCAGCGGCAAGCTCGCGCCGGAGGAGGTGAGCGGTTCCACCTTCAGCGTCACCAACATCGGCTCGATTGGGGCCCTTTTCAGCTTCCCCATCATCAACGTGCCCGATGCGGCCATTCTGGGGGTACACTCCATCCAGAAACGACCCGTGGTCAACGAGCAGGACCAGGTGGTGGTGCGGCAGATGATGTACCTCTCGCTCTCCTTCGACCACCGCCTGGTGGACGGGGCCGAGGCGGCCCGGTTCTGCAAGGAGCTCATCCGGCTTTTGGAGAAGCCCGAACGGCTCTTCCTGGAAGCCCTGTGAGGGCCGAGGTTTTTCGCACAGCGGGTTTAGTTTTTCAGCCAAACCCTCCCTAGAATGGAGTCGCTATGTTTCAAAACTACGATGTGATCGTGATTGGCACCGGCCCGGGCGGCTACCACGCAGCCATCCGCGCAGCCCAGCTGGGCAAGAGGGTGCTAGCGGTGGAGGCCGAGCGGGTGGGCGGGGTCTGTCTGAACGTGGGCTGCATCCCCACCAAGGCCCTCCTGCACGCAGCCGAGGCGCTGGAAGGGGTACGGCACGGCAGCGCGTTCGGCCTCGAGGCCAAAGACCCCCGCATAGACCTGAACAAGCTGGCCGAGTGGCGCGAGGGCATCGTGAAGAAGCTCACCGGCGGGGTGGCCCAGCTCTTCAAGGGCAACAAGGTGGAGCTCAAAACCGGCTTTGCGCGCTTCATCGATAAAAACACCATCGAGGTTGGGGGGGAGCGCATCCAGGGCCAGGCCATCATCGTGGCGACCGGCTCCGAGCCCAACCCCCTGCCCGGCTTTGAGGTGGACCAGAAGGAAATCGTGGACTCCACCGGAGCCCTCCGGGTGGAGGAGGACTTCCCCAAGCGGCTGCTCTGCATTGGGGGCGGGGCGATTGGGCTCGAGTTCGCCCAGGTCTACCGGCGGCTGGGCGCCGAGGTCACGGTCATCGAGTTCATGGGCCAGATCCTGCCCGCCGCCGACCCCGAGACCGCCGGGCTGCTGGCCAAAGCCCTGGGCAAGCAGGGCATCGCCATCCGCACCCGCACCAAAGGGGTGGGGGTGGAGCGAAAGAAGGACGGCCTCCACGTCACGCTGGAAAACGTGGAGAGCGGCGCGCGGGACACCTTGGTGGTGGACAAAATCCTGGTGGCCACCGGACGGCGGCCCAGGAGCCGGGGAATAGGGCTCGAGGCGGTGGGGGTGAGGATAGACGAGCGCGGCTTCGTACCTACCAATGAGAGAATGGAGACCAACGTGCCCGGCATCTACGCCATCGGCGACGTAGCCCGCCCCCCCCTGCTGGCCCACAAGGCCATGAAGGAGGGCCTGGTGGCGGCTGAAAACGCCGCCGGGGGCAACGCGGCGATGGACTACCAGATTCCCAACGTGGTCTACACCAGCCCCGAGTGGGCCGCGGTGGGCCTGACCGAGGAGGAGGCCGCCCGGGCCGGCTACAGGGTGAAGGTGGGCAAATTCCCCCTCTCGGCCTCGGGCCGGGCCCTGACTTTAGGGGCCAGCGAGGGGCTCATCAAGCTGGTGGGCGACGCCGAAACCGACCTGCTGCTCGGGGGGCATATCGTGGGGCCCGGGGCCTCCGACCTCATCGCCGAGCTGGCCCTGGCCCTGGAGATGGGGGCTACCGTGACCGACGTGGCCCTCACCGTCCACCCCCACCCCACCCTGGCCGAGGGCATCATGGAGGCCGCCGAACACCTGCACAAGCAGGCCATCCACATCGCCAACCGCTAGTCAGGGGGCCTGCCTCCGGCCCCAGGCCTCGAGCACGATCCGCCCCTCCACCACCCGGGCCCGCTCGGGCCCCCGGGGGCCTGTCTGGCCCTCGGGGGCCTGGGCCACGTGGTGGGCGATGCGGATCTGCTTGGCCTCCAGGCGCAAGGCCCAGATGGTTGCCTCCTCCTGGCCGCCGGCCCCGGCGTGGGCCAGGCCGCGCAGCTTTCCCACCACGATGATGTCCCCCGCGGCCACCACCTCGGCCCCGGCGTTCACATCGCCCAGCACCACCACCGTGCCGGGCGACTCCACCCGGGTCCCCGCGCGCAGGGTCTGGTCGATTACCTCGGTGTAGGGGATATACCTCTCCCCCCGCTTTGGCCGAAGCTGCAAACCCCGCTCCCGCCCAAGGGCCAGCAGCACCTCCAGCACCGCCTGGCTCACCTCCCCCGCCACCTCGACCTGCAGCGGCAGGGGAGGCAGCTCGGCCAGGGCCTTCTGCAGCATCTCCGGCGTCTCGTTGCCGTCAAGCCGCAGGGCCAGAGCGTTCAGGGTGGCACGGAGGCGCATCGGGGCTAGTTATATCACACCCAAACCCACTCCCCCCCTCGCATCAGGGGCTCGGCCTGGCCCGAAGCGGTGATGCCGTCCACATCCACCTGGTCTGAACCAATCATCCAGTCGATGTGGATAAGGCTCCGGTTGGCACCCCGGGCCGCAAGCTCCTCCGGGCCCAGAGCGCTCCCCCCCTGGATGCACTCGCTGTAGGCCTGCCCCAGGGCGATGTGGCTGGCCGCGTTCTCGTCGAAGAGGGTGTTGTAGAAAAGAAGGCCGCTTTGGGCGATGGGCGAGGAATGGGGCACCAGCGCCACCTCGCCCAGCCTTCGGGCCCCCTCATCGGTCTCGAGGATGCGCTGGAGCACCGCCTCGCCCTGGGCTGCCCGCGCCTCCACGATTTGCCCGCGCTCGAAGCGCACCTCGATATCGGTGATCAGGCTGCCCTGGTAGGAAAGAGGCTTGGTGCTGCGCACGTACCCCTCGACGCGGTCCTTGTGCGGCGCGGTGAAGACCTCCTCGGTGGGCAGGTTGGGGTTGCACACCGCCCCGTTCTTGGCCCGCACCGGTCCCCCCGCCCAGAGGTGGTCGTCGGCCAGGCCCACCCACAGGTCGGTGCCGGGACCCTTGAAGCGCAGGGCCTGGTAGCGCTTTTGGTTGAGATAGGACACCCGCTCCTGCAACCCTCGGTTGTGCTCGGCCCAGGCCGCCACCGGGTCGGGGGCATCCAGCCGGGTGGCCTTGAAAATGGCCCGCCAGAGCTTCTCCACCGCCTTTTCCGGGGGTTCTTGGGGGAAGACCGCCCGGGCCCAGGCCGGGTGGGGGTAGGCCACAATCGTCCAGTTGATGTGGTGGGTGGTGATGAGCTCCAGCGCCCGCTGGTAGGCCACCGAGCGGGCCCGGCTGGCCCGGGCCACCCGGCTGGGGTCCTGGCCCCTGAGCAGGTGGGGGTCGCCCCCGGCGATGCTAAGCCGGGCGGCACCCTGCTGAAAGGCCTCGGCCATGCCGCTCAGAAGCCAGGCCGGGGCCCGGTCGAACGAGGCCTCAGGGGCGTGCAAAAAGCGCAGCAAAGCCAGCACCTCATCCTCATAGAGCACCGTGACCAGCGGGCTGCCTGCCCTATAGGCGTGCTCGGCGATGCGGCGGGCTAGAGGGGCGGCCTCGAGGGGGGCCGTTATCACCAGCTCCTGGCCCTCCTGTAGGCCCAGCCCCACCTCTACCGCTACCCTGGCCAGCAGGTCGAGTTCGCGTTCGAAAGCGTCCATCCCCACAACTCTACGGCATGAACGCATAGTAGAATCGGGTCAGGACCATGAAACTCACCCCCAGAAGCCGCGCCGAGCTCCTCGCCCGCATCGGCTCCAACCCCGAGGTCCTGCGGGGTCGGCCCCGCATAAAGGGCACCCGGATCGCGGTCCACATGGTGCTGGAGGCCCTGGCGGCTGGGCTTTCGGTCGAGGAAGTGCTCTTGCAGTGGCCCGAGCTCTCGCGGGAGGACATTCAAGCCGCGCTGCTCTACGGGGCCAGGGCCACCAACTACGAGTGGATTAGCCTGGGCGAGGGGTAATGCGCTTTTTGCTGGACGAGAACATCCCTCAAGGGGTGCTCTGGTGGCTCATCGGGCAGGGCTACGAGGCGCTAAGCGTGCGGGAGGTGGGCCTCTCGGGGCGCGCCGACACCCTGCTTTACGCCTACGCCGAGCAACACGGCTACATCCTGGTCACCCTGGACCTAGACTTCTCCGACCCCCTCCGCCTTCCCCCCCGCACCCCCCGCATCGTGCTGCGGCCTGGGGTGCTGGATGCCGAACTCATCCGCGAGCTCCTGGCCGAGGTCGTCAGGCGCTGGACCCCTGGCTGGGGGGAGATTTACGTGGTACAGCCAGAGGGCATCGCCCGGTATAGTGAGGAAGCGTGAAGTGGGTGGAGTGTCCGCGGGACTCCTGGCAGGGCTACAGCCGGTTCATCCCAACCCAGGAGAAGGTGGCCTACCTGCGGGGGCTTTTGCAGGCCGGCTTCCGCCACCTCGACCTCACCAGCTTTGTCTCGCCCAGGTGGGTGCCCCAGCACGCCGATGCCGAGGCGGTGCTGGCGGCGCTGCCCCCCCCAGAGGGGCGGGAGTACCTGGCGGTTGTGGGGAACCCCAAGGGCCTCGAGCGGGCGCTGCAGGCCCACCACCTGACCACGGTGGGCTATCCCTTTTCCCTCTCCGAAACCTTCCAGCGCCGAAACCTCAACATGGGGCTGGAGGAGTCATGGGCTGCTTTGCGCGGGATGGTGGCCCAGGCCCAGGGCAAGCGGTTCGTGGTCTACCTCTCGATGGCCTTTGGCAACCCCTACGGCGACCCCTGGAGCCCCGCTACCACCGCGGAGTTCGTGGAGCGGATGCGCAGCCTCGAGGGCATCGCCGGCCTGGCCCTGGCCGACACCTACGGGGTGGCCTCGGCCACCACCCTCGCCCAGACCCTGGAGGCGGTGCAGCGGGCCGTAGGGAGCCTGGAGGGGCTCGGGCTGCACCTCCATAGCCGCCCGGAGGAGACGCTGGAGAAGGTCGCGGTGGCCCTGGAAGCGGGGGTGCGGTGGCTCGAGGGCGCCCTGGGCGGCATTGGCGGCTGTCCTTTTGCGGGCGACGAGCGGGTGGGCAACCTGGCCACCGAACAGGTGCTGCCCTATTTGGCCGCCCGGGGGCACCCGGTGGGGGTGGCGCTGGACCAGCTCCCCCACCTATCCGAGCAGGCCCGGCGGCTCAAAATCCAGTACGCCTAGGCCTGAGGGGGCCCGGGATGTGCTAGATTCGGGGCATGCGTTTTCTGACTGCTGGAGAGTCCCACGGACCGCAGCTCACCGGCATCGTGGAGGGGCTGCCCAGCCACCTCCCCCTCACGGTGGAGGACATCAACCCCTGGCTCAAGAAGCGGCAGGGGGGGTATGGGCGCGGGCGGCGCATGGTAATCGAGAGCGATACGGTGGAGTTCTTGAGCGGGGTGCGGGCCGGGCGCACCACCGGGGCCCCGGTAACCCTGGTGATCAGGAACCAGGACCACCGCAACTGGGTGGAGATCATGGACCCGGCCCCGGGCAACGAACCGCGCAAAAAGGCCCTCACCGCAGCCCGGCCCGGTCATGCCGACCTGGCGGGCGGGGTCAAGTACGGGCACAAGGACCTGCGGGATGTGCTCGAGCGGGCCTCGGCCCGCGAGACCGCCATGCGGGTGGCCATCGGGGCCATTGCGCACAAACTGCTCTCCTTCTTTGGGGTGGAAAGCGCCTCCTTCGTGGACGGGATGGCCGGGGTGTGGAGCCGGGTGCCCTTCGACTGGAGCCTAAGGGAGCGGGTCGAGCAAAGCCCGGTGCGGATGACCGACCCCGAGGCCGAGGCCGAGGTCATCCGGCGAATTGACGCGGCCAAGGCCGCGGGCGACACCCTGGGGGGCATCGTGGAGGTGCGCTTCCGCGGGCTGGTGATGGGGCTCGGCTCGCACGCGCACTGGGAGCGCAAGCTCGACGGCCGCATCGCCCAGATGGTCATGAGCATCCCCGCCATCAAGGGGGTGGAGATCGGGCCCGCCTTTGCCAACGCCATGAAGCCCGGCTCCGAGGTGCACGACCCCATCTACTGGGAGGAGGGCCGGGGCTACTACCGCAAGACCAACCGCGCGGGCGGTACCGAGGCCGGCATGACCACCGGAGAGGAGCTGGTGGTGCGGGCCGCCCTCAAACCCATCGCCACCCTGATGAAGCCCCTGCCCACCGTGGACGTGGTCAACCACCAGCCCGCCGACGCCGCCCGCGAGCGCTCGGATGTGACCGCCGTGCCCGCGGCCAGCGTAATCGTGGAGGCGCTGGTGGCCATCGTGCTGGCCCAGGCCTACCTGGAGAAGTTTGGCGGCGACACCCTGGAGGAGGTGGTGGAGCGGGTCGAGGGCTACAAAGCACGGGTTCGGGCCTACTGAGGCAGAAAGGGCCCCGCTGGCAGTAGGAGCAGCATGATCGAGATCCAACGCCCTGTCACCTGGGTGGCCCTTACCGGGTTCATGGGGGTGGGCAAGAGCCGGATCGGCCGGGAGCTGGCGCGGGCCCTGACGCTTCACTTCATAGACCTGGACCGGTACATTGAACGGCAGATGGGCCTTTCAGTCGCCGACATCTTCCACCACCTGGGCGAGGCCACCTTCCGCCAGCTCGAGGCCGAAGCAGTGGAGGAGCTCAGCCGGAAGGACTACCTGGTGCTCTCCTTGGGCGGAGGCACCTTCGTGAACCCGCAAAACCGCGCCCGCCTTCTGGCCCGGGGACCGGTGGTGGCGCTCTGGGCCAGCCCTGGAACCATCCTTGAGCGCGTGAGCCGCCGGCCGGGCGAACGCCCCATGCTCAAAAGCCCCGACCCCTTCGCTCGCATACAGCAGCTCATGCGCGAGCGCGAGCCCATCTACCGCCAGGCCCACCTGCACGTCTCCACCGAGGGTCGGCGCATCCCCGAGGTGGTGGAGGAAATCATCGAGCGGCTTTGGGACTATGCAGCAGCTGGCCGTTAGGCATCCCACCCCCTACCCCATCTGGATTGGCCGCGGCCTGGAGGTGCCCCAGGCCCCGGGCCCCCGGGCTATGCTTTACGACCAGGCGGTGGAGGCCTACGCCCTGGGCATCGCCCAGAGGCTGGAGATTCCAATCCGGCTGGGCATTCCAGGTGGTGAAGGAGCCAAGAGCCTGTCGGTCTACGGCCGGGTGCTCTCCTGGCTGGCCCAGGCCGCCCTGCCCCGCGACACCACCCTCTACGTGGTGGGCGGGGGCAGCCTCACCGACCTGGGGGGCTTTGTGGCCGCCACCTACCTGCGGGGGGTGGCCTACCTGAGCCTGCCCACCACCACTCTGGCCGTGGTGGACGCCTCGGTGGGCAACAAAACCGGGCTTAACCTGCCCGAGGGCAAGAACCTGGTGGGGGCCTTCCACCCCCCCAGAGGGGTCTACGCCGACCTGGAGGCCCTCGCCAGCCTGCCCCAGCCCCTCTTCAAAGAGGGGCTGGTGGAGGCCTTCAAGCACGGCCTCATCGCCGGGGATACCGCGCTGCTGGCGGTCGAGGCCCTGGCCCCGGAAGCGCCCGGCCTGGAGGCCTACCTGGCCCGGGCGGTGGCGGTCAAGGTGAGGGTGGTGGAGGCCGACCCCACCGAGCAGGGAGAACGGCGCAAGCTCAACCTGGGGCACACCCTGGCCCACGCGCTGGAGGGGGCCACTGGGGGGGCGCTCTCGCACGGGGTGGCGGTGGCCTACGGCCTTCTGTACGCGGCCTTGCTGGGCCGGGCCCTGGGGGGGGACGACCTGGTGCCCCTGGTGGAGCGGCTGCTGCACTGGCTCAAGCCCCCTCCGCCCCCCACCCTTCCCTGGGAGGCGCTGCTTCCTTTCCTGACCCGCGACAAAAAGAAGCAGAGCCACACGCTCCACTGGGTCGTCCCGCTGGCCCCAGGGGAGCTCCGGGTACAACCGGTGCCCGAAGAGCTGCTAAGGGACTGCTACCAGGCCTGGCTCGAGCAGGTCCCGCAGTGAGGGAGGGGGGTTGGATGCTTAGTGGAAACCTGGCCGAGTTTCCGCTCCCACGGCTGCTGGAAACCCTGATGGGCATCAGGCGAGGGGGTGCCCTCTTCATCCAGCCCCCCCAGTTCACCGGCGCCCTCTACCTGCAAGACGGCCAGCCGATTCACGCCGAGGCAGGGCCCCTGCGCGGTCTGGAAGCCCTGGAGCTGCTGGCCGGGGTGCGCAAGGCCCCCTTCCGCTTCGAGGCCGGCCTGGCCGCCCCGGCCCAGAGCATTGAGCCGAGCCTCCAGACCCACCAAATCCTCCTGCACCAGCTCGAGGCCTGGCGCGCCATCGAGCTGCCCGAGGACTGGGGCCTGGTGCTCCTCGGCCACAGCGTGCAGCCGGCCGAACTCAGCCCGCTGGAACTCCAGGTCATGGCCCAGGCCGAAGGGCAGTCCATCGCCCAGGTGCTGCTAAGCGGTCTCCGCTCGCCCCTCGAGCTGGCCCAGGTCCTCTCCAAGCTGCTTCGGCAGGGTCTCATGAGAGCGCGCCCCCCGCTTTTGGTGGCCCCCGAGGCGCTGGTGGTCCTCCCGCTCTACGGAAAGGAGCAGGGGGCGGCCGTCATCGACGAGGAACTCTTCCTTCGGTGGAGGGAGCAGCTCGGCGGGGAATTCTGGGTATGCCTGCGAAAGGCGGAACCCCTGGCCGCTGCCCGGGGGCGGAGCAGCGCGGACCAGCGCATCCGGGCGCTCGAGGCCCGCCTGCACCCCACACCCCGCCCCCACCTGCAGGGGCGGCTGGGCCTGTTCGAGGCCGATCTGCGCCGGCTACGCCTCAGCCGGGGAATAACCGTGGAGGCCTGGCCCGAACCTTACACTTAACCCATGGACTTCCTCGCCCTCAACGACCTGGTCAACCAAGCCGTCTACGGTCCGGGCATGATGCTGGTCTTCATCCTGGTGGGCCTATACCTATCGGTCCGCGCCGGCTTTCCCCAGCTAACCCGCCTGGGGGTGGCGCTGCGCGAGACCCTGGGGGCCATCCGGGAGCGCTCCTATAGCTTCGGGGGCCAGATCACCCCCTTCCAGGCCGCCATGGTAGCGATGTCCGCCACGGTGGGCACCGGACACCTGGTGGGCATGGTGGGGGCGGTTCTGGTGGGGGGGCCTGGGGCGGTGCTCTGGATGTGGTTGGCCTACCTGGTGGGAATGGCCACCAAGTTCGCCGAAGCCGTGCTGGCGGTTCACTTTCGCCGCCAGTACACCGACGGCTCGGTCATGGGGGGGCCCATGGTCTACATCCGCTACGGACTGGGTAAGAGGATGGCCTGGCTTGCGGCCCTCTTCGCCCTCTTCACCGCCCTGGCCGCCTTTGGCATCGGGAACCTTACCCAGGCCGGAGCCGTGGGCAACGCGCTGGCCCAGGAGTTCCGGGTACCCCCGGCCATCACCGGGCTATTGCTGGCGGTGCTGGTGGGGGTGCTTCTGGGGGGGGGCATCCGCCGGGTGGCCCGCTTCGCCCAGTTCGTGGTGCCCGTCAAGCTGGCCCTCTTCCTGCTGGGGGTGCTGCCCCTCCTGGTCCTGCACCTGGCCGACATACCCCGGGCCCTGGCCCTGGTCTTCAGCTCTGCCCTGAGCTTCGAGGCCGTAGCGGGGGGCGCAGCCGGTACGGCCATCTCGCTGGGGCTTGCTGAGATCCTGAAGGCCGGGGTGGGGCGCGGCATCTTCGCCAATGAGGCCGGCCTGGGCTCGGCGGCCATTGCCCACGCCCAGGCCCAGGTAGACCATCCGGTGCGCCAGGGCTTTTGGGGGCTCACAGAGATGCTGGTGAGCCTCCTCGTAACCACCCTCACTGCCCTCACCTTCCTGGCCAGCGGGCTCTGGGAGCGCTTTTTGGGTGGGGACCGGGTGGAAGCGGCCCGCTTTCTCTTCGCCGAGCACCCCCTGGGGGTGGCCATGCTGGCCCTGATGCTGGCGGTCTTCGCCCTGGGCACCATGGTGGCCTGGGGCTTCTACGGCGAGGAGGCTGCGGCCTATCTCTTCGGCGAGGGCATCCGCTGGCCCTACCGGCTCACCTTCGTGGCCTTCGCCTTCGTGGGGCCTTTAGGCGGGCTGGCTGCCCTCACCAGCGTGGCCGACACCCTCAACGGCCTCATGGCCATCCCCAACCTGATCGGCCTTTTGCTCCTGGGGGGGCTTTTGGGCAGGCTGGTGCAGGAGTTCTTCCAGGGCCTCCCCTGGCAACCGCCCGACGAAGAATAGGCCTGGGCTGCATTCGCCCGCCGGACTTCCCGCTAAACTCGGCTTATGAAACGCAAGCGGCTCGTGGTGGGCCTCTCGGGCGCCTCGGGGATGCCCTACGCCATAGACCTGCTCCAGACCCTGCAGCGGGTGCCGGAGGTAGAGGTGCACCTGGTCATGACCCCAGGGGCCAAGCGGGTGCTGGTGGAAGAGGCGGGGCAGAGCGTGGAGGCGGTGGAGGCCCTGGCCCACGTGGTGCACCGTAGCAGCGACCTGGGTGCGGCCATCGCCTCGGGCAGTTTTCGCACCCTGGGCATGGTGGTGGTGCCCTGCAGCGCCACCACCCTGGCCAAGATCGCCCATGGCCTGGCCGACAACCTGCTCACCCGCGCGGCCTACGTGACCCTCAAGGAGCGCCGGCCGCTGGTCCTGGTGCCGCGCGAGGCCCCCCTACCCCTGCCCAGTCTGGAGGCCATGGTCAAGGCCGCCCAGGCTGGGGCCACCATTCTCCCGGCTGCGCCGGGCTTCTACCACAAGCCCAGGCGCATCGAGGACCTGCTGGCCTTCCTGACCCAGCGCGTGCTGGACCTCTTCGGCCTGGAGTACGAGCGGGCCCCGCGCTGGGGAGAGGTGGAGGAACTCGAGCTCTAGCGCAGGAAGAAAACCCCGTAGACCACCCCGACCACGATGCGGTATACGGCGAAGGGCACGAAGCTGCTCCGGCTCACGAATTCCAGCAACCAGCGCACGGTGAGCAAAGCCGCCAGGAAGGCCGAAAAGAAGCCCACCGCCAACAGCAGCCAACTATCGGCGCGGAACTCATCCAGATGGCGCACCAGGGAAAACCCGGTAGCCGAGAGCATGGTGGGCACCGCCAAAATAAAGGAGAACTC
The DNA here is from genome assembly GCF_003351145.1 of Meiothermus sp. QL-1. NCBI lineage: Bacteria > Thermotogati > Deinococcota > Deinococci > Thermales > Thermaceae > Meiothermus > Meiothermus sp. QL-1. The sequence goes on along the minus strand of NZ_QQSV01000002.1, from coordinate 236,917 downwards.
CGCGGCAGCCCGGCGGGCCATGCCCAGGGCCATCCCCCCCACGATGGTGGCCCCGCTGCGCGAGACCCCCGGCATCATGGCCAGGGCCTGGAAGAAGCCGATGAGCATGGCCTGTAAAGGGGGCACCTGGTTCACATCATCGTAGCGCTTGTGCCGCTCGAGCCAGCGGTCCACAAAAAGCAGGAGCACCCCCACCCCTACCAGGTTCACCACCACCACCAGGTCGTTGCCCAAAAACACGTTTTCTATCACATCGGCCAGCAAAAAACCCAGCACCCCGGTGGGAATAAAGGCCAGAATGATGCGCTTCCAGACCTCAGCATCGCGCAAAAAGCGCCTGAAATAGAGCGTCAATACGGCCAGGATGGCCCCCAGTTGAATCACCACGACGAAGCTCTTCAAAAAGGGGTCGTGGGCTATGTCCAGCCCCAAAAGATGGGCCGCCAGGGTCAGGTGGCCGGTGGAGGAGATGGGCAAAAACTCGGTGACCCCCTCCAGAATCCCCAGGATGAGCGCCTCGAAAACCGTCACGGGCCGAGGATACCATGTCCAGATGGAGACCTGACCGGTGCGGTAGCATGCAGACGTGAGGGTCTCGGTGTTGTTGCCGGCGGCGGGCGCGGGCGAGCGAATCGGGCGGGGACCCAAGGCCTTTTTGGAGGTGGGGGGCAAGACCCTGCTGGCCTGGGCCCTGGAGGCCTTCGCCTGGGCGGAGGAGCGGGTGGTGGCCCTGCCGCCTGGGAGGATGGTGGAGGGCCTACCGGCCAGGGTGGTGCCTGGGGGGCGCACCCGGCAGGAAAGCGTCTACCACCTGCTGGAAGCTGCCACAGGGGACGTGGTGCTGGTGCACGACGTGGCCCGGCCCTTCGTGGTGCAGGAGGCGGTGAGGCGGCTGCTGGCAGCGGTGGAGCAAACCGGGGCGGCCACCCTGGTGGTGCCGGTGCCCGACACGCTGGTGCAGGAGGAGGAGGGCCGGTACGGCGTGGTGGTGCCCCGCGAACACCACCGGTTGGTCCAGACCCCCCAGGGTTTCTGGCGGTCGCTCTTGTGGGAAGCCCACCAGCGGGCCCGCCTGGAAAACCGGGTCTACACCGATGACGCCCAGCTGGTGCGGGCCATGGGCCATCCGGTGGCCCTGGTGGAGGGCGACCGGCGGATGTTCAAGGTGACCTATCCCGAAGACCTGCTGCTGGCCGAGGGGGTGGCGCGGTTGTGGAGGTCCTAGCCCCCGCCAAGGTCAACCTAGGGCTCTCGGTCCTGGGGCGCCGCAGCGATGGCTACCACGAGCTGCACACCCTCTTTGCCGCGCTGGCAGTGACCGATCGGCTCTGGATTGAAGCCGCCCCCGAGGGGATAAGCCTCGAGGTCAGGGGCGCTTCCCTCCCCTCCACCCAGGACAACCTGGTCTACCGGGCTGCAGCGGCCTACCTGGAGGCCGCGGGCCGGCCTGGGGGGGTGCGGGCGGTGCTGGAGAAAAGGCTGCCGCTGGCCTCAGGGCTTGGTGGGGGCTCCTCCAACGCCGCGGCCACGCTCAAGGCCCTGGCCCGGCTCTACCCTGCGGACCTTGACCTATTCGCCCTGGCCCGGCAGCTCGGGGCCGACGTGCCCTTCTTTCTCCTGGGGGGCCTGGCCGAGGGTAGGGGGATTGGGGAAAGGCTTACGCCCCTGCCCTTCCAGGCCATCCACCTGGTGCTGGTCAACCCGGGGCTGGCGGTCTCGTCGGCCGAGGCCTATCGGGGGCTGACCCCCGCGATGTGGCAGCCCGAGCTGGACCTGCCGGGCATCCTGGAAGCCCTTCGGGCCGGGGCCGAGCCCCCCTACTGGAATACCCTGGAAAGGCCCGTATTTGGCCTCCACCCCTACTTGGAGCAGCTCAAGCTCGAGCTCTACCGCATCGGCCTCAGGGGGGTGCTCCTCTCGGGCTCGGGCGCCACCCTCTTCGGCCTGGCCGAGGACGAGGACCAGGCCCGCTTCCTCGCCCAGCGGCTTCGCGAAAAGTACCCTGGCTTCTGGATTGTGGCCACCCAGACCGTAAGCTAGGGCCTGTACGGTCTCTTCCCCGAAGCGTATCATCCGGGTGTCATCGGGGGTGCCCGGAGCCCGGGCTGAGAGAGACCCTTTGAACCTGATGCGGTTCGTACCGCCGTAGGGAGCATGACACCCCTCCCGATGACAAGGAGGGAGTTTTTATGTACCCCAACCGATGGGCCTTCTGGCTCGGTCTGGCGCTCGCCGCCCTGGCCCCTGCCCTAGCCCAGCCGCCCACCCTGACCATCCTCACCCACGACAGCTTCAGCCTGGACAAGAACCTGGTCGCCCGCTTCGAGCGGGAAGCGGGCCTCCGGCTGCGCTTTCTGAAAGGGGGCGACGCAGGGGAGATGCTCAACAAGGCCATCCTGAGCAGAAGCGCCCCCATTGCCGATGTGATCTACGGCTTCGACAATACCCTGCTCTCGCGCGCCCTGGAGGCCGATATCCTGCAGCCCTACCGCTCGCCCGAGCTGGCCAGCCTGCGCCCTGAACTCCTGCTCGACCAGACCTTCCGGGCCACCCCGGTGGACTTCGGCTACGTGGCCCTCAACTACGACCGGGCCTACTTCAAAGACCGCCCCCTGCCCCAGCGCTTCGGCGACCTGGCCGCTCCGGCCTTCGCCAGGCTGCTGGTGGTGCAGAACCCCGCCACCAGCTCGCCGGGGCTGGCCTTCTTGCTGGCCACGGTGGCTTCGTTCGGCGAGGAGGGCTACCTGGAGTTCTGGGAGGAGCTGCGCAAGAACGGGGTGCGGGTGGTGAGCGGGTGGAGCGAGGCCTACTACACCCACTTCACCCGTGCAGGGGGGGACCGACCCCTGGTGGTCTCCTACAGCACCAGCCCTGCCGCCGAGCTCTACTACAGCGAGGCCAGGCCCAAACCCAGCGAGCCGCCCACGGCCAACCTGTTCCTGCCCGGCAGCGCCTTTTTCCAAATCGAGTACGTGGGCATCCTGAAGGGGACCCGCAACCTGCGGGCGGCCCAGCGCTTCGTGGACTGGCTCATCTCGCGCCCGGTGCAGGAAAACATCCCCACCGAGATGTGGGTCTACCCGGCCCGGCGCGACGCCAGGCTGCCCGAGGTCTTCCGCTTTGCCGAGGTACCCCCCCAACCGGCCCGGCTCAGCCCCCAACAGATCCGGCAAAACCGCGAACGCTGGATCAGGGAGTGGACCCAGGTGGTGCTGCAGGGGCAAAGCGCCCAGGCGGTGAAGGCCCGGCGGTAGATGCGCTGGCTGGCCCTGCCGGTGCTTCTCTTCCTGGCGCTGGCGCTTTTCTACCCTCTGGGGCGGATTGTGGCCCTGGGGCTGGGGGAAGGCTTCGGGCAGGCCCTGGCCGACCCCTATTATCTGGCCCGGCTGGGCTGGAGCCTGGCCTACGGGCTGGGCTCCTCGCTGCTCTGCCTGCTGCTGGCCCTGCCGCTGGCCTATGCCTTTCGCTACCGGTTTTGGGGGCGGGGGTTCTGGCTGGCCTTCTCCGTGGTGCCCTTCGTCCTGCCCCCTCTGGTGGTAGCCATGGGCTTCTTGGCCCTGGTGGGGCCGCGGGGGGCGCTGGGGGTAAACCTCTACGGCACCCCCTGGGTTCTCTTCTGGGCCAGCGCGCTCTACAACCTGGGCCTGGTGCTGCGGCCGCTGGTGGCCCTGCTGCCCTTGCTGGCCCCTCCCCTGGCCGCGGCCCGCACCCTGGGGGCCAGCCCCCTGCGGGCCTACCTGCGGGTGGGGGTGCCCCTGCTGGCTCCGGCCCTTCTTTCCAGCGGCAGCCTGGTCTTCCTCTACAGCTTCACCAGCTTCGGGGTCCCGCTTCTTTTGGGAGGGCCGGGATGGGCCACGCTCGAGGTGGCTACCTACCAGGCCCTGGCACAGCGCCTGGCCTTTCCCGAGGCCAGCGCCCTGGTGCTGATGCAGATCGGGGTCAGCGCCCTGGTGCTGCTGGGCTACCTGCGGCTTCAAGGCCGGCTCGGGGTGGGCCTGGAGGGCAGCGAGGCGCCGCTTGTATTGCCACGGGGGAGCGCCCTGGGCCTAGGCCTGGGGGTGGGGGCCTTTTTCACCGCGCTCTACAGCCCCCTCCTGGCCCTCATCTGGCGGGCGCTAGAGCGGCCTTCGGCCTGGGTCTCGGTCTGGCAAAGCCCCAGCTTCACCCCAGGCCTCCTGGCCCTGCAGAATACCCTGCTCTTCGCCGCGCTGGCGATGCTGGCGGTGATTCCCCTGGGTTTCCTCTACGCCTACGCGGTCTGGCGGGGGGCCCGCGGGCTTGACCTGCTGGGGCTTATACCCCTGATGGTCTCACCGGTGGCGGTGGGGCTGGGCTACCTGCTGGTCTACCCGGGGCTGCGGGGCTCCTTGCTGCTGCTGTTGGGAGCCTACGCGCTTTTGAGCTACCCCCTGCTGGCCCGGGCCCTTCTGCCCGCGCTGCAAAGCTTGCCGCCGCGGGTGCTCGAGGCTGCCCGCGTGCTCGGTGCTCCCCCCTGGCGCCGCTTTGTGCGGGTGGAATGGCCCCTGGTCCGCCCCTCGGCCCTCTCGGGCCTGGCCCTGGCCCTGGCCGCCGGGGTGGGCGAGTTCGGGGCCACCCTCACCCTCCAGCGCCCTGAGTGGACCACCCTTTCGCTGGCCATCTACGAGCGGCTGGGCCGGCCGGGGGCCCAGCCCTTCCACGAGGCCAGCGTGCTGGCCCTGTTGCTGATGCTCCTCTGCATGGCGCTTTTGCTGGGGCTCAGGCCCGAACCTCCCGCCGCTGGAAGAGCACATAGGTCAAGGCGAAGAGGAGCAGGGTAAGGGCGATGAGCCCAGTGAGCTGGGGCCAGGCCAGGAGGAGGCTCTGCCCCAGGGGAAGGGGCGAGCCCAGGAGGGCCCCCTGGAGCTGGGTGATGAGCACCGGTCCCAGGCTCCGCACCCCAGGGTTCAGAAGGGCCTGAATGGCCTCGGCGTAGAGGGTGTTGGGCGAAACCCGGGAGAAAGCCAGCAGGGCCTCGGCCTGGCGCAGCTCGCTTTCCGGGTTGAAGGGGTCGTAGGGGGCCACGGCCTGGGCCAGAAGCTGGGCGATGATTCCCCAAAACAGCGCGAAGAAAAGCCAGACCGCGATGGCCGCCAGGGCCGAGGTGGCTGCGCTGCGGAAGAGCACCGAGGCCACCAGGGCAATCCCCAGCCAGACCCCGGCGTAGGCCAGGGTAGCCAGAAGGAAGAGCAGAGCCCGCGCCACCTCCTCCCCCCCGGGGGGTACCCCCAGGAAGATGAGGCTCAGGCCCACCACCAGCAAAAAGAGGGCCAGCAGGATGACCGCCAGGGTGGCCAAAGCGGCTAGGAACTTGCCCCAAAGCAGGGCGTCGCGGTAAATGGGCTGGGCCAGGACCCGCGAGAGGGTGTTGCGGTTGTACTCGCTGTTGATGGCGTCAAAGCCCAGGGCGATGGCCGCCAGGGGTAAGAAAAAGCTCAGGAAAGCCACGAAGGAGGGCAAGGGGTCTTGCGCCGCGGTGAACACCCGCAAAAGCAGGAAGGGGTCTTCGCCCACCGTCTGGCGCAGCACCTGGGCCCCCGAGTAGACCGCCCCCACCGCCGAGAGCAGGATCAGCACCTCCAGGATGCGCATCCGGGTGCTCGAGAGGTGGTCGGCCATCTCCTTGAAAAACACAGCCCAGAGCCCCGTCCAGGGCGAGCCTTCGCGGGCCCTCGAGCTAAGCCGCATGGCGCACCTCCTGGAAGTAGCGGGCGTACACCTCGTCTAGGCTGGGCTGCTCCAGGGCCAGGCCCGTGAGGGCCGCCCCCGCCTCCAGCACCGCCTGGGCCACCTGGGGCCTTATGTCCCGGCGCGCCTCGAGCCGAATCTCCCCGTCCTCCACGCTCACCCGGCTCACCTCCGGCAAGGCCCCCAGCCGCTCGGCCAGGCCTTCCAGGGGGCTGGCCCCCACCCGGATCCGGTAGCCCCCCCCCAGCACCCGCTGGGCCAGCTCCTCCACCCGACCCTCCAGCACCAGCCGCCCCTTGTGGAAAAGCCCCACCCGGTCGCAGATGGCCTGCACCTGGTGCAAAAGGTGGGAGGACAGGAGCACCGTGATGCCCTCAGCCTTCAGCCCCTGGATCATCCGCAAGAACTCCTGGGCGGCCTCCGGGTCCAGCCCCAAGGTGGGCTCGTCCAGGATCACCACCTTGGGCTCCTTGAGAAGCACCTCGGCCAGCCCCAGCCGCTGGCGCATACCCCTGGAGAAGGTGCTCACCGGCCGGTGGGCCACCTCGCCGAGTCCCATCCGCCCCAGCACCCGCTCGATGCGCTCCTCGGCCACAGCGCGGGGCAGGCCGTTGAGCCGGGCGATGTAGGAGAGGTTCTCCCAGGCGGTCATCTCGCCGTAAAAGCCCACCGAGTCGGGCAGGTAGCCCACCTGCTTTTTGAGCGAAAGCGGCTCGCGCACCGGATCCAGCCCCAGCACCCGCACCATGCCCCCGCTGGGCTCGGTGAGGCCTAAAAGCATCAGGATGGTGGTGGTCTTACCGGAGCCGTTGGGGCCCAGAAGGCCGTAGACCTCGCCGGCCTCAATGGCGAGGTTCAGGTCCTCCACCGCCACCACCTTGCCGTAGCGCTTGGTCAGGCCTTGGGTCTCGATGACCATGGGCCCTCCTACCGCCGGCCAAAGCGCGAGACGGCAAAGCCCACCGCCCCCACCGCCACCGCGATCAGGGCCACCCCCACCAGCCCCCAAAGGGTAGAGGTCTGGACCGTGACGCGGTAGTCGGCCGAGGTGGAAGCCCCATCCGCAGAGGCCCGGAAGGTGAGCATGTAGTCGCCCGCCACCGCGCGAGGCGAGGGCTTGACCCGGGCGGTGACCTCCGACTCTGCACCAGGGGCAATGCGCTCGATTTTATCCGGCTCAAACTTGACCTCCCAGCCCGAGGGCTCGCTGGCGGAAAGCTCTACGTTCTCGGCCGGGGCGCTGCCGGTGTTCTTGACCACCAGCTTGATGGGATTCTCCCGCCCGGCGTAAGCCCGCCCCGAAAGCCGCTCCTCGGGGGTGGTGAGGCTCAGCTCGACCTGGCCGGTGATGTCCAGGTTCACCACCAGCTCGGCCCGGGTGTCCCCCGCCAGGGCCCGCAGGGTGACCGCATAGGGCTTGGCCTCCACCTGGCGGGGCGGGGTCACCTGCACATCCAGGTCCCGGCTCTCCCCGGCCTTCAGGGGCAGGCTGTTGACCTCCTGACCGCCGAAGGCAGTGCTGAAGCTCACGCGGAAGTTCTGCGGCGCGTCGGCCTCGAGGTTCACCAGCAGGTCCTGGTCGCTCTCGTTTCTCAGGGTCACCCGGTAGCGAAAGCTGGCGGTGGGGGTGCCCTTGAGCACCGGGAGCTCGGTCTCCAGGGAAAGCCGCTTGGGCAGGACCTGGCCCAGGGTCAGCGCGATGGGCAGCTCAGCCCGAGCGCCGCCACTGCCCAAAGCCTCCAGCCGGAAGCGGTAGGTGCCGGGCTGGACCCGCTGGGGCGGCTCCAGGCGCAGCGAGAGGCTCTGTTCGGCATCGGGCAACACGTAGACCGCGCCCACCACCCGGCCCCCTCCCAGCAAGCTGGCCTTCCAACCGGGGGCCACCTCCACCACCCGCACCTGCACGCTCTGGGGCGGCAGGCCGAAGCTCTTGATGGAGATGGGTAGGCTGATGGTCTCCCCCACCCGCACGCTCTGCGAAGGGTAGGGGGTATACAGGGCCAGGCCGCGGAAGCCTTGGGCCAGGCCCAGACCGGTCACGAGCAGCAAAAGGGCAACCAAGCGTGGCATTGCGCACCTCCAGCCGTTGTTTTCCAAGTGAGACTCTAGGCGAGGAAGATGAAATCTTTATTAGAAAAATAATGATAGTTGACAAACATAGACTCAGGTTTTATAATCCTACGGTGTAGGGACAAGGTCGGACGAACCCTACGGAAAGGAGGTTTCGGTATGCTGGATATCGTTCGGAATGTGCCTGTCCAAACGGTACCCGGGCGGAACTGGAATCTCTCGACCGTAAGCGACTTCTGGAGCGAGTTCGACCGGCTTTGGAGAGAGGTTACGGCTTCTCTGGGCGGCTCCCTCCACACCCGCGCCTATCCCTTCGACCTCTACGAGACCGACGACAGCCTGGTGCTTGAGCTGGCCGTGCCGGGGCTGCGCAAGGAGGACCTGGAAGTGAGGCTGGAGGGCAACCAGCTCACTGTGCGCGGCACCTACCCCGAGGTGTCCGAAGGAGAGCGGCGCTACTGGGCGCGGGGGCTGCCCCGGGGCAGCTTTGCCCAGAGCATCACCCTACCCGCCTCGGTCGAGAGCGAAAAAATCCAGGCCACCCTCAGCGACGGTCTTCTGCGCCTGACCCTGCCCAAGGCAGAGGAGGCCCGGGTACGGCGAATCGCGATTAGCGCGGTCTAGACTACCCCGGAGGGCCCCCCGATGGGGGGCCTTCGCTTTTCTTTTCTTGTGAAAAGAGGTACAATCTCCGGGACAAAAGTCCTGGAGCTTCCCAGGGCAACCGGAGAGCAAAAATGGAAACGAAACGCGTGGTGGTCTTGGGCGCAGGGTTTGCCGGTTTACATGCGGTCCGGGCTCTATCGGGAAAACCCGGCGTAGAGGTGGTGCTGGTAGACCGGAACAACCATCATCTCTTCCAGCCCCTGCTGTACCAGGTGGCAACCGCTGGCCTCGAGGCCCCCCAGATTGCCTTCCCCATACGGGCCTTTTTGCGCAGGCGAAACAACGTCCGCTTCCTGATGGGCAACGCCGAGGGTGTGGAGCCGCGGGAACGGGTGCTCTGGGTAGAAGGGCAGCCGGTCCCCTACGACTACCTCGTCGTGGGGACCGGGAGCCGCACCCACGACTTCGGCCTACCGGGGGTGGCGGAGTATGGCCTGGGCCTCAAAAGCCTGGACGACGCCATGAAAATCCGCGACCGGATTCTATCGGCCTGTGAGGAAGCGGTGCGCACATCCGATCCCGAACGCCGCCGGGCCCTGCTGACCTTCGTGGTGGCAGGGGGAGGGCCCACCGGGGTGGAGCTGGCCGGTGCCCTGGGCGAGCTGCGCCGCCATGTGATTGCCCGCGATTACCCCGACCTGAGTCCAAAGGAAGTGCGAATCGTGCTGATAGAGGCAGCACCCCACCTCCTAAGCGCCTTCTCGCCCGGCTCGAGGGCCTACGCCCAGGGCTTCCTGCAAAGCCTTGGGGTGGAGCTATACCTGAACGAGCGGGTGGTGGAGCTGACCCCAGGGCTGGTGCGGCTCCACAGCGGCCGGAGCATACCGAGCTTCACCGTCATCTGGAGCGCGGGTATTACCGGGCAGGCCCTGCCCGGCCTGCCCACCACCCGCGGCCAGCGGGTCGCCACCGCCCCCGGGCTTCACCTCCCCGACCACCCCTCCATCTACGTGGTGGGCGACCTCAACTACCTGGAGGGCCCCGGGGGCCGCCCCTACCCTCAGGTGGCCCCCACCGCCATGCAGCAGGGTGCCCTGGCCGCAAAGAACATTCTGCGAAGCCTGCGGGGCGAGCCTCCGGTTGCCTTTCGCTACAAGGACAAGGGCAGCATGGCCACCCTTGGGCGCAGCCAGGCCATCGCCGAGATGGGCCCCCTGAAGCTGCGGGGCTCTTTGGCCTGGGGGGCCTGGTTGGCGGTCCACCTGTACTACCTGATCGGCTTCCGCAACCGGATGATGGTGCTGTCCAACTGGGCCTACAGCTACTTTACCTACGACTTCGCCGTGCGAATCATGCACCATCGGCACGTCTTCCCAACCCCAAGGGAAGCACCCATATGCTAAGCTGACAGCCATGCCCGGCGTTCTGGTGCTGCACGGCTTCACCTCCCACCCCATTCTGACCATGGGGCCCCTGGCCGAGACCCTGCGCCAGGCAGGCTTCCGGGTGGCCCAGCCCACCTTGCCCGGCCACGGCACCCAGCCCGAAGACCTGCGCAAGGTGCGCTGGCAGGACTGGCTGCAGACCGCGCGCGAGGCTTATCTGGCCCTGGAGGAGCCGCGGGCCGTGGTGGGGCTCTCGATGGGCGGGCTGCTGGCCGGCTGGCTGGCCGCTGAGCACAAAACCGCCGCCCTGGTGGCCCTGGCCCCGGCGCTCGGATTCAAAAACCGCCTGGCCTATCTGGCCCCCCTGCTCCACCCCTTCAAGCCCTGGGCCTACAGCACCGACCCCGCCGAGGTGGCCCGAAGGCAGGCCCAAAGCCCCAACTACCCCAACTTCCCCACCGTGGCCCTGACCCAGCTCATCGCCCTGCAAAGGCGCCTGCCCGAGCTGCTGCCCCGGGTCAAAGCCCCGGCTTTGGTCCTCGAGGCCGCCCACGACGACACGGTGCCCAGCCGCGCGGTGCGCCGCTACTTCGACCTCATCGGGGACCCGCGCAAAACCTACCGGGTCTACCCCAGCCGGCACGACATGCTGCTCGACCCCCTGGCCGGCCAGATCGCCCAGGACATCGCGGCCTGGCTGCAGCCGTTGCTGGCGCCAGGCTAGGCTCAGGAACCCCTTTCCACCTCGAGCTCCACCTTCAGGTTGCCCCGCCTGGTCTGCCCCAGCACCCGCCGCACCACCAGCACCCCCAGGCCTTCGGCCAGCAGCCGGTCGCCCTCGGCGAGCTCATCGCTGCCGGTGGCCATCCGGCCGCGCAGGCGCACCTTGCCGGCCTTGACCCCCTGGGCGAAGTAGGCGCGCGAGACCCCGAAGCCCCGGGCCCCCACCACGTCCACCCGCAGGCTGGGCACCACCACGCTGCGAACACGCTCGTGCGTTTTGGGAAGCTCCTCCGGGGCCGCGGGCCGAACCCCCAGCCCAGCGGCTTCCAGGGCCTTGAGCCCTTTGGGCAGGGTGACCAGCAAGGCCCCCCCCGCCACCTCCTCCAAGTCGCCCAGCAGGCCCGGCTCTAGCAGGCCGCGCAGGCGGTCCTCCACGGTCTCGAGTTCGCCCTCGAAAGGCACGAATAGCACCAGGGTGGGGTCGGAGACGGCGGGGATGTGGGGGGGGTAGAGCACCGCCACCCGCCGGGAGGCCATCGGCAGCCCGCCGAAAGCCTCGAGCCTCAGCCCCTCGGCTAGGGCCAACCGGCGCAGCTCCTCCAGCTCCTCCGCCTCCAGAAAGGGGGTCTGCACCACCCGCCCCCCTCGGGCCTTCTTCAAGTAAACCTGTACCACCTAGCCCCTCCAAAGCCGAGCGTACACCCCTCCGCGGGCCAGCAGCTCGGCGTGCCGGCCCACCTCCACGATGCGCCCTTGCTCCATCACCACGATCTGGTCGGCATGCTGCACGGTAGAGAGGCGGTGGGCCACCACCACCAAAGTGCGCCCCGGGCGAACGGCCTCCAGCGCCGCCATCACCTTGGCCTCGCTGGCGCGGTCGAGGGCGCTGGTCACCTCGTCCAGCAGGATGATTCGGGCATCGCGCAGCAGGGCTGCGGCCAGGGCCAGGCGCTGCCGCTGCCCCACCGAAAGCCCCCCACCGCCCTCCTCCAGCCGGGTATCCAGGCCGATCTCGCGGGCCAGGCCCACCACCTCCAGGGCCCTTTGCATGGCCTCAGGGGAAGCTGCGCCCAGGGCCGCCAGGTTCTCTGCCACGCTGCCCGCGAACAAAAGCGGCTCCTGGGGCACCCAGGCCACGTGGGTCCGCAGCCAGCGCGGGTCATAGCTTCCCAGGTCCTGCCCGTCCAGAAGAAGCCTTCCTTCGCTCGGCGGGTATAGCCCCAGCAACAGGCGCAAAAGGGTGCTCTTCCCTGCACCCGAGGGCCCCACCAAAGCCGTGAAAGAGCCTGCAGGAATACACAAGTCCAAGTCCTTCAGCACCCTCTCCCCCCCCGGATAGGCAAAGCCCAGGCCGCGCAGCTCGAGCCGCCCCTCCAGCCGCTCGGGCGCGTAGTTCCCCGGCGGGTCCATCAGGGGAAGGGCAAGCAGCTCGACCACCCGCGCTGCTGCGCCTTCGGCCTGGGCAAAACCGGTTCCAATCCGGCTCAGGAGCTGCAGCGGGGTGATTGCCAAGGCCAGCAGGCTCAGAAAAGCGGTCAGGTCGCCCACCGTCAGCCGGCCCTGCTCAACCGAGCGCACCCCCAGGTAAAGGAGGAGGCCCAGAAGCGAGGTGGTGGCAAGCTGGCCCAAGGGCAGGTTCAAAGCCGCAATCAGCCCCCGGGTGCGGCCCAGCCGGTACTGCTGCCGGCTGCTTTGGCGGAAGCGGGCGCGGGCAAAGTCCTCCAGGCTCAAGGCCCGGATGAGCTCGAGGCGCCCAAGCCCCTCGGCCAGCCGGCTCGAAAGCCGCTCTAAGGCAGCCTGGGTGCGCCGGGTGTAGCGGGTTACCCAGCCCCCCACCCAGCCCAGCAATAACCCCCACAAAGGCAACGCCAGGAGCAGGTAAAGGGTAAGCTCGGCGTAGTGGTGCAGAAGCTGCCATATGAGGGCCAGCAGCAACATACCCTGGGCCAGAAGCCCCCCGAGGTTGTAGAAGAGGAAGCCCTCCAGTTCCTTCAAATCGGACACCAGCCGGCCGGTGAGCCCGCCCGCTGAAAAGCTGAGGGCCCGCAGGTCGGCAGAAAGCAGCCGGTCGAAGACCCGCTCCCGCCAAACAGCGGGTATCTTCACCGAAAGGTAGCCGATGAAGGCCTCCAGCAGGTACCCGCTCACCACCAAGACCCCAAGCAGCCCAGCCCCTACCAGCAGCACCGGACCCACCTGGTCAAAAGCCCCCGCCGCGATCCGGTCGAAGAGCGGCTTGACCACCTGCGCAGGCAGGAGGGCCTGGGCCAACGCGGGCAAAACGGAGAGGGCCGCCGCCAGGATGAGATAGGGCCAGAAAGGGTGCAGGAGGCGGAGGAGGTTCACCGTACCTCACAAAGGAGCAGGTGCGCCACCAGGTTGTCGGCCCCCGGCTCGGCCTGGAGGCGCTCCAGGCGGGCCCGCACCTCCGGGCCGCGCGAAAGCAGCCCAAGCCCCGCCCGGGCCACCTCATCCGGGGTAAAAGCCCCCCGCAGTTCGGGAAAGACCGCCTCGCCCAGCCACTGGTTGGGCAGGGCCAGGAAGGGAATCTGGCTGGCCAGGCGCCAAACCAAATGGCGCTTTAGGGGCCCGGTGCCGGGCAGGCGCAAAAGCCAGTGCAAGACCCCCTCCAAGGGCAAGAGCTCAGGCTTGTGCAGCGGTAGCAGCACCAGCGAGGGCAGGCGGGCCAGGGCCAGCTCGAGGGTGTTGGTGCCCGGAAGGGTGAGGGCCAGATGGGCCTGGCGCATGGCCGAGTAGCGCAAATTCTCGTCCAGCACCTGCACCTCGAGCCCCCCCTCGGTGCGGAGCCGATCCCCCTCCCAGCGAGCCCCCACCCCTCCCAGCGCGCGCACCTCCCGGGCCTCCAGCGCCTCCGCCACCACCGCCTCTGGCAGCAGGCGGCTTCGCACCCAGGCAAAGCGGAGCTGAGGGCGCTCGAGGGCCATCCGCTCGGCCGCAGCCAGCAGAAAGCCCAGCATGTACCGGGCCGCAAAGGGGCGGCTGCCCGCAAAGAGCAGCACATCCACCTCGAGGGAAGGGTACGGCTGGGCCTCGCAGAGGGCGTCCACCACCAGGTTTCCCACCACCGCCACCCGCGAGGGGTCCGCCCCTTGAGCCATCATAGCCCTCCGGGTGCGCTCCGAGTCCACCAGCACCGCCCTGAGGCCCGGGTGAAAGGCCTTGGGGTCGAAGGTGTAGGCAAAGGCTGGGTAGCCCGTGGCCCGGCCCAGCCAAACCGCATCGCGCGGGGCCCCGCCCAGCATCAGCACCAGACCTCGCCCCCGGGCCCGCCCCGCCACCAGCCGCCGCAAAAACGCCCGGCGGCCCGAGAGGGCCTCCAGAGGAAGCTCCCGGGCCTTGAGGGCCTCGGTGCCGGCGGCAAACTGGTCGCGGATTAGAAAGAGCTCGACACGAGCCTGGGGCACCCTCTGCCGCAGGCGCGACAGAACCGGCGGCACCCAGGTAGAAAGCTCCCCCGGCCCATTGGTAAGGAGCAGAATCTCGTCCAGCATCAGTCTGTTTGTTGACCCCGCACAAAGCCGGAGAGGTTGCGCTTGGAGGGAGCGCGCAGAAAAGCTCTAAGAACCTGAATCTCCTCAGTATCGGGCAGCCCCTCCAACCCCCGGCCCTCCCGCAGAGCGCGGAAAGCCTGCTCCAAAGCCCGGTAGCGCTCCCCGGTGATGCCGGCCCGACGCAGGCCCACCGTGTTCAGGCGGTAGTGCAAGGCCGGGCTGCCCTCCGCCAGGCTGTAGGGCAGCACATCCCGGGTCACCTTGGCCATGGCCCCCACCATGGCCCGGGGACCGATCCGCACGAACTGGTGCACCCCGGCCATCCCCCCTATCACCGCGTGGTCCCCCACCTCCACGTGCCCGGCCAACCCCACCCCCTGGGTCAGGATGACCCCGTCCCCCACCCAGCTATCGTGGCCCACGTGCACGTAGCCCATCAGGTAGCAGCCCGCCCCAATTCGGGTGGGCCGGTCCTCCCGGGTGGCGCGGTGCACCACCACCCCCTCCCGCAAAACGGTCTGGGGGCCCACCTCGAGCCAGGTCTCCTGCCCCTTGAAGCTGAGGTCCTGCGGAAGCCCGCCCAGCACCGCGTGGGGCCCCACCCTCACCCCGGCCGAAAGCCGCACGAAGGGGTGGATTACCGCATGGGGCCCGATCTCCACGCCGGAGCCAATCTCGCAAGGCCCCTCCACCACCGCATACGGGCCAATCCTCACGTCCGCCGCAAGCTGGGCTTTGGGCGAGACCACCGCTGTGGGATGGATGAGCAGATGGCTCATGCCGCCCCCCCCTCCTGCCCTGCCCGGAGCACAAAGCTCAGAACAGCCTCGGCCTTCAGCTCTCCCTCGACCCAGGCCCCGACCCTGACCTTGCCCACCCCCTGCCGGTAGCCCAACAGCTCCCCCTCCAAAAGGAGGGTGTCCCCGGGCACCACCGGCTTCCTGAAGCGGGCCCCTTCCACACCCGCCAGGAAGACCAGCATGCCCGGCTTGAACTCGGGCCGGCGCACCACCACCGCCACCGAGGCCTGGGCCATGGCCTCGAGGAGCAGCACCCCCGGCATGATGGGGTAGCCGGGAAAGTGCCCCTGGAACTGCGGTTCGTTGAAGGTCACGTTCTTCAGCGCGCGAAAGCGCTTTTCATCAGCCTCTAGAATCCGGTCAATCAGCAAGAAGGGGTAGCGGTGGGGTAGGAACCTGAGGAGCTCGTAGATGTCCACAAAGCCCATACTATAGCCGGTGCTCAGGGCACCGGGGCCACCGGCCGCAGGGCGTGGGAGAGCTCCAGGGCCAGCTCCAAAGCCAGCAGGTCGTCCTCCAGGGTCACGATGGAGGGCTCGCCCTTCAGAATGCGGTCCACGAAGTGTTTGAGCTGGCGGCGTAGGGGGTTGTCGTTGTGAATGGCGATGCGCTCGGTCTGCACCTGGGTGCGCCCGTTGGGTATGGTCCGGTCGGGGTCGGGCTGCACAGGGGGGGTGCGGTGCAGCAAAAGCTCGGTGTACTCGCTGTTGAAGTCGAGCCGGATCACCTCGCCGGGCTGGGTGATGGTGAGCGAGCGCTCGGCCTGGGGCGAGATGCGGCTGGCGGTGAAGAGGGCCCGGGCCCCAGAGGGGAAGTCCACCACCGCCTGGGCGAACTCGTCCAGCCCGTCCACCTGCCGCCCCACCACGCTGTAGCGCAGGGGCTTCTCCTTGAGGAGCAGAAGCACCAGGTCCAGGTCGTGGATCATCAGGTCCAGCACCACCCCAATGTCCCGGATGCGGCGGTTGTTGCCCATGCGGCGGGCCTCGAGCACCCAAGGGTTCCTTACCATCCCCATCAGGTCGCCCACCGCGCGGTAGAAGCGCACGATATGCCCTACCTGCAGAACCACCCCCTGCCGCTCCGCCAGGCGCACCAGCTCCCGGGCCTCCTCCAGGGTGCGGGTCATGGGTTTTTCCAAGAGCACGTGCACCCCGGCCTCTAGAAACATCCGGGCCTGCTGGTAGTGGAACGAGGTGGGCGAGGCGATGGAAACCGCCTGAACCTTGCCCAGTAGGTCCTCCGGGTCCGCATAGGCCGGTACCTCCAAGTCCTGTTCAATCGCGGCCTGGCGGAAAGGATCGGGGTCGGCCACCCCTACCAGTCGCACCCCAGGCAGCCCTGCATACACCTGGGCGTGATACGTGCCCATCACGCCCACACCCACAACGCCCACCTTCAGCTCCATAGAATCCCCACTACAAAACGCACGACCCCGCGTTTCCAAGCAGGATAATACATCCAAAACCCTCCCCCCTACTCCAACAACCGGGCCAGCTCCACGTGCAGCCGGTGAGAGCCCCGGTGCGCCACGAAGCGCCCCTGGTAGGGGCGGCCCGCCAGGTAAAGGTCGCCCAAGAAGTCCAGGGCCTTGTGGTAGACCGGCTCGCCGAGCATCCTCGGCACGTTGACATACCCTTGCTGGCTGAAGACCAGCGCGTTCTCCAGGGAGGCCCCCCTGATCAGCCCCTGAGCCCTCAGGGCCTCCACCTCGTGGAGAAACCCGAAGGTGCGGGCCTTGGCCAGCTCCGGCAAGCCCACCGGGGGGCAGGCCACCTGCTGGTAGCCTATCTTGGGATGGGGGAAGAGAATGGTGACCAGCAGGGAGAAGGAGGGGCTGGGCTGGGCCATGGCGCTGCTGCGCCCTTGCTCCACCCTGAAGGCCCCCGGCAGGGGCAGCGGCGCCGGCCCCAGGGCGGGGAAATCCTGCAAGGCGGCCAGCCACTCCTGGGCGCTGCCGTCGAGGATGGGCACCTCGGGACCTGAGACCTCGATGACAAGCCCCTCCCAGATGCCCCGGATGTAAAGCGCGGCCAGCAAGTGCTCCACCGTCATGAGCCGGTGCCCTCCCCACCCGAGCACCGTGCAGCGGCTGGTATCCACCACCGCCGAGGCCAGCGGGCGCACCTCCACCCCCCGAAGCCAGAAGCGCACCGGCCCCTCTGCCGGATGAAAGCGGAGCGTGGCCGGCTCCCCGGTGTGCAGGCCGATGCCGCTTATGGTCATGGTTCCCTGTCCCCACCCCGCTCCCGCAAAAGCCCGCGCAGGGCCCGCTCCCGGGCCAACAGCCACTCCAGAAGGGCCAGCCGGCGCCAGTGGCGACGGATGGGCAAAGCCGGCACCCCGCTGGCCCAGGTCTCACCCGGCGGCACCGATTTGCTCACCGCACTGCCCCCGGCCAGGGTTGCCCCTCTCCCCAGGCGGACATGGTCGCTGATGACCACCCCTCCCCCCATCCGCACCCCGTCTTCAATCACCACGCTGCCCCCTACTGCGCTGTTGCCCACCATGACCACCCCACGGCCAATCCGCACGTTGTGACCGATGTCAGTGAGGTCGCCGATCTTGCTTCCTGCCCCGATGCGG
Organism: Meiothermus sp. QL-1; assembly: GCF_003351145.1. Classification (NCBI taxonomy): domain Bacteria; kingdom Thermotogati; phylum Deinococcota; class Deinococci; order Thermales; family Thermaceae; genus Meiothermus; species Meiothermus sp. QL-1. The sequence continues at coordinate 219,529 of NZ_QQSV01000002.1, read as the reverse complement.
GTCTCCCCCACCACGCTGCGCTGCACCACGCAGTGGGCCCCCAGCTCCACCCCATCCTCCAGCACCACCCGACCGGTGTGGGGCAGGCGCTGCCCGTCCTGGAAGCCAAACCCTATGATGCCCAGCACGCTGCCCGCCCCGATGCGGCACCCGGCCCCCACCCGCGTGCCTGGGTAGAGGGTTACGCGGGGCTCGAGCACGCTCTGGGGGCCCACCTCGGCCCCTTCCCCCACGTAGCCGTAGGGGCCCACCACCACCCCCGGCCCCACCCGGGCCCCTCGGGCCACGAAGGCGTAGGCCCCCACGGCGGCGGTGGGGTCCACCCTGGCCCCCTCCTCCACCCAGGCCGTGGGGTGCACCCCGGGCGAAGCCCAACGCTCAGGCGCGTCGAAAAGCGCCAGCACCCGGGGCCAGGCTCGGGCCACCGAGGGGACCCGAACGCGGCTGGTGGAGCCAGAGCAGGGGACGCCCTCCTCCAGGAGCAAGGCCGCCCCGCTGGCCAGGGCCGCTTCCAGGTAGCGGCCCTCCCGCACCACCACCAGCTCACCGGGCTGGGCCTCCTCAGGGGAAGCCAGGCGGGTCACCCATTGATTCGGGCCCTCGAGCCGCCCCCCCAGACGCTCGGCTATCTCGGAAAGCCACATAGGGGGCCAAGGTTACCGCCGCAGGACGTTGTCCGAGGTAACCAGGGCGTCCCGCAGCACGTGCAGCATGTCCAGGGCCTTGCCCGTGCCCAGGGCCACCGCCTCCACCGCGTTCTCGGCCACCACCACCGGCACCCCGGTGGCCTCCTGCAGCAGCAGGTCCAGGTTGCGCAGCAAAGCCCCCCCACCGGTCAGCAGAATTCCCCGGTCGATGATATCGGCCACCAGCTCGGGTGGGGTGTTTTCCAGAACCCCTTTGACCCCCTGGACGATCTTCTCCAGAGGCTCCCTGAGGGCCTCCACCACATCCTCGGTCCTCACCTCGATGCTCTTGGGCAACCCGGTAAGCAGGTCGCGCCCCCGCACCTCAGCCGTCATGCCTGCCTCGCCCGGGGCCAGCTTGGCCGCGCCAATCCTGATCTTGAGGTCCTCCGCGGTGCGCTCTCCGATGAGGAGGTTGTACTTGCTGCGGATGTAGCGGATGATGGACTCGTCGAACTCGTTGCCGGCAATGCGCAGGCTGGTAGAGCGCACGATGCCCCCCAGCGAGATGACCGCGATGTCGCTCGAGCCCCCCCCTATGTCCACCACCATGCTGCCGGTGGGCTCGGCAATCTTGATGCCCGCCCCGATGGCCGCGGCCAGGGGCTCGTCGATCAGGTAGGCCCGCTTGGCCCCAGCCTCCACGATGGCCTGCACCACCGCCCGCCGCTCCACCTCGGTCACCCCCGAGGGCACCCCCACCATCACCTGGGGCCTGAAGAAGCGCAGGGGCGGCAACACCTTCTTGATAAAAAGGGTGAGCATCCGCTCGGTCAGGGTGTAGTCGGCAATCACCCCGTCCTTGAGCGGGCGGGCCGCCACGATGTTGCCCGGGGTACGCCCCAGCATCCGATAGGCCTCGGCCCCCACCGCCTTGACCTCTTTGGTATCGCTCACCATGGCGATCACCGAGGGTTCGCGCAGCACAATACCCTTGCCCCGCATGTAGATGAGCACCGAAGCGGTGCCCAGGTCAATACCCACGTCCTCCCCGCGGAACGAAAACCAGCCTGCCATAGCGCTTTATTCTACCGGTTTGCGGGTGAGGCACATAGGTAGGGGCTAGGGCAGGTCCTCAGGGCGGTTGGCGTTCAGGAAAAGGTGGGGGCCAAAGCGGGCCTCGAGCACTCCTCTGTCCACCACCAGGCAGGAGACCCTCCGCAGCAGGGCCCGCAGGCCGAGATATCCCAGCTCCAGGCACCGGCCTGCCTCCTCCTCTAGCGAGCGGTGGTACAGAGCTCCAAGCGGCTCCAAGCCCTCCGCCGAGCCCGCCACCACGGCTTGAATCCCTGGGGCCACCTGGTCCCGCATGAAACGCCAGTAGGCCACCGAAAGGAACGGCTGATCGCAGCCCGCCACCGCCACCCAGTCGTAGCGAGCGTGGACCAAGGCCGCGTGCAGCCCCGAGAGCGCCCCCCCTCCCCCCTGCAGGTCTGGACAGACCCGGTAGCCCGGGTAGGGGCGGTTGGCCACCACAAAGCGCTCGCTGGCCTCGGCCATCCCCTCCCAGACCCAGGCCAGCAAGGGCTGGCCCCGATAGGGGTAGAGGGCCTTGTCCCGACCAAAGCGACGCGACCAACCTCCTGCCAGAATGGCCCCGCTCCAGCGCATCCAGACCATCCTAGCCCAAAGGGAGCAAAAAGTCTTTTTTCATGGGCTTTTCTCCGCCTTCCTGACATCTGCATGACACTAGGCTGACAAGCTAGGTGCGTCGGCGGTGTTCAAGCACCCCGCATCACAGGAGGCACAAGATGAAGCACCTACTGATTGCCACCGCAGCCCTGCTGGGTCTGGCCAGCACCGGCCTGGCCCAAGTGAGCCTCACCGGGGCCGGGGCCACCTTCCCCTTCCCGGTGCTCTCCAAGTACTTCGATGAGTACCTGAAGGTCACCAACAACCAGGTCAGGGTCAACTACCAGGCCATCGGCTCAGGGGGTGGACAGCGCCAGTTCATCGAGCAAACCGTGCACTTCGGCGTCTCCGACAACCCCCTCAACGACCAGCAGATGGCCGATATCCGCAGGAACACCGGTTCTCCGGCCCTCAACATCCCCTTCGTGCTGGGCGCGGTGGTACCCACCTACAACCTGCCCGGCGTCACCCAGCGCCTGAACTTCACCGGTGAGCTGCTGGCCGACATCTTCCTGGGCAACATTAGAACCTGGAACGACCCGGCCATCGCCCGCCTGAACCCCGGGGTCAACCTGCCTGCCCTGCCCATCACCGTGGTCCACCGCTCCGACGGCTCGGGCACCACCTTCGTCTTCACAGACTTCCTCACCAAGGTCTCCCCCGAGTGGGCCCAGAAGGTGGGCCGGGGCAACAGCGTGAACTGGCTAGCCCCCAACAAGGTGGGCGGTCGCGGCAACGAAGGGGTGGCAGGGGTGGTGCGCAACACCCCCGGGGCCATCGGCTACAACGAGGTGACCTACGCCATCCAGAACCGCATCCAGTACGGGGCCGTGCAGAACAAGGCGGGCCGCTTCATAATGGCCGATCTGGCTTCCATCACCGCTGCGGCCAACGTGGTGCTGCCCGGGGATGCCCGCATCTCCCTCACCAACACCAACGCCCCCGACGGCTACCCTATCTCCAGCTTCGCCTACATCCTGGTCTACGAGCAGCTCGATAAGAATAAAGCCTTCAGGAGCGAGGCCGAGGCCCGGGCCTTCGTGCAGCTCCTCAAGTGGATCGTAACCGAGGGGCAGAAGTTCAACGAGCCCCTGACCTATGCCCGCCTCACCGATGTGGCCCAGGCCCGCGCGCTGGCCCTGATTTCCCGCATCACTTATCAGGGCAAGCCCATTGGCAAGGAGATCGTCGGGCAGTAGAGGGCGCTTAGGGTAGGGGCTCAGAAGCCCCTACCCCATTTAAACTGAAGGCGTGCGCATGCAACAGGCTACACAAACCCCGCTTATCAAACGAAGAACCCCGGCCATCTACCGGGTGCTGGGCGACCGAATTTTTTTGGTCATCATCCTCCTCCTGGCCCTCAGCATCATTGCCCTCACCCTGGGGCTGGGGTACTACCTATACATGGGGGGATCCAAGGCCATTGCCAAAGAGGGCTTCTGGGGTTTCCTAACCGGCACCACCTGGGACCCGGCGCTCAGGCTCGAGTTCGGCATCTGGCCCTACGTGGTGGGCACCCTCATCACCAGCTTTGCCGCGCTGGTCCTGTCGGTGCCCGTAGCCCTAGCTGCTGCCATCTTCACCGCCGAGTACGCCCCGCGCTGGTTGGCTGGAGTTATCAACTACCTGGTGGACCTAATGGCCGCGGTCCCAAGCGTGGTCTACGGCATCTGGGGCATTTTCGTGCTGGCCCCTTTTCTGAGAGATGTTTTCTATCTGCCCGTTTTTTTGTGGGCTGCTGAGAACGCCCCCTGGCTTACCCGCTACCTGGGAAACCCCGCGGGCTACGGGCTTTTCACCGGGATTGTGGTGCTCTCGAGCATGGTCATCCCCTTCACCGCAGCCCTCTCCCGCGACGCCATCCAGCTCGTCCCCACCGCTCAACGGGAGGGTGCCTACGCCCTGGGGGCCACCCGCTGGGAGGTGATGCGGATGGTGATCCTGCCCTATGCCCGAGGGGGGATTTTCGCAGGGGCCATGCTGGCCCTGGGGCGGGCCCTGGGCGAGACCATGGCCATCGCTATGGTAATCGGGAATGGCAACCTCCTCCCCTACACGCTTTTTGGCCCTGCTTCCACCATGCCGGCGGTCATCGCCCTGGAGCTTAAGGAAGCGGTAGAGGACCTGCACTACTCGGCCCTCATCGGGGTTGGGTTCTACCTCTTCTTGATCGCCTTCCTGGTCAACGCGACCGCCAGCTACATACTCAACAAGCTCAAGGTGAGCGAGCAGCGAGTCTAGGAGGAGAAAACATGCGCAGCCTACAAGCCCGCTACACCCGCGACCGGCTGGTGCTGCTGCTGGTTATTCTGGGCACCATCCTGGCCGCCTTGCCCCTTACCCTGGTGCTGGGCTTCGCCCTGATCAACGGCTTCTCCGCCCTTAACTGGGACTTCTTTACCAAAGGCCCTAGGCCCCCGGGCGAGCTGGGCGGGGGGATGGCCCCGGCCATTGTGGGCACCCTGGTCATCACCGGGACTGGCCTGCTCCTTGCCATTCCCTTCGGCATCGGGGCGGGTATCCTGATGGCCGAGTACCCCGACAACCGGCTCAACCCCACCCTGCACCTGCTTTCGGATACCCTGAACGGGATGCCCGCCATCCTGAAGGGGGTGCTGGCCTACGTGCTCGTGGTCAAGACCCAGGGCTCCTTCTCGGGCTTCGCCGGTGCGGTGGCCTTGGCTTTCATCATGGTTCCCATCATCGCCAAAAGCACCGAGAGCATGCTCAAGCTGGTGCCCTGGAACATCCGCGAGGCTGGACTTGCTCTGGGCCTGCCCCGCTGGCGGGTTATCCTCTCGCTGGTGCTGCCCGCCGCTCGGGGCGGGGTGGTCACAGGGCTTCTGCTAGCCACGGCCCGGGCCGCGGGTGAGGCCGCCCCTTTGCTCTTCACCGCCTTTGGCAATACCCTGCTCACCCTGGATCTCTCCAAACCGATGGACGCCCTCCCGCTTCGCCTCTACGCCTACGCGATTAGCCCCTACGAGGACTGGCACCGTCAGGCTTGGGCCGCAGCGGTGGTGCTGCTGGCGCTGGTGGTGATCACCAGTCTGCTGGCCCGCTGGTTTACCCGCGGACGGATGTGAGGTTCAAGCGATGAACGATTTTGGTCCCCCCACCCGCTCGGAATTCCACCCCCACGAGGTTTCTGAACCCCCCCCACGAACCCGCATCGAGGTTCGAGGAATAACGGTGTGGTATGGGCAGAAAGCCGGCGTGCGCGAGGTGAACATGCCCATCTACGCCAACAAGATCACCGCCCTGATCGGCCCTTCGGGCTGCGGGAAGACCACCTTCCTGCGGGCCCTCAACCGCATGCACGACCTGACCCCCTACGCCCGGGTAACCGGCGAGGTGCTGCTGGATGGGGTCAACGTCTACGACCCTGGTGTAGACCCGGTGGAGGTGCGGCGCAAAATAGGGATGGTCTTCCAAAAACCCAACCCCTTCCCCACCCTTTCCATCTACGGCAACGTGGTGGCAGGGCTCAGGCTGGTAGGGATTCGCAAGAAGTCGCTCCTGGACGAAGCCGTGGAGCGGGCCCTGACCCAGGCTGCGCTCTGGGATGAGGTAAAAGACCGCCTGCACGCCCCCAGCATGAGCCTCTCCGGGGGGCAGCAACAGCGGCTCTGCATTGCCCGGGCCCTGGCGGTTGAGCCCGAGGTCCTCCTCATGGACGAGCCCACCAGCGCTTTAGACCCCATCTCCACCCAGTCCATCGAAGACCTGCTTACCGACCTCAAAAACCACGTGACCATCGTGATTGTGACCCACAACATGCAGCAGGCCGGCCGGGTTTCGGACTACACCGGCTTCTTCCTGAACGGCGACCTGGTGGAGTTCGGCCCCACCAGCCTGCTCTTCACCACCCCCAAGGACAAGCGCACCGAGGCCTACATCACCGGGCGCTTCGGCTAGGCCAGGTGGCCCAAGCCGTGCTCGGCCAACAAGGCGGCGATGGAGACCTTCTCTCCCCGCCGGATCGACTCCTCTGCGGCCACCCCCACCACCACGCTCCAAAAGCCCTCCTCGGCGCTGGCCGCGCCGGAGGGCTTGCCATCCAAGGCCTCGATGAAGCGCAGGTGCTCGTAGTAGGTGGCCCCGCTGTGCCCGGTCTCCTCTATGAAGGCCGGATAGCTGGGGGTGGTGGTACGGGAGGTGCGGTCGGGCAGGCAGATGACCTCGAGGTAGTGGGCCCAGCGGGAGTAGGCCTGGCCGTTGACCCCTTCCCAGGCCCTAAGCCGCCCCTCGTCCCCGCAAACCACGATCTCCTCGTAGAACATGGGGACGAACATGCAGAGGTTAAAGCTGGCCCGCACCCCATTGGGGTATTCCAGGATCACGAAGGCGTTGTCGAGGATATCGGACTTTTTTCCCCTGTACTCGAAATCTTTGAAATTCACCGCCTGGCTGCCCACCGCATAGACGCTCACCGGCCGCGCCCCTGCAAAGAGGTTTAGCAGGTCGAAGTAGTGGCAGCACTTCTCCACCAGGGTGCCGCCCGAGTAGCAGGAAAACTTGTTCCACTGCCCCACCTTATCCAAGAAGGGCTCGCGGTGCTCCACAATGCTCAGGGTCTTGACCTCGCCGATGCTCCGGCGCACCTTGACCTCGTGGAGGGCCTCAACGTAGATGGGCTTGTAGCGGTACTGAAGGCCAATCTGCAGCACCTTGGGGTAGTTCTGGGCCATCTGCCAGACCTGGTAGGCGTCGGGGATGTTGGTGGCCATGGGCTTTTCCAGCAGAATGTGCTTGCCCGACTCTACCGCCACCCGCAACACCTCCAGATGGGTGTGGTTGGGGGTGGAGATGATGAGGGCGTCCACCGCAGGGTCGAAACAGGCCGCCTCGAGGCTCTCGTAGACCACCAGGGGCTCATCGGTAAACCGGGCCTTGACCCGGCGGGCTCCCTCCACGCTCGAGGGGTTGGGGTCGTAGACTCCGTGGACCGTGCAGCGGCCCTCGAGCTGGGTCACGGCGATGTGCTCCTGGCCGTTGACCCCAGCACCGATGACGTTGAAGCGGTATTTGAGGGGCCCTGGATGCATCAAAAAGCGGTCCTCTGGAGGGATGTAGGCAAAGCGGGGGGAGAGAGCATGGAGGCGGTTGGCAAACTCCTTGTTGCGCTTCATGTTTAGATTATAAATCTAAAATCTGAAAGAAGGCGGGCGGTGTAGAATCCCAGGCGGAGGGAGTATGGCCCACATCCTAGCCCTCGACCAGGGAACCACCAGCAGCCGCGCCATTGTCTTCGACCTGCAGGGGCACCCCGTCGCCATGGCCCAGCAGGAGTTCACCCAGCACTTCCCCCAGCCCGGCTGGGTCGAGCACGACCCTTTGGAGATATGGCAGACCCAGCTCCAGGTGGCCCGGGAGGCCATCCGGCGCGCTGGCGTCGAGCCGAGAGATATCCTGGCCATGGGCATCACCAACCAGCGGGAAACCACGGTGGTGTGGGAACGGAACACCGGCAAGCCCGTCTACCGGGCCATCGTCTGGCAGGACCGGCGCACCGCTGCCATGTGCGAGGAGCTCAGGAAAGGGGGACACGAAAAGCTCTTTCGCGAGAGAACCGGGCTGGTGCTCGACCCCTACTTCTCCGGCACCAAGCTAGCATGGCTCCTGGAAAACGTGCCCGGGCTGAGGGAACGAGCCTTGCGAGGAGAACTCTGCTTTGGCACCGTAGATAGCTGGCTTATCTACAACCTGACCGGGGGCCAGACGCACGCTACCGATGTGAGCAACGCCTCGCGCACCTTGCTGTTCAACCTGCACACCCTATCCTGGGACGAGCATCTGCTGGACATCCTGGGCATCCCCAAAGCCCTCCTGCCCGAGGTGCGCCCCTCGGCGGGCAGCTTGGGGCAAAGCATTTCCGAGCTCTTGGGGGCGGCCATCCCCATCACCGGGGTGGCCGGCGACCAGCAGGCCGCCCTTTTCGGCCAGGCCTGCTTCACCCCGGGGATGGCCAAGAACACCTACGGCACCGGCTGTTTTCTTTTGATGCACACCGGCTCTAAACCGGTGGTCTCTCAAAACGGTCTGCTCACCACAGTGGCCTGGCAGCTAGCGGGAAAATCAGCCGAGTACGCCCTGGAAGGTTCGGTGTTCATTGCGGGGGCCGTGGTGCAGTGGCTCAGGGATGGGCTGGGGATCATACGGCGCTCGAGCGAGGTCGAGGCCCTAGCCCGGCAGGTGGAAAGCCCCGAGGGGGTCTACCTTGTGCCGGCCTTCGTGGGGCTTGGGGCCCCCTACTGGGACCCCTACGCCCGCGGCACCCTGGTGGGGCTGACCCGGGGCAGCACCGCCGCCCACATCGCCCGGGCAGCCCTCGAGGCCATCGCCTACCAAAGCCGGGATGTGCTGCTGGCGATGGAGGCCGACGCCGGCCTTGGCCTCTCCGAGCTCAGAGTGGACGGAGGCGCCAGCGCGAACAATCTTCTGATGCAGTTCCAGGCCGATATCCTAGGCACCCCGGTGGTGCGGCCCAGGGTAACCGAGACCACCGCCTTAGGGGCCGCCTACCTGGCCGCGGTAGGGGCCGGGCTGCTCACCCAGGAGGAGATTGCCCAGCGCTGGCAGGTTGAAGAGCGCTTCAGCCCCCGCCTGGACGAAAAAGAGCGCGAACGGCTCTACCAGGGGTGGAGGCGGGCCGTGGAGCGAGCACGGGGATGGGCCGAGGCCTGAGCTTCACACCCACACCATAATCCGGTGCTAGGATGGGGCCTGGGGGGAACTATGGACCTGAGGGAACTGGCGCAAAAAGCCCGGGAGGCAGCGGAAAACGCCCTGAAGCAAGCCGAAAGCAAGCTAAACGAGGTTAAGGCCCATCTGGACAAGGACCAAGACGGGGTGCCCGACGCCCTGGAGAGCATCCTTCAGCAGGCCCGTCAGGCCACTGAGGAGGCCAAGGCCCGCTTCGAGGAGTTCAAGGCCAGCCTGGACCAGGACGGCGACGGCATCCCCGACAAGCTCAAGCATCTGAGCGAGCAGGCCCAGCGGGCCGCCGAGCAGGCCAAAGCCAAGGCCGAGGAGCTGGCCCGGGCCCTACAGGAACGCCTGCAGCGCTAGCGCACCAGGAGCACCGGGCAGGGGGCGTGGGCCAGCACTTTTTGGCTCTGGCTGCCCAGAAGCAGCCCCTTGAGCTGCCCTAGACCTCGAGTGCCCATCACAATCAGGTCGGGCTGGCGCACCTCGGCCGCCCTCAAAATGGCCTCCGCTGGGGGGCCTTCCAGTATTTCTATCTCCAGGTCCGACAGCCCCTCCAACAGAACCCGCGCTTCCGCCGCCACCCGCTCTGCCGCCTCGGTGCGGCGGGCGATGGCTTGTTGCAAGAAGGGCTCCCCTAAGTAGTCGGGAACCGGATCGAAGGCGTGCAAAACCAGGAGGCGAGCCCCGTAGCGGCGGGCCAGATCGGCCGCTAGGGTGGCCGCTTTTTGGGCATGCGTTGAACCGTCGAAGGCCAGCAAAATCAACTGGAACACACCGAATTTTAAACCCACGTAACGCCCCCAGTAAAACAGGCGGTTCATCCATCACCGACCCCAAGTAACGTCCGGTGTAGCATCTGCCTTACGGGGGCACGCCACCTTACAGCCCCGCGAAACTGGAGGACAAGATGGCCAAACTCATCGCGGTGGACGACTCAATGGCCGATCTAAAGCTCATCGAGAGCATCCTTTCGCCCCTGCACCAGGTGGTGCTCTACCAGGGCGGCGAGAACGTGGAGCGCCACATCGAGGCTGAAAAACCCGATGCGGTTCTCCTGGATGTGGTGATGCCCGGACGTAACGGCTACGAAATTCTGCGCTCCTTGCGGCGCAACGAGGCCACCAGGCACATTCCCGTGCTCATCATCAGCTCTAAAGGTGAGCCCACCGACATTGAGTGGGGCAAGCGCCAGGGGGCCAACGGCTACCTGACCAAGCCCTACACCCCCGAAGCCCTGCGCCAGGCCGTGCAAGAACTGCTCGTCTAGTATGGCTTTCTCCCAGGTCTGGGTGCTGCGCTTGGGCCCCATCCTGCTGGGCCTTGAGCCCAAGGGCCTCAAGGAGGTGTTGGATATCGCCCGCCTGACCCCTGTGCCCCTGACCCCCCCCTTCCTGCGGGGGCTGATGGCCCACCAAGGACAGGTGGTGCCAGTCTTCGACCTGGCTTCCTTCCTAAAAACAGCGCCCGCCGCGGCCAACCTGGCCGCCCTGGTGGCCTTCGAGGGGCAGGTTCTGGCCTTCTCCATTGACGAGGTGGTGGGGCTGGTGAGCAACCCAGCGGTCCGACCGGGGCAGGCCGAGCCCCCCTTTTTCAGCCACGTGCTGGAAGAAGGGGGCCGAACGATACTGCTCCTCGACATCCCCGCCCTCTTCGCCCACCTCGCCCAGGCCATGGCCCCCAGAACGGCCATAGCAAATTAGGAAAGGAGCAAGATGCAAGCCAATCATCTTCCCATCGAGCACGACCCCCTCTTGGTGGGCGCCTCATTCGTCATCGCCATCTTCGCCTCGTATGCGGCGCTGGTCATCATCGAACGCCTGCGCCAGGGCAGCAAGCACCCTGCCTGGCTCTGGATGGGCGCCAGCACCTACGGAATGGGGGTCTGGGCCATGCACTTCACCGCCATGACCGCCCTGCGGCTGGAGAGCCTGGTCGCTGCTTATGACCCCCTGCTCACCCTGCTCTCGGTCGTCTGGGCCATTTTAGGCGCTGCGGCGGCTTTCCACTTGGTGCGCACCCCCAGGGTGGGCCCCCTGCAGGTGCTGGGGGCGGGGTTCTTTCTGGGAACGGGCATCGGGGCCATGCACTATACCGGCATGCTGGCCATGCGCCTCGAGGCCCGTCTCAGCTTCGACCCCCTGCTGGCGGTGCTATCGGTGCTGGTGGCGGTAGTCCTGGGCGCCTTCGGGATGTGGACCCTGACCAGCGCCCTCTTCAGCCGCTTCCGCTTCCGCTACCTCCTCACCACCACCCTGACCGGCCTGGCCATCCCCTTCATGCACTACACCGCCATGCTGGCCGCCCGATTCACCCCGGTGGAGCAAAGCCATAGCATGGCCGCGGTCCACGGACTTTTCTCGCTCAACCTGTTCATTCTGCTGGCCGTAACCCTCACCGCCCTGCCGCTCTTCGCCAGCGCCATGCTGGAGGCCGCAGCCGAGCGCGGCCCGGAGGTCGAGACGTGATCCGGTCAAGACCCAAACCCACCCTACGCCCCTTCCCAGCGGAGACCGTAATCTTCCGCAGCGGCGGCCTCCTGGGCTCGCTTAAAATCTGGCAAAAGCTCCTTCTAATCAGCCTGGCCTTCCTCGCTCCCATCGGGCTCATTACCCTGGCCCTCTACCGCGAAAACCAGCAGCGCTTCGACGCCAGCTACAACGCCTACACCGCCCTCGGCTACCTGCGCCTGGCCCAGCAGCTCTTCTTTGCCATCGACCAGCACCAGCGGGCCCTCGAGCGGAAAGACCCCCGGCTCGAGGCCATCGCCGCCCGAGCCGACGAGGCACTGGCGCAACTGCAGGAGCTCAACACCAACTTAGGTGAGCGCTGGGGCTGGGGGCTGACCGAGAAAATTGCCCAGGTGCGCTACGACTGGGAGCGTATCAAGACCCAGGGCCCCACCATCAGCGTCCTGAACAGCTTCGAGGCCAACCAGCTTCTCCTCCAGACTCTGCGCGAGCTGATGGAAGAGGTGAGCCACTCTTCGGGGCTGACTATGCTGCCTGCCAGCGACATCCACTATCTAGACCAATCCATCGCTGACACCCTTCCCAAGTTCTACCTGGAGCTCAGCCGGGTGCGCAACCTGGGGCAGTACGCGCTGAGCCGGGGCTCGATTAGCGTGAGCGAGCGGATTGAGCTCAACGCCATGGCCCGCCGGATGAGCCAGAGCCTCAACGACCTGGCGCGGGAGCTCGAGACCGCCTACCGTCAAAACCCGCGGCTCGAGGCCCTGCTAGAAGACTTTGCCCGCACCGACCCCCTGGTGCGGGACGCCTACGCCCTGGCTGTTCGCGAGGTTGCCCTGCCGCCCCGGCTGGACCTGGACCCCCGCATCTACGCCGAGACCTTCGACAAGGCGCTGGGCAGCCTGGAGACCTACAACCAAGCCCTCATGGCCCGGCTAGAGGGGCTGCTGAGCCAGCGCATCGCCGGTATCCTGCGGGAGCAGCTTCTGATCTTCATCGGTATCGCGCTGGCCCTGGCCCTCACCTTTGCCCTGGCCGGTACGGTGGTCCGCTCCATCACCCGCCCGGTGAACCAGCTCTTCACCGCTTCTACCCGGCTGCGCAGGGGAGACCTGAGCGTGCAGGTGCCCATCCAGTCCTCCGACGAGCTGGGCTCGCTGGCCCGCACCTTCAACGAGACCGTGGTCCAGCTCAGGGCCAAGGCCGAGGCCGACGCCGAGCAGTTGCGGCAAAGCCGAATCCTGCAGGAGAACATCGCGGCCTTCCTGAACGTGGCCATGGAAATTGCCCAGGGCGACCTGACCAAGCGGGGCCGGGTAACCGAGGACGTGCTGGGCAACGTGGTGGACGCGGTTAACCTGACTGTGGAGGAGATCGCCTACCTGCTCAAGCAGGTGCGCGAGGCCGCCGAGATGGTGAACCAGAGGGCAGCAAGGATGGCCGAAAGCTCCAGAAGCGTGCAGGAGAAGGCCGAGTCCCAGGCCGAGCTCTCGGCCCGGGCCCGCATCGAGGCTCTGGACACCACCGACGAGATCCGCCGGATGGCCGCACAAATCCTGGAGGGCACCGCTTTGGTGATGCAGGCCAAGGAGGCCGCGCTGGAGGGCCAGGGGGCGGTGCAGAACACCCTGGGCGGCATGCAGAACATCCGCCGCGAGGTGCAAAGCATCTCCAAGAGCATCAAGGGGCTCTCCGACCGCTCGCTGGAGATTTCCGAGGTGGTCGAGACCATCTCCCGCATCGCCAAGCAGACCAACCTGCTAGCCCTGAACGCGGCCATCGAGGCCGCTGGGGCCGGGGAGGCCGGGGCCCGTTTCGCGGTGGTGGCCGACCAGGTGCGCAAGCTGGCTGAGGACGCAGCCCGGGCCGCCCAGCGGGTGGCCCTGCTGGTCAAGGGCATCCAAAGCGAGATCCAAAGCGTGGTGATCTCGGTGGAGGGGGGAACCCGCGAGGTGGAGCAGGGCTACCGCATCGCCACCGAAGCCGGGCAGAAGCTCGAGCAGATCGCTGCCCTGGCCCAGCGAACCGCTGAGGCCGCCCGCCTCCTGACCGAAAACGCGGAAAAGCAAGTGGAACGGGTGGAGGAAGTGACCCATCTGGTGCAGAGCATCTACGACACCGCTCTGCAAACCGACGAGGAAAGCCGCAAAAGCCGCCAAACCGCCGAGGAGCTGCAGAGCCTGGCGCATCAGCTCACCCAGGGCCTGGCCCGCTTCCGTCTGCCCGCGTAAGGAGCCCTATGGCCTTGCAACGTGAACTGCGCGAAGTCGAGGTCAGGGAGGTAGGACTTCTGGGGGCCCAGCCCCGCAAGGTGCGGGTTGACGCTGGCATTTTGGAGGCCCCCAACACGGGGTTCTTTGGCAACCTGCGCATCCCCTACAAGCTGGCCCTACTGGTCCTGCCCCTCCTTTTTCCCCTCTTCTACCTGCTTGTTTCGCTGGTGCTAAAGCAGCAGGCTGAGATCAACTTCGTCCGGGCTGAGAAGCAGGGGGTGGCGTTTCTCCAGCACACCGGTAGCCTGGCGAAGGCCATTTCTGAACACCGGAGCCTGGTGGCCCTGGGCGGTTCGACCCCGCTACAGCAGCAGAAAGCTGAGGAGGTCGACCGGGCTTTTGCCTCGCTCGAGCAGCTTGCCCGCAACGAAGCCGACCCCTTCGATCTCATTCAGCCGCTGGAGGCCCTCCGGGCCCGGTGGAACGCTCTTTTGAATCCCGGCAGCGACCCCCGCGAGCACGCCCAGCTCATCCAGGAGCTCAACCGCCTAAGCGAGCAAATCGCCTTCCGCTCCAACCTGCTGCTCGACCCCACGGTCCAGGTCTACTGGCTGGCGGACAGCGTGGTCTACCGCCTGCCCCAGGTTCTAGAGGTGCTAGGCCTGACCCAGGTGCTGGGCAGCAGCGCCCTCCGGTCCAAAAGCCTAAGCCCCGAGCAGGAGAGGCGCCTGGGCGGTCTGCTTGCTGCCCTGGCCAGCCGCACCCCCCAGCCCTGGGAAATTCCCTCGGTCACCGCCTCGCTCGAGCGCTCCATCCAGAACGCCCTGAACGCTAACCCCGAGCTGGGCAGCACCCTAGCCGAGCAGGTCTCCTCGGCCCGGGCCATCACCGAGGGTGCTGCCGAGCTGGCCCGCCGGGAGGTGCTCAGCCGGCGCTTTGGTTTGGAGGCTGCCCAGTTTCACGAGCAGCTCAGCCGGCCCATCGAGGCCTACTTCGCCGTGCAGACTGTGGGCCTGTACCAGCTCAACGCCCTGCTAGAACAGCGCCTGGGCCGCCTGGTCAACAACCAGGTGCTCAGCCTGTTCATCGTGCTGGCCGCCCTGGTTTTGTCCTTGTGGCTGATCCTGGGGGTGCTGAACTCCATCCTGGCCCCGGTGCGCGAGCTGACCAAAACCGCCACCCAGCTAGGCCAGGGCAGCCTCGATTCACTGGTGCGGCTGCGCTCGAACGACGAGCTCGGGCTGGTGGGCAAAACCCTCAACCAGTCCATTCTGACCCTGCGCAGCCTCATGGAGCGGCAGGAAGAGGAGCGCCAGCGGGGGCTTTTGCTGCAGGAAAATGTGCGCCGCTTTTTGGACGTGGCCACCGAAATCGCCAAGGGCGACCTGACCCGCCGGGGCGAGGTGAGCGGCGACATCCTGGGCAGCGTGGTCGACGCGGTCAACCTGACGGTGGAGGAGATCGGCCTCCTGCTCAAAGAGGTGAGGGCGGTAGCCGAGACGGTCAACCAGAACGCCAGCGAGATGGAGCAGCTCTCCATCTCCATCGCCAGCGGGGCCCTCGAGCAGGCCCAGGAGGTCGGCCAGGTGCAGCTACAGACCCAGCAGGTGACCCAGGGCATCCGCCAGATGGCCAGCAGCTCAGGCCAGGCCGCCGAGGCGGCTCAGAAGACCCTCGAGGCCGCCCAGGAAGGCCAGCGGGTGGTGGCCCAGACCCTTTTGGGCATGGACGAGATTCGGGCCCAGATGCAGTCCATGGCCCAAAGCGTGGAGGGCCTGGCCCAGCGCTCTAGCGAGATCGAGCAGATCACCCGGCTGCTGGAGGAATTCGCCTCCCAGACCAACCTGCTGGCCCTGAACGCGGCCTTCGAGGCTGCCGGGGCGGGGGCCGCGGGCCGGCGCTTCGCTGTGGTGGCTGAGGAAATCCGCAAGCTGGCGGAGGAGTCGGCCCGCGAGACCAGCCGGGTCAACCTGATGGTGCAGCAGGTGCAAAGCGAAATCGCCCGGGTGGTCGAGCGGGTGCAGGAGGGGGCGCGCGAGGTGGAAACCGGCCACACCCTGGCCCAAAGCGCCGGCCGCCGCCTCGAGGAGATCGGCCGGCTTGCCACCCAATCGGCCCACCTGGCCCAGGCCATCTCGCACCTGGCCCAAAGCCAGGCCGAAGCGGTGGAGCGGGTCGACCAGGCGGTGCACAGGATTGCCCAGACCGCCCAGCGCACCGGGGAAAAAAGCCAGGCCGGGCAGCAGCTGGCCCAGCGCCTGCGCGCCCTGTCGGCCCAGCTCTTGCGCGGGCTGGCCCGCTTCCGCCTACCCTGAGGAGCCCCTATGTCCACCACGACGCCCGATCTCTTGCAAAGCTTTTTGGACGAGGCCTGGGAGACCGTGGTGGTCTTCGAGCAAACCCCCGAGTTCCTGGCCATCGGCCGGCATGAGCCTTTGGTGGTGATGGCCCACCGGCTCAAGGGCTCGGCGGGGCTTTACGGGTTTCCCCAAACCGCCCAGCTAGCCGCACTGGCCGAGCGCATCCTGGAAGGGGCGGCGCGCTACAACGAGGCCCAGCGCGAGAGGGTGGCCCTGTTCATGGAGCAGCTCACCGCGGTGCTAAGCACGGCGCTGGAGAACATCGCCATAAGTGGGAAGGAAGGGCCGGTGGGCCTCGAGCTGGCCCGTTTGGGGGCTGCTCGGGTTGTCCAGGAGCTGGCCGAGCTCAACCCCGAGGCCCTCGCCCCCCCCGAGGAAACCGCCCCGCCTCCAGCCCCTGAAGAGGGTGGGGTGGTGGAGGCGCTCAGGCGCTTCCACCAGCAAAACCAAGAATTCTGGGAGTTCTTCGCCCCGGAAACCCTGGAAAACCTGGAGCTGGCCCAGCAGGCCCTTTTGCAGATGGAGACGGGCGACCCGGAAGGAGAACACCTCCGGGCTCTGTTTCGGGCCATGCACACCATCAAGGGAGCGGCCTACTCGGTAGGCTGCCAGCCCATCGGGGCCTTTGCCCACCAGCTCGAGGACCTGCTGACGGAGGTGCGTGAGGGGCGCCTGGCCTGGGGCCCTGCCATCGCCCAGGCCGTGCTGGAGGGTACCCAGGTCATAGGGCAGATGCTCAGGGTGGCCGAGGGAAAGGAAAACGCGGTCTACCTAACCCAGGCCCAAAACCGCCTGGCCCAGCTTCTGGGTCGGGCCGCCCCCGCGCCCGACCCCTCCGCCCCCCTCCCCCAGCGCGAGCCCAGCCGAGCGGCCTCGGTGCGGGTAAGCCTAGAACGCCTAGATGCGCTGCTCAACATCGCCGGGGAGGTTCTGGTGACCCGCTCGCGCCTGGCGCTCATGGCCCAGCGCTTCGAGGAGCTGGAAAACCTGCTGGAAGCCGCCCGCGAACGGCTGTTGCGCACCACCACCGACTTCGAGGCCCGCTACCTGAACCCACGCCTATCCCTGTCCCAGGAAGCCTCGAGCCCGGCCCAGACCACCCTGGGCAAAACCGTTCAGGAGCTCTTCACCGAGCTCGAGTTCGACCGCTACGACGACCTCAACATCCTGGCCCGCTCCATCCAGGAGATGACCAGCGACATCACCGAGATTCGCAACAGCCTGAGCGAGCAGATCAAGGCCTTCCAGCAGGAGACCGAACAGTTCGGCAAACTGGCCCAGGCCCTGCGCAGCGAGGTGGGCCGGGCCCGGCTGGTGCCCATCGGGCGCCTTTATCAACGCCTATCCCGCCAAGTGCAGCAGCTCGCCAAAGGGAAGGCCGTGGAAATCCGCTTCCAGGGCGAGCAGGTCGAGCTGGACTCGGTGGTGCTGGAGGGCCTGAGCGAGGCCCTGATTCATCTGGTCAACAACGCCCTTGCCCACGGCATCGAAAGCCCCGAGGAGCGCCTGGCCCGGGGCAAACCCGCCAAGGGCACCCTGAAGCTTCGCAGCTACACCCAGCGCAATGCCCTGGTGCTGGAGGTCAGCGACGACGGGCGGGGCATAGACCTCGAGGCCCTCAAGCAAAAGGCGGTGGAAAAGGGCTTTTGCACCCCCGAGGAGGTCCGGGCCATGGGCCCCGAGGAGGCTATAGAGCTGATCTTTCTCCCGGGGCTTTCCACCGCCTCCGAGGTCAGCGACGTGGCCGGGCGAGGGGTGGGCATGGAGGCGGTGGCCAACGCCGTGCGCCGCCTGCGGGGGGAGCTGAGCGTGGAAACCCAGGCCGGGCTGGGCACCACCTTCCGCCTGCGCCTGCCCCAAAACCTGGTGGTCTCGGACCTGCTTTTGCTCGAGGTCGGCGGCCAGGTGCTGGCCCTGCCCCGGGAGAACCTCCTTACCCTGCTCATAGCCCCCAAAAACCAGCCAGAAGTGCTTCACCAGGGGCAGCCTGTGCCCATCCAGCCCCTCCACCGGCTGCTGGGCCTGCCCGAGGGCGAGCAGGACGAGTATGCTCTAGCGCTGGTGGAAGGGCGCGGTGGGCAGTGGGTGGCGCTGGGGGCCGACCGCTTTTTGGGACTGGAGCAAAGCCTGGTCAAGCCCCTTCAGCCCCCCCTGGCCGAGCTGCCCCACCTGCTAGGGGCCACCATCTCGCCCACCGGGGAGGTCATCCTGGTGCTGAGCCCCAGCGGGCTCCTCGCTTTCTCCAGCGCTGCGCCCACCCCCAGGAGCGAAACCCCCGCCGAAAAGCGCCTCCCGGTGCTGCTGGTGGACGACTCCCTCTCGGTGCGGCGGGTGGTGGGCCAGATGCTGCGCAAGGCGGGCTACTCGGTCATCACAGCAGCCGACGGGCAGGAAGCCCTGGAAATCCTAGAGCAACAGACCTTCCGCGCGGTGGTCACCGACCTGGAGATGCCCCGCATGTCGGGCTTCGAGCTTCTCGAGGAGCTGCGCCGCCGGCCCCACCTGGCCCACCTACCGGTGGCGGTGCTCACCACCCGGGCCTCGGCCAAGCACCGCGACCTGGCGCTGGAGCTGGGGGCAAACGCCTATCTGACCAAGCCCGCCGACGCAGTAGAATTGGAGCGCTTCCTGCGGGCTACTTAGGAAGGAGTCTGTGATGAAGGCCTTGATCCTAACCAGCCAGCCCAGCCAGGGCAGCCTGCTCAAAGAGAGCTTCGCCTTGTCGGGGTTTGAGGTGAGGGTTGAGGACAGCGCCCTTTACGCCATGACCCTTTTAGAGCGCAACCGCCCCGACCTTATCGTAAGCGGCGCCACGCTGGGCGACCTGAGCGGCCTCGAGTTCTTCGAGCTGGTGCGCGCCGATCCCCAGCTCGCCCACATCCCCTTCGTCCTGCTGGCCGACACCCCCCCGGCAAAGACCGGCGAATTCGACCTGGTGCTTCCCTCAGCCACCCCGGCTGCCGAGGTGGTGCGCAGCGCCTACCGGCTGATCCTGGATCTCACCCGCAAGACCCACGCGCCCGAGATGAGCCCCAGCCTGCAGGGCTACCTGGGGGACGTGAGCCTCTTCGACCTGGCCCAGTGGCTGGCCAAGTCGGCCAAGACCGGCCGATTGCACGTGGAAATCGGCGGCGAGCGGGCAGGCTGGCTATTCAGCAAGGGCCAGCTCATCCACGCCGAGTACGGAGAAAAAACCGGTGAGGATGCCGTGCTGCACCTTTTGCTGCAGGCCGAGCGTATCCGGCAGGGCAGGTTTCACTTCGAGCCTTTAGGCGAGGCCGACTTCTTCCTCGAGCCCATCACCATCCGCAAAACCACCGACCAGCTTTTGCTCTCCTTGGCGGTGGAGATGGACCACCGGCGGCAGGGCCTTCACTAGTGTTCACACGTCACCGCCTCCAGGGCGGTTTTTCCCTACGATGGGGGAGGTATGCAAGGAGCCAAGGTTCTAGTCGTGGACGACAGCACCAGCGTACGCAAGGTGCTGGAACGCCTGTTGTCCACCCGCGGCCTCCAGGTCACCACCAGCGAAACCGCCGAGCAGGGCCTGGAGATAATCCAACGCAACACCCCACATCTGGTCATCGCCGATGTGGTCATGCCCGGAATGAGCGGATTTGAGCTGTGCCAGACGCTCAAGCACAACCAGGCCACCCAGAACCTGCCGGTCATCCTGATCTCCGGCATCATCAACGATGGGGTGGTGGCCCAGGCCCAGCAGGCCGGGGCCTTCGACGTGGTCTCCAAACCCTTTACCCCAGACGAGCTCTTCCCCAAAATCGAGCGCGCCCTCCGGGCCAGCCAGGCCGCCCTCCGTCCCTCCACCCCCCCGAGCACCCCGTCCCCTAGCCCCCTGCAGGAAGCGCTCGGGCCCTTTTTGGAAAAGCCCGAGGTGGAATCGGTCCTAATCCTCGGCCACGGAGGGCAGGTCCTGGCCCAAAGCGGCCAGCCCATCGAGGAGACCGAGACCCTGGCCACCTACCTGCACACCCTGCTGTCCATTGCGGGGGTGATGGGCGAGCGCTACCACCTGGCCGCGGTACAGCACTTGAGCCTCGAGTACCCCGGAAAAACCCTGCTTCTAAGCCGCCTTGGTGAGAAGACCACCCTGGTGCTGGTCCTGCGGGGCACCGGCGGCACCGGGGTGATCCGCTACCTGGTGCTCAAGCAGATGCCCCATCTCAAAGCAGCCCTCGGCGGCTAGCCCTGCGGCTTCTGCAGAGCAGGGGCCATCGCCTCCCAGCGGGCCAGGGCCCGCAACACAGCGTCCCGCTCGTTCTGGTGCGAAAGCCGGCGCAAGGCCTCCCGCACCGGCACCCAGTCCACCCCGTCCACCTCTTCCTTCTGCGGCCTCGGCCGCCCGGCCACGTAGCCCATAAGGAAGTGGTGGACCTCCTTGGTCACGGTGGTGGGAACGCCGTCGTCCCGCACGGTGAAGTGGTAGCGGATGCTGCCCAGAGGGGCCAGCACCCGGGCCCGAATGCCGGTCTCCTCCCAAACCTCCCGCACCGCCGTCTGCGGATACCGCTCCCCGGGCTCCACCTGGCCCTTGGGCAGGCTCCAAACCCGCCCATCCTTGACCGCGATGAGCAGCACCTCCAACCCGCTTCCACCGGCCCGCTCCCGCAACACCACCCCCCCCGCCGAGGTTACCCGGCGGCGGGCCTGCGGTTTGGCCGGAGGCGGGCTACCCTGGCGCATACCCCGCTTAGGTCGGCGGCGATGTGTTCCGACTGAATAGCGCATAACCTATGCTTTACCTGCAAATGCCCCTACAGCGGGCCACCAGCTTCAGTGTACACGGAACCGGGGCTTTTATCCCACCCCACACTCGCTTATCCCCGCCACCGTTAATCTTATGAAGATGTACAGGAACCTGCAGGCCTTTATCGCCGACCTAGAGCGCGCGGGGGAGCTGGTGCGGGTGCGCCAGCCGGTCTCCTGCGAGCTGGAGATCACCGAGATCGCCGACCGCCTGGTCAAGGCCGGGGGGCCGGCCCTCCTTTTTGAGCGGGTGGAGGGGCGCGAATTCCCGGTTTTTATCGGCGGCTTCGGCACCGCCGAGCGGGCTGCGCGGGCCTTGGGAGTGAAAAGTCTGGACGAGCTGGCCCAGCGGGTCGAGCGCCTTCTGCAGCTCGAGCCCGGCCGGGGGGGGCTCAAGGCTGCCCTGGGCCTTCTGCCCAAGCTGCGGGAGCTCCGGGGCTTCTTTCCCAAGAGGGTGCGGGGCGGACCGGTCCAGGAGGTGGTCTGGCGGGGCGAGGAGGTGGACCTCTTCCGCCTGCCCATCCTCAAGTGCTGGCCCCTGGACGGGGGGCCCTACATCACCCTGCCTTTGGTCATCACCAAGGACCCCGAGAACGGTGAACTCAACCTGGGCATGTACCGCATGCAGGTGCTGGACCGGCGAAGCACCGCCATGCACTGGCAGCTTCACAAGGTGGGGCGGCGCCACTACGACAAGGCCAAAAAGCTGGGGCGGCGGCTCGAGGTGGCGGTGGCCCTAGGGGGCGACCCCATCCTGACCTACGCCGCCACCGCCCCCCTGCCGCCCATCCCCGGGGTGAGCGAGTTCAACCTGGCCGGCTTCCTGCGGGGTGCCCCAGTGGAGCTGACCCGGGGGGTGACGGTCGACCTGCCGGTGCCGGCAGAGGCCGAGTTCGTGCTGGAGGGCTATGTAGACCCGGCTGAAGACCTGGTGGTGGAGGGGCCTTTTGGCGACCACACCGGCTTCTACACCCTGGAAGACTTCTATCCGCGCTTCCACATCACCGCCATCACCCACCGCCGGCGCGCGGTCTACCCGGCCACCATCGTGGGCCGACCCCCCATGGAGGACGCCTATTTGATCGAGGCCTCGGAGCGCCTCTTCCTCCCCGCAGCCCGCCTCATCCTGCCCGAGATTCAGGACTACCACATGCCCCCCGCCGGGGTGGCCCACAACTGGGTCAACGTGGCCATCCACAAAAGCTACCCTGGCCAGGCCTACAAGGTGGCCCAGGGGATGCTGGGCCTGGGCCAGATGATGTTCGCCAAGGTGCTGGTGGTGCTGGACGCCGGGGCCCCCCTCAAGGGCGCGGCTGCGCTCGAGGCTGCGCTGGCCCAGGCCCTGCCGGGGCGGGACACCCTGCTTACCCGGGGCCCCATCGACGTGCTGGACCACAGCAGCCGGGCGATGGGCTACGGCGGCAAGCTGATCATCGACGGCACCCGCAAGCTGCCCGAAGAGGGCGGCCCGGTGCCCTTCACCCCCCGCGCCCACTCCAGCCTGCCTGCCCTACCCGGGGTGCGGCAGCGGCAACTCCCCGGCCTCTGGATGGTCACCCTGGAGAAGACCCGGCCCCACCAGGCCCGGGAGGTGGCCGAAAGGCTTCTGGCCGCCCCTGAGAGCGCGGGCATCCGGCTTCTTCTCCTCACCGATGCCGACACCGCCCTGGAATTCGACGAGGTGATGTGGGCGGTGCTCAACAACATCGACCCCGAGCGCGATGCCTGGGTCATGCCGGGGGCGGAGGGGCCGGTGCTGGTGCTGGACGGCACCCGCAAGCTGCCCGAGGAGGGCTTTACCCGGGGCTGGCCGCCTAAGATCGTAATGGCCCCGGAGGTGGTGCAGCGGGTAAACCAGCGCTGGGCCAGCCTGGGCCTCCCTCCCCTGCCCCCCAAGGAGCTGGTCGAGGCCTGAAGCCGAGCCCTCGGGCGGCACAATCTGGCCTGGAGAAGGGTGTTAGGATTGGCTTCAATGAACGACCGCTACGTCCCACCCCTGCGCGACCCGAGGCTGGGCCCCATCGTGGATAAGGTCGAGGCTGGCCGACGCCTTACCTTTGAGGAGGGGCTGCTTCTCTACAACACCCCCGACTACCACACCCTGATGTGGCTGGCCAACCGGGTGCGCGAGCGCAAGCACGGGCACAAGACCTATTTTGTGCACTCCCTCAGGCTCGAGTTCACCAACATCTGCTACGTGGGGTGCACCTTCTGCGCCTTCGCCGCCCGCAAGGGCGACCCCAGGGCCTGGGACTACGACGTAGAGGAGGTGGTGGCCAAGGTGCGGGAGAAGTGGGAGCCCGGCCTGACCGAGCTGCACATGTCGAGCGGCCACCACCCCACCCGGCCCTGGCGCTACTACCCCGAGCTGGTGCGGGCCTTGAACGAGAACTTCCCCGGGCTCCAGGTCAAGGCCTTCACCGCAGCGGAGATCGAGCACCTCTCCAAAATAGCCAAAAAGCCCACCCTGGAAGTCCTGCGCGAGCTCAAGGAGGCCGGTCTGGCCGCGCTGCCGGGGGGTGGGGCAGAGATCTTCGCCGAGCGGGTGCGCCGCCAGATTGCCAAGAACAAGGTCAAGGCCGAGAAGTGGCTGCAGATTCACCGCGAGGCCCACAGCCTGGGCATCCGCACCAACGCCACCATGCTCTACGGCCACATCGAGACCCTGGAGGAGCGCCTCGACCACATGGACCGGCTGCGCAGGCTGCAAGACGAGACCGGGGGCTTCTACAGCTTCATCCCCCTGGCCTTCCAGCCCGACGCCAACGCGTTGGCCTATAACCTGGGCAAGACCGAGTTCACCACCGGCCTGGATGACCTCCGGAACCTGGCGGTGGCAAGGCTATACCTGGACAACTTCGACCACATCAAGGGCTACTGGGTGATGATCTCCTCTGAGCTGGTGCAGGTCTCGCTGGACTGGGGGGTCTCGGACATCGACGGCACCATCATCGAGGAGCACATCGCCCACGCTGCCGGGGCCACCTCGCCTTTAGGGCTCTCCCGCCAGAAGATGGTCGAGCTCATCAGGGCTGCCGGGCGGGTACCGGTGGAGCGGGACGCTTTGTACAACGAGCTCAGGGTCTACACCGAGGAAGCGCAGACCGCAGCCGGCCACCCGCTATGAGCTACGTTCTGGGCGTTCCCCGCTACGCCAATGTGGCCCCCCTTTACCACTTCCTGGAAGAAGGCGACGGCATCGCCTTTCGTTACGGGGTGCCCACCGAGCTCAACCGCTGGCTGCTGGAAGGCTCGGTGGACCTGAGCCTGGTCTCCTCCTACTTCTACCTGCAACACGCCGACAAGCTCCGGCCCCTGCCCGACTTTAGCATCGCCGACCTGGGGCCGGTCTACTCGGTCAACCTGTTCCACCGCAAACCCTGGTGCGAGCTGCGGCGCATTGCCCTCACCACCGAAAGCGCCACCTCGGTCCGGCTGCTGCAGCACTTGCTCGAGACCGACGGCATCCTTGCAGACTACAGCCCCGAGCAGGGAGGGCTCGAGCTTTTGGAGCGCTACGACGCGGTGCTCCTGATCGGCGACCAGGCCATCACCACCTACTGCGGCCTGCTCTCCATCCTGCCCGAATCGGTGCACCAGGTCCCCCGGGAAATCGGGGGCCTCCGCATCACCGACCTCTCCATGAAGTGGTTTGAGCGCACCCGGCTGCCCTTCGTGTTCGCCCTCTGGACCACCCGGAAAAACGCCCCCCCACCCCCTGAGGTGGTGCGCCGGCTGCGCCAGGCCCGCTCTTTGGGGCTGGGCAATCTGGCCGCGGTGGCCAGCCACGAGGCCCAGCGCCTGGGGGTGCCCAAGCAGCTGATGCAGCACTACCTGTGGAACTTTCGCTACCACCTGGAGCTTCCCGACCGGCTGGGCCTGGAGGCCTTCGCCCAAGCGGTGGGGCTGCCCTACCCCGACGACTACTGGGATGTGTGAGCCCCCCGCGCCAGCCGGGCCTGGTACAGCACCACCCCCAGGGCCACCGCTGCGTTGAGGCTCTCGGCCCCCTCTACCAGGGGAATCCGGACCAGCTCGTCGCAGTGTTCGGCCACCAACCGACGCATTCCCTCCCCTTCCGAGCCAATCACCACCGCCAGCGGGCGCTGGTAGTCCAGCTCCGCGATGGTCCTGGAGGCCCGGCCGCTGGTGCCGTAGACCCACAGGTTGCGCTTCTTGAGAGCCTCCAGGTAGCGGGGGAGGTTTTTGACCTGAAGCAGGGGAATCCTGCGGGCCGCACCAGCCGAGGCCTTGAGCACCAGGGCCGAAAGGGGCGCGCTGCGCCGTTCCTCTGTGACCACCCCGTGGGCGCCCAGGGCAAAGGCGCTGCGGATGAGGGCCCCGTAGTTGCGGGGGTCGGTGATGCCGTCCAACACCACCAGCAAGGGGGCCTCCCCTCGCCGCTTGGCCAGAGCAAAGGGCGCTTCAGGGTCGGCGTAGCCCAGGTCTTCCATCTCGGCCACCAGGCCCTGGTGATGGGTGGTCTTCACCATCTGGTCGAGTTCGATGCGGGGCACCAGCTGGTAGGCCACACCCAGCCTCTCCAGCTCCTCCAAAAGCCAGCGTTCCACGCCCCGGGCCACCCAGACCCGCCCCACCAGGCCCTCCCGCAAGGCCTCCAAAACCGGGTTTCGTCCGTAGATAAGCATAGGGCCAGTCTACGGGTCTTGCGCTATGATGGGCAGCTAGTAAGCTGGTATACCACCAGTCTAGCGGTGGGAGGAAAAATGGCAGACCAGTTCGATACAAACCGTCCCCTGCGGGTTGCCGTGATCGGCGCAGGCCCCTCGGGGATTTACGCGGCCGAGGCGCTGATCAAGCAGAGCGAGGTGCCGGTCTTGGTGGACGTCTTTGACCGGCTACCCACCCCGTTTGGCCTGGTGCGCTATGGGGTGGCCCCCGACCACCAGACCATCAAATCGGTCACCAAAGTGATGCAAAAGGTCCTGCAGGACCCAAAGGTGCGCTTCTTCGGGCACGTGGCCTTCGGACGCGACCTGACCCGGGCCGACCTGCGCCGCTACTACGACGCGGCTGTCTACACCGTAGGGGCCTCGAGCGACCGCCATCTCAACATCCCGGGCGAGGACCTGGCAGGCAGCCTCTCGGCCACCGAGTTCGTGGCCTGGTACAACGGCCACCCCGACTACAAGGACCTCCCCATCCGGCTGGACGTGCGGGGGGTGGCTGTGGTGGGGGTGGGCAACGTGGCGGTGGACGTGAGCCGCATCCTGGCCAAGTCGGCCGAGGAGCTGCGGCTCACCGACATCGCCGACCACGCCCTGCCGGTGCTGGCCCAAAGCCAGGTGACCGATATCTACATGCTGGGCCGCCGGGGCCCGGCCCAGGCCAAGTTCACCACCAAGGAATTGCGCGAGCTGGGCGAGCTTCTGAACGCCGATGTGGTGGTTCGTCCCGAGGAGCTCGAGCTCGACGAAAAAAGCGCTGCTGCGATTGCAGGTGACCCAGGCTTGCTCAAAAACATAGAGGTGCTGCGGGAGTTCGCCTCTAGGCCCCTAACCGGCAAGCCCCGGCGGGTACACATCCGCTTCTGGGTCTCGCCGGTGGCCATCCTGGGCAACGGCCGGGTCGAGCGGGTGCGGCTGGAGCGCAACCGGCTGGACGAGAACCTGAACGCGGTGGGCACCGGGGTCTACGAGGAGCTGGAGGTGGGCATGGTCCTGCGCTCGGTGGGCTACAGGGGGGTGCCCCTGCCCGGGGTGCCCTTCGACGAACGCAGGGGCATCATCCCCAACCAGGGGGGGCGGGTGCTGCGGGAGGGCCAGGTGGCCCCGGGTGAGTACACCGCGGGCTGGATTAAGCGGGGGCCCACCGGGGTAATCGGCACCAACAAGGCCGACGCCGCCGAGACGATAAAGCGCCTGCTGGAGGACGCGCCCGGCCTGCCGCGGGCCCTCGAGCCCGACCCCGGGGCCATCCCCCGGCTGCTGAAAGAGCGGGGAGTACGGTTTGTGACCCTGGCCGAATGGCTCAGGCTGGACGCGCTCGAGTGCGCCCAGGGCCAGGCCCAGGGCCGCCCCAGGGTCAAGCTGACCAGCGTGGAGGCCATGCTCCAGGCCCTCGCAGACTAGGTTTCAACCTCGCCCAGCACCCTCCAGCGTACCGCGCTCACGCCGGGCTCGAGGCTGAGGCGTCCCACCACCTCCTCCAGGCTGCGCTCCTGCCGCCCCAGGCTCACCAGCTCGGCCCGGAGCTGCAGCCGCCCCGGCGTGTCGAGGTCGCTGGTCTCCAGCAATCTGAGGCGCAGGGGGCTTCCAACCAGGTTTTGCAGCAGAAGAAGCCGCACCCGGGTCTCGTCCTCCGAGCGGCAAACCGCCTGTAGGCTGTAGGTCACCTCGGTCTCGCCCCCCCCATTGCGTTCCTTTGCCTCGAAATAGCGGGCCAGGCCCCGCACCACCAGGTTGATGAAAAGCACCGCTAAGGCGCCGAGCGCGGCCTGGGGCAGGAAGCCCGAGCCCGCCAGCGACCCCACCGCGGCCGCCCCCCAAAGCGTGGCCGCGGTGTTCAGACCCCGCACGTTCAGGCCCTCCCGCAAAATCACCCCGGCCCCTAAAAACCCAATGCCCGAGACCACCTGGGCGGCAATCCGGGTGGGATCAAGAACGCCGTTCACCTCCACCATGGCCGAGATGCTCACGAAAAGCGCCGCCCCCACCGAGACCAGGGCGTTGGTGCGCATGCCCGCCAGGCTTTGCCGCCGCTGGCGCTCTACCCCAATAAAGGCCCCCAGCAGCAAGGCAACGAGAACCCGCAGCATGAACTCTCCCAGGTCCATGACCACCTCCTAGCGCAACAGATGCCCCAGGAAGATGTAGGCGTAGCCGAAGTAGACCGCCACCCCCAGAAGGTCCATCACCGAGGTGATTACGGGCGCGCTCAGGGTGGCCGGATCGGCCCCCAAGCGCTTGGCCAAGAAGGGCAGCACGATGCCCACCAGGCTCCCCAGCATGGTCACGGTCAGCATGGCCAGCCCCACCACCCAAAGGATCTCCGCCCCCACCCCCTTGGAGAAAAAGGCCAGGAGGGCCTCGAGCAGGGCAATGGCGAGACCCAAGGCCAGGGCCACGGGCACGTCGCGCTTTAGCAC
The DNA here is from genome assembly GCF_003351145.1 of Meiothermus sp. QL-1. Classification (NCBI taxonomy): domain Bacteria; kingdom Thermotogati; phylum Deinococcota; class Deinococci; order Thermales; family Thermaceae; genus Meiothermus; species Meiothermus sp. QL-1. The sequence goes on along the minus strand of NZ_QQSV01000002.1, from coordinate 191,587 downwards.
GAACAGGAAGTCCCGCCAGCGCAGACGCACCTGGCCCAGGGCCATGGAGCGGATGACCAAAGTGGCGGTCTGGCTGCCGGTGTTGCCCCCCATATCGATGATAGGGGCCACAAAGGCCGCCAGGATGATGGCCGCCGAGAGCATCTCCTCCTGGGCAGCCACGAAGGTGGAGGTGAAAACGCCGAACACCGTAAGCAGCGCCAGCCAGACAAAGCGCCCCAGGAAGAGCCGGCGGAAAGGGTCCTTGACGATGTCGATATCGGCCCCCTGGGGTGGCAGGGCCAAAGTCCCTCCGAAGCGCACCACCCGCTTGGCCTCCTGCTCCTGCAAAAGCTCGAAGGCACGCCCGGCATGGATGACCCCCAGCATCCGGTCCTCCCGGTCCAGCACCGGCAGCAGTTTGAGCCCCTCGCTCAAAAACAGCTCAGCTGCCTGGGCCTCCGGGGCATAGGCCGAGACCCAGACCCCCTTTCCCTCGGCGAGCTGGCCCAAGGGGGTCCCCGGGGGGGCCTTGAGCAGGCGGGCAATCGGGACGTACCCCTCGTACACCCGCCCTGGCCCCAGTACGAAGATAACCTCCAGGTCGTCGGGCTCGAGGTCGGAGGTCCGGGCCCGCTCCAGCGCTGCCTCGGCGGGAGTCTCCTGGGGCAGGGCCAGGTAGTAAGGGTCCATCAGCCGGGCCGCGCTGCCTTCGGGAAAACCCAGCAAAAAGCTCACCTGCGCGCGGGCCTCGGGAGAGAGCTCCTGCAGAAGGCGCTTGACCACCTTGGCCGGCAGCTCCTCCAAAAGCTGGGTCTGCTCCTCGGGGTCGAGCTCGGTAAGAAGGCCCAGGATTTCGGGGTCCTCCATAGCCCGCACCAGCTCGGACTGCTCGGGGCGGTCCAGCTCCTCGAAGACCCGCAGGGCCTTCTCCTTGTCTAGAAGGCGAAAGACCACCACCCGCGCCGGGGGGTCGAGGCTGCGCAGCTCCTCCACAACCCGCTCGTCGGGCTGGGCAGCTAGGAGGGCCTTAAGCCGGCCTAGGTCCTTCTGAGCAATTAGGGTCTTGAACTCGTGTTCCACAACACACCTCCAGCGCCCCCCGTGAAAAGCCTGGGGGGTCGAATAGGCCGTGCCCAATGTCTACCGCCGTTTTTTGGGGTGCTCAGGACGAACGAAGCCGCGAGCCCCCCACCGGGAACGGGTAAGAACTACCAGGCTCTTCCATGGTCGTTCACCTCCTTCAGGGGGGCTTCAGCCCAACGCATGGTAGAAAAGCCAGCGGGGCCTGTCAAGGCCAGCATCGTAGAATGCAGGGCATGAACACCCTGGTGCTGGCCTGGATCTTGCTTTTGGCCTTTGCCTTTCTCAACAACTACATCGTCTACCGGCTGCTACGGGAACGCCAGCGCACCGAGCTCATGTGGATCAGCACCGTGGCCACAGTGGTGCCCATCGGGCTTTTCGCCCTGTGGCCCGGGGCCCTTACCCTGATGTCGTTCCCCCTGCTCCAAAGCCTGGGCATGCTCCTCATCCTGCGGCTGGCCCAAAAACCCTAGCGGGGCTGGGCCAGCACCACCACCCAGGCGTTGCCACGAAACCCCGCGCCGGCCTCGGTGTAGTAGGGGTTCATAATCGCGCGGCAATGCGTGGGCGAGCGCAGCCACCAGCGCACCGCCCTCGCAGGGTCGCCGCTGCGGCCTTTGAATATGATCTCGGACATCCGCAGGTAGCGGTACCCGGCCCGGGCCACCCGCAGCCGGGGGCCCACCCCCTGAAAATAGTGGGACACAAAGCCGTGGCGGGCCATGTCTCGGGCATGGCCCCGGGCCACCTGGGCCAGGGTGGAGTTGGGGCGCAGGGGGGGCAGGCTGTACCCGCCCCCGCCCCCCCGGCAGGCCACCCCCTTGGCCCGGGCTTGGTTGATGAGGGACAGCACGCGGGCCTCGAGCCCTTCTGGGCCTTGGGCCCAAGCCCAGGTAAAGCCAAGCAGCAAAAGCCAGACCAGGCCTTTCATGGCAGCCCGGCCCGAGCATACCACAGGGGCACCTGTCCCTTGGCTAGGCCGCTACCCTGGGCCCGTGCGAACCCTACCGCCGGGCCTGAGCGAGGCAGAAGCCAAGCGACGGCTGGAAATCCACGGCCCCAACCGGCTGCCCGAGAAGTCGCCCGAAAGCTTTCTGCACCGATTTTTGCGGCAGTTCAAGAGCCCCCTCATCTACATCCTGCTCTTCGCTTTAGGGGTGGACCTGGCGCTTTGGGGCCTGGAAGGCGGCCATGGCCTGCCCTTCGAGTCCATCGCCATCGGCCTTATCCTGCTTTTCAACGCGGGGCTTGGCCTTTGGCAGGAGAGCCGGTCAGAGGCCGCCCTGCGCCGGCTCGAGGCCCTGGCCGTGCCGCGCATCTGGGTGCGGCGGGAAGGACGCTGGCAGCAGGTGGCCAGCGACCGGCTGGTGCCTGGGGATGTCATCCGGCTCGAGGCCGGCGACCGCATCCCCGCCGATGCCGAGCTTTTGGAAGGACACCCGGCGGTAGACGAATCGGTCCTCACCGGGGAAAGCTTGCCCGTGGAAAAGGAAGTGGGCCACGAGCTTTACGCCGGCACCCTGCTGACGCGGGGCAAAGCCCTGGCCCAGGTGGTGCGCACTGGCGCACACAGCGCCTTGGGCCGGTTGGCGGTGATGCTGGGCACGGTACGGGCCGACCCCACCCCCCTGGAGCGCCGCCTGCGGCAGTTCGGGCACCAGGTGGCCCGGGCAGTGCTGGGGGTGGCCTTTCTGGTGGCGCTGGGGGGCGTGGTCTTTGAGGGCTGGCACCGGCTGGGTGAGGTGCTCCTGTTCGCGGTGGCCCTGGCGGTGGCCGCCGTCCCCGAGGGCCTGCCCGCGGTCCTTACCCTCACCCTATCGCTTGGGGTAGAGCGGATGGCCCGGCGCAAGGCGGTGGTGCGCCGGCTCGCTGCGGTGGAGGCGCTGGGCTCGGTCACGGTCATCGCCACCGACAAGACCGGTACCCTCACGGAAAACCGCATGGAAGTGCGGGCCATCGATAGCCCCAACCTCCAGGCCGCCTATCGGGTCTGCGCCTTGGCCAACGAGGCCGACCACCAAGCCGGCGACCCCATGGATCTGGCCCTGCTGGCCTACCTGCGCAGCCAGGGGGTGAACCCCGAAGCCCTGCGCGCCGTGCCCCGCCACAGCGAACGGCCCTTCGACAGCCGCCATCGCTTCCTCCGGATAACCGTGCGGGAGGAGAGGGGCCTGGTGAGCTACCTCAAGGGGGCACCCGAGGTGCTGCTGGAGCGCGCCAGCCTGAGCCCAACGGAGCGCCAACTGTGGCAGGAAAAGGCCCTGGCCTACGCCGCCGAGGGCTACCGGGTGCTGGGGCTGGCCTGGGGCGAGGGGGAGCGGGAGGAGGGCCTCCAATTCGCCGGGCTGGCCCTGTTCTGGGACCCTCCGCGGCCCGAGGTACCCGGGGCCATCCAGGCAGCCCAGGCCGCAGGCATCCGGGTCTTGATGGTAACGGGCGACCACCCCGCCACCGCCCAGGCCATCGCTCGCCAGGTAGGCATCCCAAGCGAACGGGTGCTCACCGGCGAGGAGCTGGAGCCCCTCGGAGCGGAGGCGCTGGCCAAGGTCTTGCGCGAGGTCAGCGTCTTCGCCCGGGTGCGCCCGGAGCACAAGCTGCGCCTGGTGGAAGCTTTGAAGGCCCAGGGTGAGGTGGTGGCCATGACCGGGGATGGGGTGAACGATGCGCCCGCCCTCAAACGAGCCGATGTGGGGGTGGCCATGGGCCAGCGGGGCTCGGAGGTAAGCCGCGAGGTGGCCGATCTGGTGCTGCTGGACGATAACTTCGCCACCATTGTGACGGCCATCGAGGAGGGCCGCAGCATATACGAGAACATCCAGAAGTTCATCCGCTTCCTCTTCTCCACCAACGTGGCCCTGGTGCTGCTGGTGCTCCTAGGCCTTCTGGCCGCAGTGGGTTTAGGCCTGCGCGAGACGACAGGGGCCTTCTTCCTCCCCCTTACCGCGGTGCAGCTTTTGTGGATCAACATCCTAGCCGACGGCCCCCCCGCCCTGGCCCTGGGGGTCGACCGCAACCCTGGGGTAATGCGCCAGCGGCCCCGCGACCCCAAGGCCCCCCTGCTGGACCGCCCCTCGCTGACCTTCATTTTGATTAGTGGGGCGATCAAGGCGCTTCTAGGCGCAGGCCTGCTGGTCCTTCTGCACCTGCGAGGCCTGGGCCCGGAGGCCGTGCGCAGCGCGGTTTTCCTGTACGAGTCCCTCGCCCAGCTCATCTTCGCCTACCCCGCGAGGAGCCTGCACCTCCTGCCGCTACCCAACCGCTGGCTGGACCTGAGCATCGCCGCGGGGGTGGCCCTGGTGGGCCTGGCCTTCGCGCTGCCCCAGGGCCGGCTGCTGCTGGGCCTGGTCCCCCTTTCGGGCGAACAGATGGGGTACGTGCTGACCGCCGCCCTCCTGACCTGGGCCGCTGCCTCGGCCATTGCCCGCTGGTACCGGCAGCACGAGTCCTAGCGCCGCTCCAGCGCCAGGGCCTTGCGCTGGGCCTCCTCCAGCGCCAGCCGGGGCGCGGCGTTTCCCTTGAGCACCCGCTCCAGCGCCTCCTCCAGCGGAGCGTACCAAAGGGTCATCTCGGGGTCCTGGGTCCAGGTCTGGGCCTGCTCGAGGCCCGCCAGCACCACCCGCCGGCGCGGGTCTTGGCGGTAGAAGTCCCCCAGCAGGGGCTCCACCGCCCGCCGCAGGGGCAGGGCGTAGGTAGTCCGGACCCAGTCGGCCAGAATCGCCGGCTCCATCCAGTAGCGCCAGAAGGCCACCGCCCCCCGGGCCTGGGCCTCGCTGGCCCCCCGGAGCACCATCAGGTTGCCCCCAGCCAGGGGCAGCCGGCCTCCAGGGCTTTGGGGCACCGGCGCCACCCCAAGGCGAAAGGGAATGGGGGTGCGGCTTTCCAGCACGGGCCAGAGGGTGATGGGGGCGATGCCCATGAAAACCCGGGTGCGCACGAAGTCCACCATGGCGAACTGGGCCTCGGCGATGTTGCGGCTCACCGCGGCCCCTCCCCGCACCAGGCCCTGCAGGTACTCCAGGCTCTCCACCACCTTTGGGTCGGTGAAGTTGGGCCGGCCCTCGCGCACCAACTGCCCTCCCCGGGCCATCACCACCGTGCTGAAACTGTAGACGTCGCTGACCACCACGAACCCCCTGGCCGAGCGGGTGGTGAGCTGCTGGGCCACCCGGGCCAGGGCCTCCCAGGTCTCGGGGGGGGCCAGGCGGCGGGCTGCGAGCTGGTCGGCGTTGTAAAAGAGCACCGGCAGATGCAGCTCCACCGGCAGGGCATAGGTGCGGCCCCGGAAGCGCCCGGTCTCCATGAGGCTCGCATAGAAGTCGGCCGGCAATCCCCCTAAGTACTCGTCCAGCGGCAGGGCCAGGTTCTCCTGCACCGCCCGGCCCACAAAGGAAACCTCACCGTAGTAAAGCTGGGGCGCATTCCCTGCCCGCAAGGCCGAGATGAGCTTCACCCCTCCTTCGCGCAGGTCGCCCACATACTGGGCCACCACCCGGTAGTCGCGCTGGCTGCGGTTAAAATCGGCCACAACCCTTTCCAGCACCTCCCGTCCAGGCGGGTCCAGGGTGTGCCAGAAGACGATATCCACCGGCCTTTGCGCGAAAGCCCCGCCCACAAAGAGGCCCAGCCAAAAAACTCGCAGCACGCTTTTCACGAGCAGAGTCTAGTGGGTTTTCCTGAGCAAGGGCTGAACTAGCCCCTGAACACTCGCTTGACCCGCTCCCACCAGCCCTCCGGGGCCACCTCCTCCCCCACCTCCTGGGCGTACTGCCGCAGCAGGTCGCGGGCTTTTTTGGAGAGATTCCGGGGCACCTCTAACCGGGTGACCACCCGCAGCCTACCCCGCTGGCGGCTCCCCGGGCGGGGCAACCCCTCGCCTTCCAGCTCGAAGACCTCGCCCTCACCAGTGCCCGGGGGTACCTCCAGCGGCACCTCTCCCCTCAGGCCCGGCACCTGCACCCGGACCCCCAGGGCAGCCTGGGCCAGCCCCAGCCGGAGCTCGTAGATCAGGTCGGCCCCCTGGCGCCTGAGCTGGGGGTGGGGGCGAACCTTTGGCCGAACGAATAGGTCCCCCGGCCCCCCAGGCCCCAGGTTGCCATACCCCGGTACCCGCAGAAGCTGGTTTTCCTCGATGCCGGCGGGAACGGCAACCGAGATGCGCTCTTTGCGCCGCACCCGGCCCCGGCCCCGGCAGGTCGCGCAGCTCTCGGCCAGCACATAGCCCTGCCCACGGCAGGTTCCGCAGGGTACCTGGGCCACCATGCTGCCGAAAAAAGTGCGCTGGACCTGCTCCAGTACCCCCCGCCCCCCGCAGCTTCGACAGGCCTGGCGCCGCCCTCCCTGGCCCCGGCAAGCCTCGCAGGGCACCAACCGCTCGTACTGAAGCTCCTTCTCGCAGTCCTCCAGCAGGTCGGCGAGCTCCAGCTCCAGGCTTACCTCGAGGTCCTCCCCCCTTGGGGCACGCCCGGACGGGGTACGGAAGCCAAAGACCTGCTCGAACAGGTCGAAGAGGTCGCCCAGGTTGGTCCCACCCCCCCCAGGCCCAGCGGTGCCGTAGCGGTCGTAGTGGGCCCGCTTCTCGGGGTCAGAGAGAACCGCATAGGCCTCGTTAATCTGCTTGAAGCGTTCCTCGGCCTCCTTATCGCCCGGGTTCCTATCCGGATGGTACTTGAGGGCCAGCTTGCGGTAGGCCCGCTTGATCTCCTCGGCACTGGCCTCCCGGCTCACCCCTAGGACGGCGTAGTAGTCGTTCATCGAAGTTTAGTCTAGCAGGCTTAAGTATTATTCGTGTGTTGCTAGACACGCCCTCCGCTTTGACAAACCCCGCCGGGCCAGGTATAGTCTAGGCCAGATGCAACCCGCTCGAGCTACCCTCTGACGGCGCTCTTCCCTTGGGAAGAGGCCGCGAGGGTTTGCTCGGCGGGCGTTGTTTTTTTGGAGGAACCCATGGTGCTTCTAACCCCCGGCCCCACCCCCATCCACCCCCGGGTCCAGGCGGCGCTCGGCAAGGAGATGCGCGGCCACCTGGACCCCGAGGTCCTGGCCACCAACCGACGCATCCGCGCCCACCTGGACCGTCTCTTTGACCCAGGTGAGGGCGCCCTGCTCGCGGCCCTCCCGGGCTCGGGCAGCCTGGCGATGGAAGCAGGCCTCACCAACCTGGCCGACGAGGGCGACCCGGTGCTGCTCCTGGTCAACGGCACCTTTGGCGAGCGGATGGTGGAAATCGCCCACGCCTACCGGCTGGACTACCGGGTGCTACGGGCCGAGCCGGGGCAGCCCATCGACCCCGCAGCGGTGGAGCAGGCTCTGAAGGCCCGAGCCTACAAGCTGGTGGCCCTGGTGCACGGCGAGACCAGCACCGGGGTCCTGAACCCGGTGGAGGCGATTGCGCCTTTGGTACATGCCCACGGGGCCTTGTTCATGCTGGACGCGGTGACCACCGCCGGCATGGTGCCTCTCTCCATGCAAAGGCTGGGGGTAGACTATGCCTTTACCGGCAGCCAGAAGTGCCTCTCGGCCCCGCCCGGCCTGGCCCCCTTTGCCCTTTCCCAGCGGGGCCGGGAGTGCTTGGGGCAGGTGCGGGGCTGGTACTCTGACCTCTCCCGGGTAGCCGTCTACTGGGAACAGGAGGGGTATTTCTGCACCTCACCGGTGCTTTTGCACTACGCTTTGGAAGAGGCCCTGCGGCTGGCTTTAGAGGAAGGGCTCGAGCAGCGGCAGCAACGCGCAGCGCGGATGCACCGGGTGGTGCTCTCCCTGCTTCAGGAGCTGGGCTTCAGCGCCTACGCCGCCCCGGAAGCCCGGCTGCCGACGGTGCTGGTGGTGCGCCCGCCCCAGGGCTGGAGCGAGGCAGAGATCCGCAAGGGGCTCTACACCCGGGGGGTCTCGGTGGCCGGGGGCATCGGCCCCACCGCAGGCCAGGTGCTCCGGCTGGGCCTGATGGGCGAGGGCGCGCGGCCTGAGCCCTACAGGGCCTTCTTCCGGGCCCTGGGGGAGGTGCTGGGGGTGGGGGGCCTCGAGCGGGCCTTTGAGGAGCGGCTGGGCCTGGCGATGGCCTAATGCTGGGTTAGGTAGTAGTGCTGCAGCTCCCCCTCGAGCTGCCGCAGGGCCTGCTGGAGGCTCACGCCCTTTAGGGGAAGCACCGCATAGGCCCGGATGGCCAGGCTCTGCCGGATGCGACGAAAAGCCGACTGGGCCCCCTCCGGGCCGCTGCCCTGGAGAACCAGTAAAAACTGGCCTGGTTTTAGCTCGAAGACCATGTCCGGTTGGCGCAGAAGCCGCAGCAGCTCGTCCCCTGGCTGCTCGGGCGAGGTGTGAAGCAAAAGGAGGGTGACCGGCCGCACCGCCGCCAGCGCCTCCAGGCTCGGCGCCAAACCCTGCAAGGCCCCCCCAGGCAGAACCCCTGAGGAGGCCGGCCTGGGAAGCAGGAGCAGCGCTTCTTGCCCCAGGAAGAAGAGGCCCAGCAAAAACAAACTGGTCCCCAGCAGGCCCACCCCTGCGGCCGCCACCGCCACCCCCTCGGGGGCCTGGGCCAGGTCCTGGGCCGCCAGAAGGGCCATCAGGGTGCCCATGCTGGAAAGCCCCAGCACCCAAAGCAGGCGCAGCCTGGGGCCCAAGGAGGTCCGGGCGTAAAGGCTGGCCGTGGCCGCCAGCAGCAGAGCAGCCAGCAGGAAGAGCACCCCAGGGTAGAGGCTACCTTGGCGCGGAAAAAGCCAAAGAGGCGATAACCCCAGCAAAACCAGCACCCAGGGCAAAAGGGACAACCCCATGGGTACCAGCATAAAGGCCAACCTCCCTTCGCCGGGTCAAGAATGAACCCCGGGGCCGTGGTACCATTATGTTGTGAGCGTATCCCCTTTGGCCGAGCGGATGCGGCCACGAAAGTTGGAGGAAGTGGTGGGCCAGGAGCACCTGACCGGCCCAGGCCGGCCCCTGCGCCGGATGCTGGAAGAGCGCCGGTTGGCTTCCCTCATCCTATGGGGGCCGCCGGGAAGCGGCAAAACCACCCTGGCCCGCCTGCTGACCGAAGGGGTCGGAAAACCCGTGCGGGCCCTCTCGGCGGTGAACGCGGGGGTCAGGGAGGTCCGGGAAGCGGTGGCCCAGGCCGAGGCCCAGGGAGGGCTGGTGCTTTTCCTAGACGAGATTCACCGCTTCAACAAAGCCCAGCAGGACGCGCTTTTACCTCATCTGGAGTCGGGGCTTTTGACCCTAATCGGCGCCACCACCGAAAACCCCTCCTTCGAGCTGACCCCTGCTTTGCGCTCCAGGGCCCGGGTGTACACGCTGAATCCCCTGGACCAAACGGCCATCTATCAACTCCTGGAGAGGGCCCTGGCCCACCCCGAGGGCCTGCGGGCCCAGGCCGAACCGGAGGCCCTCCATCTCATCGCCGAGGCTGCCCAGGGCGATGCCCGGCGGGCGCTTTCGACCCTCGAGCTGGCCGCCAGCCTGGGCAGGGGGCAGGTAGATTGGCAAAGCGCGAAGGAGGCCATAGGCCGCGGTACCCTGGCCTTCGACAAGGGGGGCCAGGCCTTCTACGACCTCATCTCGGCCCTGCACAAGTCGGTGCGAGGCAGCCATGTGGACGCGGCCCTGTACTATCTGGCCCGGATGCTGAAGGGAGGGGCCGACCCCCTTTACCTGGCCCGTCGGCTGGTGCGGATGGCGGCGGAGGACATCGGCCTGGCCGACCCCCTGGCGCTGCGGCTGGCGGTGGCTGCCAAGGAGGCTTATGAGCTTTTAGGAAGTCCTGAAGGGGAACTGGTCTTGGCTGAACTGGTGGTCTATCTGGCCCTGGCCCCCAAGTCCAATAGCGTCTACGTAGCCTGGCAAAAGGCCGAGCAGGCCGCCTTGGAGCACCCCGAGGCCCCCGTACCTCCTCACCTGCGCAACGCCCCCACCCCCCTCCTGCGCCGCCTGGGCTACGCCTACTACCACGAGGACCCCGAGGGCAGCTTTGCCCAGCGCTACCTACCCGAAGGGCTGGAGCTGGTCCTCTACGAAGCCGCTGGGGAAGGCTGGGAGGCGCGGGTGCGCGAGCGGCTCCAGGCGCTGCGGGCCCGCTTCGGGCAGCACGGTCGAGAGCACCGCTTATGAAGTTATGAGCAAACTTTCACGCGGCCCCCAACCCCAGCGGCTATACTCAAGCCCTGATGAGGCGCGCAGCGCTGGTAGGCTCTGCCGTGTTCACCGGGCTGGTGCTGGGGTGGGCAGCCTTTGAGCGCTACCACCTGGAGCGCATCTACCCCGGGGTGGTGGCCGCAGGGGTGCCGGTAGGCGGCCTGACCCTGGAGGAGGCCACAGCGCGCATCGCCGCGGCGAGCGCAAACCAGCCCCCACCCCGCCTCACCCTGAAGGCCGGTGCAGCGCAGCTCGAGGTCTCCGCCGACACCCTGGGCTGGCGGCCCGACCCCCGGGCCACCGCTGAGCGGGCCTTTGCGGTGGGGCGCAGCCGCCTGGCCGAGCGCATCGCCGCGCTGCGGGGACAGGTCCAGATTCCCCTGGTGGCCCATCTGGAGGCCGCCGCCGTGGAACAGCAGCTCAGGTCCATTGCCCGCCGCCTCGAGCGCCCGCCCCGCGACGCGCGGGTGGTCTACAGAAACGGGCGCTTCGAGGTGGAGCGGGAGGTGGTAGGGGTCAGGCTCGATATCCAGGCCGCGCTGGAAACCTACCTGCGCCACCCCGAGGTGCAAGTCCTCGAGTTCTTTCCCCAACCCCTCCCCCCCCGCCTGACCGCAGGGATGCTGGAAGGGGTGGCGGCCCGGGCCAACGAGCTTTTGCGGCCGGTCGCCCTGGTCTACGAAACCCCAGGGGGGGAATCCTACCGCCGCCTTCTTTCCCCAGCCGAGGTGGCCGCGCTGCTCCAGGTGGGCGAGGAGCTTCGACCCGACCGAAAAAAGCTGGCCGAGCTGATAGCCCAGTTCGCCGCCCGCCACGACCGTCTCCCGATTGACGCGCGCTATGTGGCGGGGCCCAAGGGGGAGCTGAGGATTCAACCCGAACAGAACGGCTTCAAGCTCAACCAGCCGGAAAGCCTGCGGCGGCTCGAGGCGCTGCTCCTGCGCCCCGACCTTACCGAGCTGCGGCTCAAGGCGGTGCCCAAACGGGCGCAGGTGCGGGCCGCCGACCTGCCCCGGCCCGAAGCCCTCACCCTGCTGGCCGAGGCCACCACCACCTATGCTGGCTCGAGCCCTGAGCGCATCGCCAACATCCACGCGGCAGCGCGCAACCTCGACGGTTACATCGTGCTGCCCGGGGAGGTCTTCGACTTCAACCGGGCGGTGGGGTCCATCAGCCTGGAAAACGGCTTCAAGGAGGCCCTGGTCATCTCTGGGGGGCGCACGGTCAAGGGGGTGGGGGGCGGGGTCTGCCAGGTCTCCACCACCGCCTTCCGCGCCCTCTACCAGGCCGGGCTGCCCATCCTGGAACGCCACCACCACGCCTACCGGGTGCGCTGGTACGACCCCATCGTGGGCTACGACGCGGCGGTCTACCAGCCCTACCTCAACCTGCGGGCTCGGAACGACACCCCAGGCCCGCTGGTGGTGCGTACCCGCTACACCCGCTCGAGCCTCACCGTGCAGCTCTACGGCGTTCCCGACGGCCGGGTGGTGGTGGTCTCCCCTCCCACCATCCTAGAGCGCACCCCTCACCCCCCGCCGCAGTACATCGTGGACCAGAGCCTATCCCCGGGGGAGGTCAAGCAGGTGGACTGGGCGGTGGACGGCTTCCGCACCCGCATCACCCGCACCATCACCCGCCCCGATGGCCAGGTGGAAACCCACGAGCTGCACTCCAACTTTCGCCCCTGGCGGGCGGTCTATCTGGTGGGCCCGCCTGCCAGTGAGGTGGGAAAAACCCCCTAACCCTTTTCCCCCAGCCGGCGCTCCTGCCCCTGCTGAAGACGCCGGATGTTCTCGCGGTGGGTCCAAAAGATAAGCGCGGCCAGCCCTGCCAGGGTCAGCACGAGCCAAAGGGGGCGGCCCAGGGCAACGCTCACCACCACCGCGGTCAGGCCCCCCACCATGCTGCCGGCCGAAACGAAGCGGGTAAGCAGCATGGTCAGCATCCCCACCGGCAGGGTGAGAAGGGCGACCATGAGGTCCAGAAAAAGCAGGGTGCCAAAGCTGGTGGCCACCCCCTTACCCCCCGTAAAGCGCAGGAAGACCGAGTAGTTGTGGCCCAGCACCGCGGCCACAGCTACCCCCCCCAGCCAGGGCCCTTCCAGGCCCAGCCCCCGGGCCACCCAGACCGCAATCCCCCCCTTAAGAACGTCAAAGGCCGCTACCAGCAGCGCTGGGCCCGCGCCCAGGGTGCGCAGCACGTTGGTGGCCCCGATGTTGCCCGAGCCCACCTTCTGTATATCCACCCCGCGGTGGCGGGCCACCCAGGCCCCTGCCGGGATGGCGCCAAACAGATAAGCCAGCAGCAAGGCCAACCATTCCACGCAGGCATTGTATACTCCACAAGCCCTCAGCCTGCCTCGCTGAAGCGCTCCTCCTTCCAGGGGTCGCCCCGGCGGTGGTAGCCGTTCTGCTCCCAAAAGCCCAGCTCTTCCTGGGCTAGAAAGCGGAAGCCCCGCACCCATTTGGCGCTCTTCCAGGCGTAAAGATGGGGCACCACCAGCCGCAAGGGCCCCCCGTGCTCGCGCGGCAGGGGCCGGTCGAAGAGGGTGTGGGCCAGCAGGTTCTCCGGGCGCAGGAAATCCTCCAGCGGCAGGTTGGTGGTATAGCCGCCGTAGCAGTAGACCAACACGTGCTGCACCTCAGGGGAAAGGCGCACCAACGGCATCAGGTCTAGAACCCGCACCCCGCCCCAGCGGACATCCAGCCTGCTCCAGCGGGTCACGCAGTGAAAATCGGCCACCTGCTCGGTCTGGGGCAGGGCCATGAGGTCGGACCAGCCCAGGACCCTGGACTCTTCCACCAACCCGGTGAGCTCGAGCCTCACCTCCTCAGGCTTGAGGTCGGGAACGGGGCCGTAGGTGAGGACCGGGAACTTCTCGGTGAGAATCTGGCCTGGGGGTACCCGCGGGTTCTTGGGCTTGAAAAAAGCGCCGAACATGCTTTCAAGCTAGCCCGGAAGGCCAGCCCAACGGGTAAGCGGGGGTACAAAGGGATTGCTTTTCCCCCCGAAACCTGGAAAATGGGCCTCGAGGCCCACGCGCCCATGATTAAGTACATCGGCTCTAAGCGGGCCCTTCTGCCCTGGATTCTTGGGACCATCGAAAAAATCCACGCCATCACCCCCCTACGGCGCGCCGTCGACCTCTTTTCCGGCAGCGCCCGGGTGGGCCATGCCCTCAAGGCCCGGGGCTTCTACGTCATCGCCAACGATCACGCCACCTACGCCTACGTGCTGGCCCAGGCCCTGATAGAGGCCGACGCCCGGGCCTACCCCCCCCAGGCCCTGGCCCCCATCCTGGCCCGGCTGATGGCCCTGAAACCCCAGCCTGGCTGGTTCACCCAGGTCTACTGCCACGAGGCCCGGTACTTCCACCCCAAGAACGGGGCCCGCATAGAGGCCATCCGAACGGCCATCGAGGCCTACGAAGACCCCAGGCTCAGGGCCATCCTGCTCACCAGCCTCTTGCTGGCCGCCGACAGGGTGGACTCCACCACCGGGATTCAGATGGCCTACCTGAAGCGCTGGGCCCCCCGGGCCCACCGCGACCTCTGCCTGGCCTACCCCCCTCTGCTTCCCGGCGCGGGGGAGGCCCACCAGGCCGACGCGCTGGCGCTGGCCGAGGGGCTCTCGGCCGACCTCTTCTACCTGGACCCGCCCTACAACCAGCACGCCTATTTGGGCAACTACCACGTTTGGGAAACCCTGGTGCGCTTCGACCGGCCGAGGACCTACGGTGTGGCCAGAAAACGCAGCGACGTCCAGAGCCGCAAAAGCCCCTTCAACTCCAGAAAAGAGGCCCGGGGAGCCCTAGAGCGCCTGCTCGCCTCCATCAAAGCCCCTCATCTCCTGCTTTCCTTCAACGACGAGGGTTTCTTCCAGGCCCAAGAGATCGAGGCCATGCTGGCCGATTGGGGCTTCGTGGTCCGGCTCTCGAGGCCCTACAGGCGCTACGTGGGGGCCCGCATCGGCATCTACAACCCTCGGGGGGAGAAGGTGGGGCGGGTAAGCCACACCGAAAACCACGAGTTCCTGTTTGTGGCCACCCAGCATCGCCGGGTCTACCAGGCCCTCCGCGCCTGTGCCGGTTAGGCGGCTTCCCAAAGCCCCCCCCTTTGTCTAAAGTGGGTGCTTGCTATGACCACCTCCCTCGAGGGCCGGGTGCCCCCCCACAACCTGGACGCCGAGGCCAGCCTCCTGGGCTCGGTCCTGCTCGACAGCGAGGTGCTGGACCGACTCGAAGGCTACGTCACTGCTGAGGCCTTCTACAAGGAGGGCCACCGCAAAATTTGGGCGGCCATGGTGGACCTGCGGACCCGGGGGCAGCCGGTTGACCTGGTCACGGTCGCCGAGGCCCTGCGCCAGGCGGGGGAGCTGGAGAGCGTGGGCGGGGTGTCCTACCTAATCGGCCTCTCTGAAAACACCCCCACGGCGGCCTACGCCGACTACTACGGGCGCATCGTGGCCGAGAAGTGGACCCTGCGCCGGCTGATTGCCGCGGCTGGGGAGGCCATGCGGCTCGCATACGAGGAGGAAGGGAGCCTGGAAGAAATCCTCGATGCGGCCGGGCGCAAGGTGCTCGAGGTCTCCCAACAGGGGGCCCACGTCGAGTTTCGCACCATGCGGGAGCTGGTCCACGAGACCTTCGAGCGTATCCAGCAGATTCACGACAACAAGGGCCAGCCCGATGGGGTCAAAAGCGGCTTTCGCGACCTCGACGCCCTCATAGGCAGCCTTGCCCCCGGCTCGCTCAACATCATCGCCGCGCGGCCCAGCATGGGCAAGACCGCCTTCGCCCTGACCATTGCCCAACACGTGGCCCTGCGGGAGAAAACCGGGGTGGCTATCTTCTCCCTGGAGATGCCCGCCGTGCAGCTCGTGACCCGGATGCTCTGCTCCGAGGCCCGCATCGACATGAACCGCCTGCGCCAGGGCCAGCTCACCGACCGCGACTTCTCCCGCCTGGTGGACGTGGCCGGCCGCATCGCCGAGGCCCCCATCCTGATCGATGACTCCTCCGAGCTCACCCTGATGGAGCTCAGGGCCCGGGCCCGCCGCCTACACGCCCAGCAGCGGCTGGGCCTGGTGGTCATCGACTACCTGCAGCTCATGTCGGGCCCCGCCCAAAAAAACGGGGGGGAAAACCGCCAGCAGGAGATCGCCCAGATCTCCCGGGGCCTGAAGGGGCTGGCCCGTGAGCTGAACATCCCGGTCATCGCCCTCTCGCAGCTTTCCCGCGCGGTGGAGTCGCGCCCCAACAAAAGGCCCATGCTTTCAGACCTCAGGGAAAGCGGTTCGATCGAGCAGGATGCGGACCTGGTGATGTTCATCTACCGCGACGACTACTACAACCCCCACTCCGAAAAAGCCGGGATTGCCGAAATTATCGTGGGCAAACAGCGCAACGGCCCCACCGGCACGGTGGAGCTCCAGTTCCACCCCCACCACGTGCGCTTCAACGACCTGGCCAAGGATGACATATAGAAGCCGGCGCGGGCCCTGCAGGGCAAAGTGAGTATTCTACACCTTTCCCGCCTCATGGTGTATGTTATTTACATAAGCTGCAACCAGGTGTTATAGTGCGCCGATGGACCGCATCGTCGTTCGGGGGGCTAGGGAGCACAACCTGAAGAACATCTCGCTCGAGCTGCCCCGGGGGAAGTTCATCGTGATCACCGGGGTCTCGGGCTCGGGCAAGAGCACGCTGGCCTTCGATACCATCTACGCCGAGGGGCAGCGGCGGTATGTGGAGTCGCTCTCCTCCTATGCCCGCCAGTTCCTGGGGGTGATGGAAAAACCCGAGGTGGAGAGCATCGAAGGGCTCTCCCCGGCCATCTCCATCGACCAGAAAACCACCAGCCACAACCCCCGGTCCACCGTGGGCACCGTGACCGAGGTCCACGACTACTTGCGGCTCCTCTTCGCCCGCGTGGGCACCGCCTACTGCCCCCACTGCGGAAGGCCCATCGAACGCCAGTCGGCCTCGGAAATCACCGACCGGCTCTTCCGCCGGCCCGAGGGCACCCGGGCCATCCTGATGGCCCCGCTGGTGCGGGGGCGCAAGGGGGAGTACCGCAAGGAGTTCCAGCAGCTCCAAAAGGAGGGCTACGCCCGGGTGCGGGTGGACGGGGTGATCTACACCCTGGAAGAGGCCCTGGGCCTCAGGCTGGAAAAGTACGAGAAGCACGACATCGACCTGGTGGTAGACCGGGTGGTCCTGAGGCCGGAGGAACGCCCCCGCATCGCCGAGTCGGTGGAGCTGGCGCTGCTTCGGGGCGAGGGGCTGATGCGCGTGCTGTACCCCGATACAGGGGAGGAAGAGCTTTTCTCCGAGAAGTTCGCCTGCCCCGAGCACGGGAGCGTGCTGGAGGAGCTGGAGCCCCGCCTCTTCTCCTTCAACGCCCCCTACGGGGCCTGCCCGGACTGCTCGGGCCTGGGCTACAACCAGGTCTTTGACCCTGAGCTCGTCGTGAACCCCGAGCTCTCGCTGGCCGAGGGGGCCATCCTTCCCTGGAGCAAGGGCCGCGAGAACGGCAAGGGCTACCTGTGGGACCGGCTCAGGGCCCTCTCAGAGCACCTGGGCTTCGACATGCGGGCCCCCTTCAAAACCCTTTCCCCAGAGGCCCAACGGGCGGTGCTCTACGGCCTGCCCGAGCCCTTCGAGGTGGTCTTTCGGCGGGGCGGGCGCGAGACCCTGCGCTTCACCACCAGCTACGAGGGGGTCATCCCCTGGCTCGAGCAGCGCTACCGCGAGACCGAGTCCGAGGGCCTGCGCGAGGCGCTGGAGGCCTACATGACCCTCAAGGCCTGCCCGAGCTGCGGGGGAACCCGCTACAAGCGCGAGGTGCTCTCGGTGCGGGTGGGGGCCTTCAACATCGCCGAGGTCTCGGCCATGCCGGTGCGGGAGGCCAAGCGCTTCTTCCTGGCCCTGGCCGAGAACCGCCTGGGCG
Source organism: Meiothermus sp. QL-1 (assembly GCF_003351145.1). Lineage (NCBI taxonomy): Bacteria > Thermotogati > Deinococcota > Deinococci > Thermales > Thermaceae > Meiothermus > Meiothermus sp. QL-1. The sequence goes on along the minus strand of NZ_QQSV01000002.1, from coordinate 174,449 downwards.
AGGTGGAGGCGGAGCTGGGAGGCTACCGCATCCGCCTGGAGGGGCTGGCCGAGCCCGTGGAGCGCCGCAGCCTGAGCGCCTTCCAGATGCAGGTGGCGGCCCCCATCTGGCGCGAGATTTTAAGCCGGCTGGGCTTTCTGGAGGACGTGGGCCTGGACTACCTGACCCTCGACCGGGCGGCCAACACCCTCTCCGGGGGCGAGGCGCAGCGCATCCGGCTGGCCACCCAGGTGGGCTCGGGCCTCACCGGGGTGCTCTACGTGCTGGACGAACCCTCCATCGGCCTTCACCCCCGCGACAACCAGCGCCTCCTGGCCACCCTCAAAAAGCTGCGCGACCTGGGGAACACCCTCATAGTGGTGGAGCACGACGAGGAGACCATGCGCGAGGCCGACTGGATCGTGGACATGGGGCCTGGGGCCGGGGTGCACGGAGGAGAGGTGGTGGCCCAGGGCCCTCTGGAGGCGATAATGGCCCATCCCCAAAGCCTTACCGGGGCCTACCTGCGGGGCAGCATGCGCATCCCGGTGCCCCAGGCCCGCCGCAAGGGCAACGGCAAGTGGCTGGTGCTCAAGGGCGCGCGGGAGCACAACCTGAAGGGGGTCACCCTGCGCATCCCCCTGGGCAAGTTCGTGGCCATCACCGGGCCCTCGGGCTCGGGCAAGAGCACCCTGGTGCACGATGTGCTCTATGCTGCGCTGGCCCGCGAGCTGATGCGGGCCAAGACCATTCCCGGCCGTTTCGACGGCCTGGAGGGCCTGGAGCACCTAGACAAGGTGATTGAAATCGACCAGTCGCCCATCGGCCGCACCCCTCGCTCCAACCCCGCCACCTACACCGGTATCTTCGACGAGATCCGCGAGCTCTTCGCCAAGACCCCCGAAGCCCGCAAGCGCGGCTACGAGGCCGGTCGCTTCAGCTTCAACGTAAAGGGGGGGCGGTGCGAGGCCTGCGGCGGGGATGGCACCAAGAAGATAGAAATGCTCTTCCTGCCCGACATCTACGTGCAGTGCGAGGTCTGCAAGGGGAAGCGTTACAACAAGGAGACGCTGGAGGTCAAGCTCAGGGGCAGGAACATTGCCGACGTGCTGGACATGACAGTAGAAGAAGCGCTGGAATTCTTCCAAAACATTCCCAGCATCGCCCGCAAGCTCCAGCTCATGCTGGACGTGGGCCTAGGCTACATGAAGCTGGGCCAGCCCTCCCCCACCCTCTCGGGCGGGGAGGCCCAGCGCATCAAGCTGGCTACCGAGCTGGGCCGCCGCTCCACCGGGCGCACCCTCTACATCCTGGACGAGCCCACCACCGGCCTCCACTTCGATGACGTGGCCAAGCTCCTGGCCGTGCTGCACCGGCTGGTGGAGGGGGGCAACACCGTGGTGGTGATTGAGCACAACATGGACGTGGTCAAGACCGCCGACTGGGTCATCGACCTGGGCCCGGAGGGGGGGGCGCGGGGCGGTGAGATTGTGGCCGAGGGCACCCCGGAGGAGGTGGCCCGCACGAACAGCCCCACCGGCGTCTTCCTGGCCCGCATCCCCGAGATTGGCCAGCGCTTGAAGGTGGCCGCTGACTAAGATGCGGGTTCTCCGGGTGGCCCTGCCCCTGCCCCTGGCGCCCATGTCCTACCTGCCCCCCCACGGAGCCCGGGAAGCGGAGGGGCTGGGGCGGCGGGTGGTGGTGCCCTGGCGGGGGGCGCTGCGGGTAGGACTGGTGGTGGGCAGCGAGGAAGCCCAGGGCAAAAGCTTCGCCCTGAGGGAGGCGGTGGCCTACCTGGACGAAGCCCCCTGGCTGGGCCAGGCCGAGGTGGACTTCCTGGAGGCCGCAGCCCGCGACAGCTTCTGCCCTATTGGCACCCTGCTCGCCGACCTGCTGCCCTTCCTCGAGCCCCCCCTCCACCACCGGGTGCGCCTTCACCCAGAAGCCGATCCCGCGGTGCTGCCCAGAGGTCTGGAGGCCCTGGCCGAAGGCTGGCAGGAGGCCCGCGGCTTCGACCCCAGGCTGCTGGACTTCCTGCGCGAGGGGGGGGTGCTGCAGGAGGAGGTGGGCGAGGCGCGGCGGCGGCGCGTGCTGAAGGCGCTGCGAGCCCCAACCGAAGCCCTTGGCAAGCGGGCCCAGGCCGCCTGGCAGGCCCTTTGCGAGCTGGGCCAGGCGGAAAGCCTGACCGCACTGGCCCGCGCCGCAGGGGTGGGGCTAGCAGTGGTGCGCAGGCTCTTAGAAGAGGGATGCATCGGCTGGGTGGAGGCCAGCCCCGCCCCCAAGCCCACCCCCGGCCCGCCGCCAGACCCCCTCCCCCTGCCGCACCGGCCGGTCCGGCTCGAGGGCGGGCGGCTTGGGGAGCGCATCCGGGCCCTGGCCTGGCTGGTGCAGGGGGAAAAGGCCCTGGTGCTCTTCCCTGAGGTGGCCTTGCTCAGGCGCTTCCAGGAGCACTTCCCTGGGGCCTGGGTCTTCCATGGCGAGATGAAGCCGGAAGAACGCCGCAGCCTCTGGGCGGCCCTTGGCCAGGGGTCGCCCAGGCTGGTGCTGGCCACCTACCAGGGCCTTTTGCTGCCGGGCGGATTCACCCGCATGGTGGTGGTGGAGGAGGCCTCGGAGGCCTACAAGCTGCCGGGGGGCTCGAGGGCCTTCGTGCCAAGGCTGGCCCGGCTGCGGGCCGAGGGCCTGGGCATACCCCTGCACTACTGCTCAGGCGTGAACAGCACCGAGGTCTGGGGCGCCCCAGCCATAAGCCTGCCTCCTCCCCGGCCCCGCCCGCACCTGCTGGACCTGCGCCGGGAGCGGGGCTGGCCCTTTACGGGGGCGGCAGTAGCCCTTCTGCGGCAGGTGGAGGAGAAAAAGCGCCAGGCCATCGTGCTCTCGGCCAGGCGGGGCTACAGCGCGGTGCTGCGCTGCAAAGACTGCGACTGGAAGGCCATGTGCCCCAACTGCGCCCTGCCCTTGCGCTACCACAAGGGCGGGCGGGTTGGCGTCCTGCGTTGCCACCAGTGCGGCCATGAAGAACCGGCCCCCCAGCTATGCCCCCGCTGCCGCTCGGACCTATTCGAGCACAAAGGGCCCGGGGTGGAGTGGCTCCTGGAAGCCCTGGCCCAGCAGCTCCCCGCCCTGCCCCGCTACCGCTACACCGCCGAGGCCAGGGACGACCTGACCAAGCTTCTGGCGGGCGAGCCGGGCGTGCTGGTGGGCACCACAGCGATTTTGCGGGGGCCGGTTTTGCCTGAGCTGGCCCTGGTGCTCCTGCCCTATGCCGACGGGTTCATCCTCGAGTCCGACTTTCGCGCCGCCGAGCGCTACCACCGGCTCTTGTGGCAGCTTGCCGACCTGCACCCCAGGCGCCGCCCTTTGCTGGCCCTGCAGACCTTCGAGCCTGCGCACCCCGCCCACCAGGCCCTCGAGCAAGCCGACCCGCAGAGCTTCATGGCCCGCGAGCTGGCCCTGCGCCAAAGTTTGGGCTACCCCCCAGCCTGCCGGATGGTGAAGCTCGAGGTGGCCCACCCCAAGGAGCCCGTGGCCCGCGACGCCATCCTCCAGCTTGCTGCAGCGCTCAAACCTAAAGCCGAGCCGGGCGAGCTCCTGGGCCCGGCCCCAGCCCCCGTGGCCCGCCTGCGGGGCCAGTACGTGTTTCACCTCTTGCTCAAAAGCTCGGAAGCCCGCATCCAGGCCCTGATGGAGAACCTGCCCCCTGTGCGCGGGGCGCGGCTGCGCATAGACCCCGACCCCCAGAGCTTCGTGGGGCTGCTCGAGGACTGATCGGCTAGCTCTAGGGCCGGCCCGATGGCAGCACCAGGCGCCCCTGGCAGAAGACGGCACTCCCTACCCCCAGCACCATAGGATTCACCAGGCCCAGCAGGCTGAAATGGGGATGAGGGAGCACCCCGACAGGTTGCCCGCCCCGCCTTCTATGCCCACATAGGGAGATTCTGCTCTGCGATAAGGCTTTCCCCGTTCTTGAGGAAGAAGATGCCCTGCGAGGCCTTCGGGTGCCTCTTGGGCTTCCGCATGGCGTCCTCCAGAGCCAGCACACCCCCGAGGCCGAGGTGCTGGCGCACCTGCTCTTTGACCTGCTCGATCTCGTCCTGGTCCTAGTCGGGCTCCGGCACAAAAGTAAAGAGCTTGACGTCCTCCTCCCTGAGGCCAAACTGCTTCATGGTCTGCTCGGCAAACTGGCGGGTGAAAGTTGCGGCATCCATGCCTTATACAGTCTAGCCTTCCTGGCTGGGGCCACCTGTGCTGTGGGCTGGCATGGGGGCACATGAAAAACCGGCGCACCCAGGTGCGCCGGGAAGGGAAGCGGCCCTACAGCAGGCCTGCCTCGCGCAAAAGCCGCAGCGCCGTCTCCAAGGGAAGCTTTTCAAAATCCACCCTGGGGCTCTTGGCCACTGCCTGGTTCAAAGGCAGCAGGCTGCTGCTCAATACCACCCCCCGCGCCACGGGGTACTCGATGATCTCGCTGGCAAAGAACTGCTGGGCCTTGGGCGAAAGCAGCCAGAGCAAAAAGCGGTTGGCGGTGGAGACGTTCCTGCTGGTCCTGAGGATGCCGGCCCCCGTGACCAGCGCCAGGTTGCCCGCGTCCCCGTCGGCAAAGTAGTAGGTGCCTATCTGCTGGCCCGCCCGCACAAAGCGCTGGATGTAGTAGTGGTTGGTGGAACCCAGGTCGATCTCCCCCGCACGAATAGCCTCCATCATGGCCGGGTTGGAGGGGTAGGCCTTGGGCTCCAGGGCCTTCATCTCGGCCAGCCACTGGCGGGTGCGGGCCTCGCCGAACTGCACCACCATGGCCGCAACCATGTCCTGGAAGCTGCTGTAGGTAGGGGTCCAGCCGATGCGGCCCCTGTACTGGGTGAGCTTGGGCAGGTCCAGGATGCTTTTGGGTAGGTCCTCTGGCTTGACCCGGGCCGGGTTGTAGGCCAGCACCCTGAGCCGCACCGTCAGGGGCACCCACTGCCGGCTGGCCGGAACAAAGGCAGTGGCCCGCTGGGTAAGCGAGCTGGCCAGCGGAATGAAAAGCCCCCGCTCAGAAGCAGCCCCCAGGGCCCCAGCGGTGTTGGCCCAGAAGACATCGGCCGGGCTGCGGCTGCCTTCTTCTTGCAAAGCAGCCAGAATCTCGGCATCGCGGCCGTAGCGCACGTTGACCTTGATGCCGGTCTCGGCCTCAAACTGCCGGACCAAGGGCTCCACCAGCCCCTGGCCCCGGCCGCTGTAGACGGTTAGGGTTTGTTGTTGAGCCGCCACCAGACCAACAGCGAGCACCACCGCCGCAACCAGAAGTCTCTGCAATCCCATGCTTCACACCTCCAAAGTCGTTGCCGACTCCAGGGTGGAGTCTATGGGGCTGCGGCCCTAATGTCAAGTATTCCAGTCGGAATATATAGTTTTTGAGAATGGTAACCGTTCGCATCTGCGCAAGCTTCCAGCTAAAAAGCCTGCAGGGCCCGCAGGGCCTCGGGGTAGCCGGGCCTGAAGCGCAGCGCGGCCTGCAGGTCGGCCCGGGCCCCAGCCCCGTCGCCCAGGGCCTTCCGCGCCATGGCACGCCAGTAGTAGCTCTCCTCGTGGTCAGGGGCCCTGGCCAGCACATCGCTGGCCAGTTTGATCACCTCCGGGTAGCGTCCGGTCTGGTAGTAAGCCGCGTAAGGGCCAAACTGGTACCAGAGCATCCGCCAGGGCCAACCATGGGGCACGCCGGAGGGACGGCGGGGGTCAAGGCTTTGGTCGAACGGAAGCTGCCGCGAACGATCGAAAGCCTGGGCTGCCGCCCAGGGCTCGCCCCGCTGCAGCAGGCTGCTGCCCAGGTTGAACCAGGCGAAGGGGTCGAGGGGGTTCTGGGCTATCTCCTGGCGGGCCCGCCGCAGGGCCAACCCCAGCTCGGCCTCTGCCGAAGCCCTGGGACCCAGCTCGAGCCGCCGGTGTTTTGGATAGACCACCAGATAGGTGCGGTTGAAGACCTGCCAAAGCCGGTCCAGCTCGGCGTAAGGCAGCCTTACCCTAGGGCCTAGGTAGCTGTCCAGAGCATGGAAGAACCCCTGGGCATCGTCATACCCCACCAAAAGCCGGTAATGGCCCATCCCCCCATGCTCGGTCACGAACCAGGTCTCGACGATGACGGGAAAACCACCGCGCAAAAGCTGCCGCAGCAGCGCCAGGTCTCCCCCCACCCCAAGGTGCACCCCGAAGCCCAGCCCCCGGGCGTAGCGCGCCATCTCCTCAGGGCTCACGTTTTTGTCGCTTTTGTTGGGCTTGAGCACCGGGGCAATCTGCTGCTGGGTCAGCGAAGAGCCCCAGTAGCTCAGGGCCATGGCCAGGGTGGCAGGTCCGCAGTTATTGAAGCGCTGGTATTCGTGGCGCGCCCCCGTAAGGAGGAGGCTCGAGGCCCAGACAGGAGCCCCCAGGAGCAAAATGCCCACCAGCCAGATACGCATGCCCCCAGTATGCCACCTCAGGTGCTTGTGCTCCGGGGAATAAGGCCCTTGGCCTCCAGCTCGCGGACCTAGCCTTGTAGCCGCTCGGCAATCTGGTCACGCACCTGGCGGAAGACCTCCAGCCGGTCGCTCTCGCTGCCCTCCGCCCGGCTGGGGTCAGGGAAGGGCCAGTAGAGCCGGTAGGTGCTGAAGGGAAACAAGGGGCACTCCTGCTCTGCCCGGTCGCAGACGACGATCAGGTAGGTGAAGTTGTACTTTCCCCCCAGTAGGTCATGAGGCTCTTGGCGTGCTGCCTCTCCATATCCAGGCCCACCTCGGCCAGCACCCGGCGGGTGAGAGGGTGGATCTCGCTGGGGTGCAAACCGGCGCTGTAGACATCGAAGCGATCGCCGCCGATTCGGCGCAGAAGAGCCTCAGCCATCTGGCTGCGGGCCGAGTTGTGGCTGCACAGGAAGAGAACCGAAAGCTTACGCCCCATAGGGCCCCTCTAGCCCACCCTGCCTAGCGCGCCCGCCAGCTCCTCCTCGCTGGGCACCCGCCCTTCCCGCAGGGCCCGCACCAGATGAGCGCTTACCTGCCCCAAAGCGTCCCGCACCCGGCGCCACTCGGCCAGCCCCTTGCCCGTGGGGTCGGGGAAGGCAACGTGAAGCCTTCGCGTTTTGGCCGGGTACGATGGGCACTGCTCTGCGGCCGTGTCGCAGACCGTGAGGACTATGTCGAAGTTCCAAGGGTCGGGCAGCTCGTAGAGGGTTTTGGAGGTATGGCCGCGCAGGTCGATGCCCACCTCGGCCATCACCTCGACGGCCTCCGGCTTCACAAAGGTTTTCTCGGTCCCTGCCGAAAAAACCTCTGCCTCCAAACCCTGGGCCCGGGCCCAGTGGCGCAGCCACCCCTCGGCCATCTGGCTGCGGGCCGAGTTGTGGGTACAAAGCACCAGGATGCGCACCACTCGAACTTATCCCGCTTTTTTCATGAGAAGGTCAGATAACTAGTCGCGGAAGAGGCGCTCAAAGGCCTGGCCCCCCCCATCCTTGCGCTTGAGGCGAAAGAGGTCGTTTTTGAGCTCGAGCACTCCCTCCTGCAGCAGCTGCTGCAGGGTGCGCTGTAGCTCGTGCCGGGAAAAGCTCTCCCCCTCCTCATCCAGCCAGCGGGCAATTTCCTTCTCGCTGGCAAAGCGAAGGGCCTCCACCGCCTTGAGCACCCATCCCCGGGCGTCCATACCTGAATATACCAAAGCCTCACCCGCCAACCGTAGGGTAGGCCAGCAGCACCCCATAGCCCGAGGCGAGCTCGAGCTCCACCGAACCGGTGGCCAGGTTGGAGAGGGTGCGGGTGCTGCCCAGGGGCACCTGCGCCGCTTCCAGGGGCCAGCGCACCCCCCGGATGGAAAGGCCGCCCAGCCCCCCGAGCGGCAGTAAACTCAACCGGCTGCCAGGCGGCAGGTGGAGGCGCAGCCTGCCCGGCACCAGGGGGTGGGCCTCCTCCAAACCCGAGGTGAGCAGCACGGACACCCCCTCCTGCGCCAGCCGAATGCCGAGCAAGAGATGGGCCAGGGCCTGGTCGGTCTGACCCCCCAAGGCCCCCACCAGCACCAGCCGCTCGGCCCCCCGGGCCAGCGCCGCCTGCACCGCCAGCTCACCATCGGTCTGGTCCTTGTCCACCGGGTGCACCTCGCGGGGCACGTGGGCAAAGGCCTGCTGCAAGGCCGGGCTGGCCGAGTCGAAATCCCCTACCCAAAGCTCTGGCTCCAGCCCTAACGTCTGGGCATGGGCCATCCCCCCATCGGCGGCAATCACCCGGCTGGCGGCTACCTGGGCCCAAACCCTGGGGGTGGGGGTCAGCACCCCGCCGAGCAGAACTACAAATGAGCGCATCCTCACTCCGTTGAGACCGGCAAACCGGGGCCCTCCTCCAGCCCCACCACCCGCGACCAGTCCACCCAGAGCAAAACCCGGTCCCCCGGGTAAAGCCCCTGCTCCGGCCCCTCCCAGTAGAGCCGCTGGCCACGCCACAGGAACTCCAGGGCCACCGTAGGCCCCTTGAAGAGCCGTTCCTGCACCCGTGCCTCTTCCCCACGGCCCAACACGATGGCCTCTGGGGGCACCAGGTGAAACCGCTCTGGCAGCCCCACCTGCCGGCTGGCCTCGGGCGAGAGCAGGTTCCGCTGCCCCAGGAAGCGGGCCACCCAGGCGTCTTTGGGGCGGCGGTACAGGGCCTCCGGGGTGCCCTGCTGCACCAGGCGCCCCTCCCGCAGAATCGCCACCCGGTCGGCCAGGGCGAAGGCCTCGGCCTGGTCGTGGGTGACCACCAGCGCCGGCACCCGCACCCGGCGCAAAAGGGCCCTCAACTCCCAAAGAAGCTCCTGCCTGAGCTTCAAATCCAACGCCCCTAGCGGTTCGTCCAACAGCAAGACCCGAGGCTCGGCCGCCAGCGCCCGGGCCAGGGCCACCCGCTGGCGCTCGCCCCCGGAGAGCTGGTGGGGGCGCTTTTGGGCGTGGGCCTCCAGCCGCACCCACTCTAAGAGCTCGGCCACCCGCTCCCGGATGCGCTGGGCAGGCCAGCGGGCCTCGCGCAGGCCAAAGGCGATGTTCTCGTAGACGCTCAGGTGGGGAAACAGCGCGTAGTCTTGGAACACGAGCCCCACCCGCCGGGCCTCGGGGGGTAGCGGGCCCAGGGGGGTATCCCCCAGCCAGATCTCCCCCGCCTCTGGGGTCTCCAGCCCGGCCACCAAGCGCAAAAGGGTGGTCTTCCCGCTGCCTGAGGGGCCCAGAAGAGCCAGGGTCTCTTCGGCACCTACCTCGAGCCAAACCAGAAGGGAGAAGCCAGGGTAGGTCTTGCGAAGACCCTCCAGCCGGAGCATGCCCCAAGCCTACACCACTCTCAAAGCGGCAGCCACACGCTGAACTTAGCCCCCCGGCCCTCCTCCGACTCCAGCCAGATACGCCCGTGGTGGGCCTCCACGATGGCCCTGGAGATGTAAAGGCCGAGCCCCGTGCCCGCAACCCCCCGGGCAACAGCGCTGGGGGTGCGGCCAAAGCGGCGAAATAGCTGGCCTTGCTCCTCCAGGGGAATCCCCGGGCCCGTGTCCTCGACCTCAATCAGCACGCCGCTATGGGCCCGGGCCCGCAGCCAGATGGTTCCTCCCCTGGGGCAAAACTTGAAGGCGTTGGATAGCAGGTTGCCCACCACCTGGGCCACCCGCTCAGGGTCGACCTCGAGGATGGGCAGCGGCTCCAGCTCCCAGCGGAAATCGATCTGCCCCAGCCGGGCCACCCCAGAGAAGCTGCGGGCGGTCTGGAGCAGAACCACGTGAAGATCGGTGGGCTGGCAGCTCAGGCTGAAGTGGCCCGCTTCCAGCCGGGAGGTGTCCAGAAGGTTGTTGACCATATCGCGAAGCCGCAGGCTGCTGTGGTGGATGTTCTCCAGAAACTCCCGGGCCTCCTCGGGGGTGTGGCGGTGGTACAGCAAAAGTTCGCTGAAGCCCAAAATGGTGGCCAGAGGGGTTTTGAGCTCGTGCGAGACCGCTGCCAGGAACTCGGCCTTGAGCCGCTCGGCCTGGCGCTCGGCGGTGATATCGCGAAAAAGCAGCAAAGCCATGCCCTCGTTCATCGGCACCACCCGAACCTCAAACTCGCGCTCCTCCAGGGCCACCTGTACCACCGGAGCCTGCTCGGGCGGCAACCGCCGGCGCACCACCTCCATCAGCGCTTCTGCCTGCTCAGCCAGAAGCTCCGCCAAAGTGGAGCCCAAGAAGCGGTCCATCGGCAGGTGGTGGGGGCTCTTCCCAGCCTTGTACTCGCGGATATGGCCCTCCTGGTCCACCAGCATCAGGTCGTCGGGTATGGCCTCAAGAATGGAGCGCAGATGCCAGTCTCGCTGCTCCAGAGGGCTCTGCGACATGCTCGGGCTAATCATAGCCAGACCCTGTGCAGAAGTTGCGAAGCCCCTCTATGATGAAGCGGATGCTCATCGAGGCACAGGGGGTCTCCAAGCGCTACGGGCGGGACTGGGTCCTGCGCCGGCTGGACTTCCACCTGGCCCCTCGCGAGGTGGTGGCCCTGACCGGGCCCAATGGGGCAGGCAAGACCACCCTTCTGCGGCTGCTGGCTGGGCTGGTGCGCCCCACCCAGGGCGAGATTGAAGTGCGGGGACGGGTGGGGTTCCTGAGCCATCCCCCGGCCTTCTACCGGCACTTCAGTGGCCAGGAAAACCTGGTCTACGCCCTCCGGCTGGCCGGACAGCGGGTGAACCTGGCCGAGGTGCAAGCGGCCCTGCAGCAGGTCGGCCTCCCCCCCCATAAACCGGTGCACAGCTACAGCAGCGGCATGCGCAAGCGGCTGGCCCTGGCCCGGCTTTGGCTGCAAAACCCCGATATATGGCTGCTGGACGAACCCGAGACCGCCCTGGACGCCGAGGGGCAGGCCCTGCTGGAAGGGCTGGTGGCCTCGGCCCGGGCCCGGGGCGGGGTGGTCCTCGCCACCCACGACCCCGCCTGGCTGGACCGGGCCGACCGGGTGGTGGCGCTGTAGTGCCTTTATTTTTGACCCGCCAGCCGCTAGGCTTTCCCTGTGCAGCGAATCCTGTGGCTGGCCTGGCGCGATCTGGTCCTGGAGTTCAGGGGGCGCACCGGCCTCTTCTCCGTGGTCTTTTTCCTGGTGGTAATGCTCTTCGTGCTGGCCCTGGCCTTCGGCCCAGCGCCGCAGGAGCTGCGCAAGGCCGCCCCGGGGGTGCTTTGGGTGGCGCTGGCCTTTGCCGGCAGTCTCCTGGCCGGGCGGGCTTTCGGCCTCGAGGTCGAGGACAGCACCCTCGACGACCTCCTTTTGCTGCCGGGCAGCCGGGAGTGGATCTACTTCGGCAAGCTCCTCTTCCAGCTCGTCCTGCTGCTGGGGGTAGGCCTGGTCCTGCTCGTGCTGGCCGGAGGGCTTTTCCACCTGCCGCTTCAACCGTGGGGCTGGTATGTCCTGGTTTTGCTGCTGGGCTCCCTTGGCTACGCCGCCATCACCACTTTTTACGCCGCCATGCTGGCCCGCCTGCGGGGGCGGGAGGTGCTGCTGCCCCTTTTGGTATTTCCTTTGGTGATTCCCGTGGTGCTCGCCGCGATGCGCTTTACCCAGAGCCTGGCAGAAGGCGTCCCGGTAGGCGAGGTCTTGGACTGGCTGAGGCTGCTTCTGGTTTTCGACGCCATCTACGTGACGGCTGCTGCCATGCTATTCCCGCATGTCCTCGAGGGCTAGCGAGGGCGACGACCCATATAACTCTTGGCTATACTGGATTACCCACCCGGGGTAACCCCAAGCTGGGAGTAGGCTGGATGTAATCTGATATACGGCAGATGGCGCCGCTTCGGTCAGAATAGCGTAAGGGGGAAACAAGATGCAGCTTAGCGCGAACCTAAGTAGCCGCCTGGATAGCCTGACCCTGGCCATCCTGGCCCTGGGAACGCTGGGGGTGGTGGTGGGCTTTTTCATGGCCATGTCCTCCCCGCCCGACCAAAGCCAGGGGTATGTGGCCCGTATCTTCCACATGCACGTGCCCACCGCCTGGATGGCCTACCTGGCCAGCTTCGCTGCGCTTTTCTACTCGGTGGCCTATCTGGTACGGCGCAGGGCCCACTTCGACCGGGTGGCCGCCGCCACCGTGGAGGTGGGCCTCATCTTCATGGCCCTGGCCCTGCTCTCCGGGATGCTCTGGGCCAAACCCACCTGGGGGGTGTACTGGGACTGGGAGCCCCGGCTCACCACCACCGCCATCCTCTTCGCCATCTACGTGGGCTACGTGGTGGTGCGGGGGGCCATCGAGGACCCTGAGCTTCGCGCCAAGGCCGCCGCGGGGGTGGCCATCCTGGGCTCCATCAACGTGCCCATCAGCTACATGTCGGTAAAGTGGTGGCGCAGCCTCCACCAGACTCAGTCCATCGACCTCACCACCGGCAAGATTATGGTGGACGCCAGCATCCTGGTGCCCATGCTGGTCAACCTGGCGGCCCTGACCCTGCTTTTTGTGGGCCTGGTACGCTTCCGCAGCATCATCGCAGCGCGCGAAGCTGCCCGGGAGGAGGTCTAGCAGTGGAAAACCCCTTGTGGAATCCCGCCAACCCCTTTGTGGTCTGGACCTACGCGGCGGTCTACATCGCGGTTTTCGGCTACCTGGGCTATCTCATCTGGCGCTACCAGAACAAGAGGTGAGGATGAAGGCCAAATACATCGTCGGTCTAGGGGTCATCGTGGGGGCCCTGGCCTACCTGGTCTTCGGGGGGTTGGGGCAGAACCTGGTCTACTTCATCACCCCCAGCGAGTACTTCCAGCAGGCCGAGCGCTACCAGAACCGCTCCTTGCGGCTTGGGGGTTTGGTCAAGGAAGGTTCGCTCGACTACAACCCCCAGACCCTGGAGCTGCGCTTTGTGGTCACGGACGGGGTGAAGGACATCCCGGTGCGCTCCTCGGGGGCTACCCCCCCGGCCCTCTTCGGTGAGAACCGCGGGGTGGTGGTGGAGGGCCGCTTCCAGGAGGGCGTTTTCGTCAGCCAGAACCTGTTGGTAAAGCACTCTGAGTCCTACCAGCCCCCCAAGGAGGGCTGGACCCCGGAGCAGGTGCGCAAGCTGATTGAGGAGACCCGATGACCCCAGGCTTCCTTGGTGGAATCGCGCTGGTCGCCGCCTTGCTTTTCTCCCTGCTGGGGCTTGGCCTATCGGCGCTGGCCCACTTCTTGCAGGACGGGCGCTACCTGCGCGCAGCCCAGCGCACCTCCCTCCTCAGCCTGCTGGCGGCGGCCCTGAGCTTTGCTGCGCTGGAGTGGGCCATCCTCACCAACGACTTCAGCGTCTCCTACGTGGCCAACCACAGCGCCTCGGTCAACCCCCTTTGGGTCAAGCTGGTCACGCCCTGGGCGGCCCTCGAGGGCTCCATCTTGCTCTGGGCTCTGCTGCAAACCCTCTACACCTGGCTGGTGAGCCTGCGGGTGGGCCGCAGCCTTGACGTGTGGCGGGCTCCCTTTGCCCTGGGCACCCTTTTTGCGGTCCAGGTCTTCTTCTTCGCGGTGATGGTCTTCGTGGCCCACCCCTTCGACGCCGTGCCCAATCCCCCGCCCGAAGGGCTTGGCACCAACCCCTTGCTCCAGAACCACTGGATGATGGCGGTGCACCCGGTGCTGATGTACCTGGGCTTTGTGGGCCTCTCGGTGCCCTTCGCCTATGCGGTGGCGGCCATGCTGGCCCGGCGCTACCAGAGCTGGATCTTCGAGACCCGCTGGTGGACCCTGGTGGCCTGGGGCTTCCTGACCGCGGCCATCTTCACCGGCAAGTGGTGGAGCTACGAGATCCTGGGCTGGGGCGGCTACTGGGCCTGGGACCCGGTGGAAAACGCCTCCCTCATCCCCTGGCTTTTGGCCACGGCCTTCCTCCACACCGCCCAGGTACAGGAGCGCAAGGGGCTTTTCAAGGGCTGGAACTTTGCCTTCATCACCCTGGCCTTCGCCGCCACGGTCTTCGGCACCTTCCTGACCCGCTCGGGGGTAATCCAGTCGGTCCACGCCTTCGCCAGCGGCCCGGTGGGGGCCTGGTTCCTGGCCTTTTTGCTGGGGGTGATGGCGCTGGGGCTGGGCCTGCTGGCCCGGGTCTCGCGCGAGATCCGCGAGGCCGGCGAGGTGCGCTGGCAAAGCCGGGAGGGGGCGCTGCTGGCCGGGGCGCTTTTCTTCGGCACCTTCGCCTTTGTGGTGGTGGTGGGCACGCTGTGGCCTTTGGTGGTAGAGCTCGCCAGCGGGGCCAAGGTCTCGGTGGGGGCTCCCTTCTTCAACCAGGTCTCGGTGCCCCTGGGTGTCTTCATGCTGCTTCTGATGGGCATAGGTCCGGTGCTCCCCTGGCGGCACACCCGAGGGGAGGTCGTGCGGAACCTCGCGGCCATGCTCATCGCCCTGGCCACCGGCTTCCTGATCGGGCTGGGGCTGGGGCTGTCCTTGGGGGTGTCGCTGGCGATAGGGCTCTTCGCCTACAACCTGACCGCGGTGGGGCTCATGGTGGCCCAGGGGGTGCGGGAGCGGGCCAGGGCCCTCGGCCTGCCGCCCAGCCGGGCCTTCTTTGAGCTCGCCGCCACCCAGCGGCGCCGCTTTGGCTCGCACATCGTGCACCTCGGGGTGGCCCTGGCTGCCCTGGCCATTGCCTTCAGCCAAACCTACCGCTACACCGAGCAGAAGACCCTGCAGGTGGGCGAGGCCTGGCAGACCCGGGGGCTTGAGATCCGCCTCCTCTCCCTCACCGCCCGCGAGGAGGCCAATCGCTTCGCCGCTTTGGCCCCCATCGAGGTGCGCTCGATCAGCCGGGACGGCTGGGGGGCCGACGGGCGCTACGAGACCCGGCTCAACTTCTACCCCCAGATGAGCTCACCCCTGGCCACCCCGGTGGTCCGGTACTCGCTTTACAACGACTACTACTTTGTGCTGATGCAGTTCGACCAGGAAAAAGGGCAGTGGGCTACCCTGAAGGTCATCATCACCCCCATGGTCTTCTGGCTGTGGGTGGCGGGGGGGCTGATGGTGCTGGGGACGGCGTACATCCTCTGGCCGGCGGGAGCGTGGGCACCGAGCCGGGAGGCAGCGCCGAGCTTGGGTTGAGCATGCTTCGCTTCTGGCCGGTCTGGGTTCTGCTCATAGGGGGCCTCTTCTACTGGGGCTTACAGCGGCCCAACCCCGAGGTCCTGGACTCGGTGCGGGTGGGCAAGCCGGCCCCTACCTTCAGCCTGCCGGTGCTGGCGCCTTACCAGGAGCAGTTTGGCCTCGAGTACGGCATCAAGGAAGTCCTGGACAAGCCGGTCTTCCTCAACATATGGGCTAGCTGGTGCCTTCCTTGCCGCAAAGAGGCCCCCCTTTTGGAGCGCTTCTACCAGGCGCACAAGGACCAGGTGCTCATCCTAGGGGTCAATGTGCAGGACCAGGAAAGCGAGGCCCTGAGGTTCATCGCCCAGTATGGCCTAAGCTTCCCCAGCGTCTACGACGCCCGGGGCCGCATCGGGATCGAGTACGGCTACACCGGCGTGCCCGAAACCTTCATCATCGCCCAGGACCGCACGGTGCGGGCCCGGCACATTGGGGAGCTGAACGAGGCCAGTCTTTTGGAGTACCTGAGGCAGGTGGCACGGTGAAGCGGCTTGGTCTTCTGCTCTGGCTGGGACTGGGGGTGCTGGCCCAGCCTGCCCCCAACACCCCACCCCCCGACTTCCCACCCCAGGTTTTCGAGATTGCGCGGGAGCTGCGCTGCCCGGTCTGCCAGGGGGAGTCGGCGGCGGAGTCGAACGCGGGCATTGCCCTGGAGATGCGCCGAATTATCGCTGAAAAGCTCGCCCAGGGCGAAAGCCCCGCCGAGATCAAACAGTTTTTCGTGGAGCGCTACGGCGACTGGATTCTCTACAACCCCCCCGCCCGCGGGGCCACCCTTTGGGTCTGGCTCTCGCCCCTGGTGGGCCTTCTGCTTTTGGGCTATGGGCTTTGGCGCTACCAGGCGCAGGTACGAGCCCGGGCCGAGCAAACCGCCCTCCAGGTCCCGGAGGAGGAAATTGCCCGGCTCGAGGCCGAACTGGATCGACGATGACGCTGGCCTATCTTCTACTCGCCTTACTGTTGTTGCTGGCCCTGGCCTATGCCCTGGGGCCCTTCCGCTCCCGGCCCGAGCCTTTCCCCAAAAGCCCCAGGCCAGAGGAGCTGAAGGCAGAGCTCGAGGTGGTAAAGACCCTGGCCAAAGAGGCCCTGGGCGAGGAGCGCAAGCGCCTGCTGGCCCAGGCGGTGCGCCTCGAGCGCCAGCTCGCCGAGCTGGGCCAAGACTCCCCTCCACCGCGCCGGCTGAGCCCCGCCCTCCTGGGGGGAGCGGCCCTAGGGCTTCTGCTGCTGGGGGCCGGGCTTTGGGCCTATACCGTGCCCCGCCTGCCCGGCGAGACCATCATCACCAGCCGCAACGAGGCCCGGCGGCTGGGCGAGCTGGAGCGCCAGGCCGAGCGAAGCGGAAAGGCCGCCGACTGGCTGGCTTACGCCAACGAGGCCTACGCCCTGCAGGACTTCGAGCGGGCGGTGCGGGGCTACCTACGGGTCATCGAACAAGAGCCCCGCAACCCCCAGGCCGTGCGGCGCATCGGGGTCCTCCTCTTCATGAGCGGGAGACCGGCCGAAGCGGTCCAGGCCTTGCAGATAGCGGTGCAGGCCGAGCCCGACGAGCCCGAAGGCTGGCTCTTTTTGGGCAACGCCTACTTCCAGCTAGGCCGCCCCGCCCAGGCCATCGTGGCCTGGGAAGGCTACCTCAAGGCCGGCGGCGAGGCCCGGGCCCAGGTGGAAAACCTCATCGCCACTGCCAGAAGCCAGCTCGCCAGCGAAGACCAGGGCCAGCGGGTCTATCTGGCCCACTGCGCGGCCTGCCATGGCGCGGAGGCCCAGGGGGGCTCGGGTCCGCGGCTCAGGGGAAACCCGGTGCTGCGGGTGCCCGAGGCGGTGCGGGAGATCGTTCTCAAGGGACGGGGCCAGATGCCCGCCGTACCCCTGGGTGAGGGCGAGATGGAGGCCCTTCTGGCCTACCTCAAAGGCCTATGAAACCCCGCTTTGACCGCCGCGACCTCCTCTGGCTCATCCCCAGCGCCATCACCGGCGGCTTCTTTGGCTGGCTGGGCTGGCGCACCTATGTGATTCACTTCACCAAAGCCCAGGTGGGCGAGCCGGTCTGGCGCCCAGGCCCCCGTCTGCCGGTGGCCGCCTGGGCCGAGTTCGATCGGGTCTGGCAGTTCAAGTACTTCGAGTACCGCTACCACGACAGCCCCTTCAAGGCCATCCTCCTCCGCCTTCCCGAACCGGTATTGGGAGGGCTTTCGCTGGAGGACCGTCACTTTCTGGCCCTCTCCCGCATCTGCACCCACCAGGGCTGCACGGTCAATTTCGTGGATAACCCCGAACTGGGCTCCATCGCCTACAACTACCGCACCGACCATCCCTTCCTGGGCTGCCCCTGCCATTTCGGCGCCTACGAGCCCTTGCAGGGGGGGAGGGCGGTTTACGGCCCCCCGCGCCATCCTCTCCCCAGGCTGCGGCTGGAGGAGGAAGGGGGGATGCTCTATGTCACCGGCCTCGAGGTGCCCTTCCGCCCCATCGAGGCGGGCTGAAATTTAGGCTATCCCCTACTCTGCCCTGGGGCCAGGGGAGATGATGCGCTTGTGAACCTGGTCTGGCACCGCGCAGACCTGCGCCTGCACGACAACCCGGCCCTGCACCAGGCCCTCGCCCAAGGCCCCCTGGTGGGGCTGGTGGTCCTGGACCCCCAGATTCTGGAGAACACCAGCCCCCGCCGGCGGGCCTGGTTCTACCAGAACGTCCGGGCCCTGCGAAAGGCCTATCAGCAGCGGGGGGGAACCCTGCTGGTGCGCACCGGCCCGCCCTGGGTGGTGCTGCCGCAGGTGGCGGAGGCCCTGGGGGTTCGCCAGGTCTTCGCCGTGCGCAACACCACCCCCTACGCCCACTTCCGCGACGCCAAGGTGGCTGCCGCCTTGGGGCGTCCCCTACACCTTCTGCCAGGGCAGTACGTCCTCGAGCCCGACAGGCTCACCAAACCGGACGGAACGCCCTACACCGTCTTCACGCCCTTCTCCAAGCGCTGGTGGGCCCACCTGGCGCCAGCCCCCCTCGAGGCCCCGCAGCGCTTCCCCCCCGTGGCCCTGCCCCCAGGGGTGGAGATGGGGGAGGTCCCCGAGGAGGCCCCGGGCATCCCCCTACCCCCTGCAGGCGAGGAGGCCGCCCTGCGGGCGCTGGAGGATTTTCTGGCAAACAAGCTTCCCTTCTACGCCAAAACCCGCGACGCGCTGGACGGGAAGGGGGTCTCCCGGCTTTCCTACTACTTCACCCTGGGGGTGCTCTCACCCCGCCTGGCGGTGCAGAGGGCCCTGCGGGTGGGTGGGGAGGGGGCGCAGAAATGGGTGAACGAGCTCTGCTGGCGCGACTTCAGCGGGCACCTGCTCCACCACCACCCCGAGATGATGCGGCGGGCCATTGACCCCCGTTGGGAAGCCCTGCCCTGGAACGACGACCTCGAGCTCTTCCAAGCCTGGTTGGAGGGCCAGACCGGCATCCCGGTGGTGGACGCGGCCATGCGGGAGCTCAGGGCCACCGGCTTCCTCTCCAACCGGGGGCGGATGGTGGTGGCCCAGTTCGCGGTCAAACTGGCCCTTCTGCCGTGGCAGAAGTGCGAGCGGGCCTTCCGCGACCTGCTGCTTGATGGCGACAACGCCTCCAACCTGCAGGGCTGGCAGTGGGCCGGGGGTTTGGGGGTGGACGCGGCCCCTTACTTCCGGGTCTTCAACTTGATCGGCCAGGCCGAGCAGCACGACCCCGAAGGAAGCTGGCTGGAGCGCTGGGTACCGGAGTCGGAGGGACGACCCGGTCCCTACAAGACCCCCCTGGTAGACCTGGCAAAAGCCCGCCAACGCTACCTGGAGGCGGCCCAGCGAATTGCCAGACGAGGATGAAAGGCTTCAAGGCCCACCTGCCCCACAAGTCCTGCCCAGTCTGCGGCCGCCCCTTCCAGTGGCGCAAGAGGTGGGCCCGCCACTGGGAGGAGGTGAAGTACTGTTCCGAGGCCTGCCGCCGGGCCCGAAGGGTGCGCAGATGAGCGAGCCTATCGGCGAACGGATAGCCCAGCAGCTCATGCTGTGGGGCCTATTGTGGCTTGGGGCGGGCTGGCTGGGGCTTTGGTACAACCCCCAGCCCTTCTGGCGGGGCTTCTGGTTCATGGGCGGGGCCTGGGGCCTGGTCAACGCGGCCCTGGCCTACGCCGGCTGGCTGGGCGAGGAACCGGATCCGGCCCACCTGCGGCGGCTCCTTTGGCTCAACGCCGGGCTGGACATCCTCTATTTGCTGGCCGGGCTCTTCCTCCTCCGCCAGAAAAACCCCTTGTTCAGGGGCTTTGGCCTGGCGGTTCTGTTCCAGGGGCTCTTCCTCCTGGGCTTTGACCTGTGGCATGCCCTACAAATCTAAACGTATCTTAGACAAAGGTTCTACCATATCCGGGCGTATACCCTGGCTGTGGAGGTCAGACGACCCCAAGGAGGTCCACATGAAAAGAAGCCTGCTCGTCCTAGCTGCCCTGGCCCTAGCCGCCCTGGGCCTTACCCTGACCCAAGCCCAAGGCACCATGACCGCCAACCAGACCATCGCCCAGATTGTCGCCAACAACCCCAACTTCAGCACCCTCCTTACCGCCGTGCGCACCGCCGGGCTGGTGGAAACCCTCTCGGGCCCTGGACCCTTCACCGTCTTCGCCCCCACCAACGAGGCCTTTGCCAAGATTCCCAAGGCCGACCTGGATAAGCTCCTCGCCGACAGGGCCGAGCTTACCAAGGTGCTCCAGTACCACGTGGTCTCGGGCCGGGTGCCCTCGAGCCAGGTGGTCAACCTCAGGGAGGCCAAGACCGTGGAGGGCCGGAACATCACCATCCAGGTGCGCGACGGCAAGGTAATCCTGAACGGCGTTGCCACCGTGACCACGGTGGACATCCAGGCCAGCAACGGCATCATCCACGTAATCGACACGGTGCTGCTGCCCAAGTAAAGCCCCCCAGGCCCAAGCCCCCTCACGGGGGCTTTTTTGATGGTTGCTGTGGCCGGGAGCTCACGATAAGATGACCCTGCAAGGCTATAACGCTACGGGAAAGGAGCTTTTATGGGTTACAGAGGCTGGATGGTGGCTTGGGTGCTGGCGCTGGGGCTCGCCCTGGCGCAGCAAGATGGGGGAACCGCCTTCGTGCGCTTCGCCCACCTGGTGCCGGACGCGCCCGCGGTGGATATCCTATCGGGCGGAAACAAGGTGTTTGAGGCCCAAGTCTTCAAGGACGTCACCTACTACGCCGAGGTGCCCGCGGGCAGCCTGACCCTGACCGTGCAGACCGCCGGCCAGAACCCCACCAAGGTGGCCGACGTGACCCTGCGGGTGCAGGCCGGCCGGTACTACACGGTAATGGCCCTGGGCACCGCGGCCACCTTGAGGGCCCAGGTGGTCGAGGACCGGCTGGCCCCGGCTGAAGGGGTGGCCAAGGTGCGGGTCATCCACGCCTCCCCCGACGCCCCCGCGGTGGATGTGGCCCTGAAGGGAGGGCCGGTGCTCTTCCGCAACCTGGCCTTCGGCCAGCGCTCAGGCTACGGCACGGTGCGGGCCGGGGCCTACGACCTCGAGGTACGCCCCACCGGCACCACCACAGCGGTCCTGCCCCTGGAGGGGGTGGCCTTTGAGGGGGGCAAGGTCTACAGCGTCTTCGCGGTGGGCCTGGTTGCAGGGCAGACGCTGGAGGTGGTGGTGGTCGAGGACAGCTACGGCAGCCCCTGAAGCGATGCCAAGGCCGGGGTGGGTCCGGGCCCACCCCCTTTTTTGTGGGCCCGGGCCAGGTTGGTTCCAGGGTTCGGGTACAGCATGGGGGTATGCGGCTCGGCTTGGTCCTCCTGAGCAGCCTGGCCATCGGGCTGGCCCAGCCCGTCCGCTGGCCGGGCGAGCCCCAGTACATCTCCTTTCCCGGAGCCCCCACCGCGGCAGGGCCCGGGCTGGACCGGAGCTATGCCCTGGCCTTCCCCCAGGAAGGAGGGCTCAGGGGTACCGTGGTCTTCGTGCCAGGTTTTTTAGGCGGGGCCACCAACTTCGAGGCCCTGGCCCGCCGGCTGGTGACTGCGGCCCCAGGCTACCGGGTCTGGGCCTGGGACCGGCGGGCCAACGGGCTGGAGGACCGGCGGGGTTTCCTGACCGAAGACCCCTGGGCCTACTACCGGGCCTACCGGCTGCCCGAGCTGCCCTTCCTCAAGGACTGGGGGCTGGCCGTACACCTGGAAGACCTCGAGCGCATCGTGGACCAGGCCCGCACCGAAGGCCCGGTGGTGCTGGCGGGGCACTCGCTGGGGGCCAGCCTGGCGGCTCTTTTCGCCCTGTACCGCCCCGAGAAGCTCCAGGGCCTCATCCTGCTGGACGGGGCCCCCCGGCTGGTCTCGGTGGGGGCGGAGGCCTACCTCGAAGGCGTCCAGGGCCCCCTGGGCCGCCTGCCCGGTCTCAACGACCTGCTCGCCGGCCGCACACCCCCCTACGTCGCGGCCTTCGGGCTGGACCCGGTGGGGCTGGCCCTGGCCGAGGCCCAGGCCTACATGGCCGCCCAGGCCCCCGAGGCCGACGCCCCTCCTGGCTGGGTGCCCTTCCGCAGCAGCCGCCTGGCCGCGGCCCTGTACCGGGTGGACGACCGCTACGCCCCCTCCCCCATCTTCGCGGTCTCGCTGGGGCAGGCTGTGGCCCGGGAGGGGCTTAGCCTGCTGGGGCTTCTGGGGGGCAACCGGGTCTACACCATCCGGGGCCCCAGGGGGCGGCGGGTGGAGTGGCGCGACACCGGCGAGGCCACCGACCCCATGGAGTTCATCCGGCTCTACGCCAACCCCCTCACCGGCTTTTCGGAGTGGTTCTTCCCCTACCGGCTGCTGCTGGACATCGCGGCCTTCGAGGTGGCCCTTCCAGGCCTCAGGCCGCGCCCCCTGCCCTACCCGGTGCTGGCCCTTGGGGCCGGGCGGGGGCTTCTGCCACGGGCCGAGGACTTCCGGAGCACCGCCGAGTTCTTCCCCAACACCCCCCTCGAGGTGCGCGTTCTGCCCGGCCTCACCCACCTGGACCTCCTGACCAGCCGAAACGGCGAGGCGGTGGGGCCCATCGCGGCCTACCTGGGAGGGGTGCGCAGCCGCCAGTAGCCAAAGCCCAAAGCCAGCAGGGTGGGCAGCAGGGTCGCCCCCGCGAGCGCCAGCAGCCACCAGGCGCCCTCGGGGCCAGCCAGGTAGTCCCCCTGGCGGTGCACCAGGGCCAGGTAGACCGGGCGGCTGGCCAGAAGCACCAGCACCCCGGCGTAGGCCAGGCTCAGGACCATGTAGAGAAGCCCTCCGGTGCCCACCGGCACCTCGGCCGGGTTGGTGGCCTCGAACTTGGGGAAGGCCGCCCCCAGCCCCACCCCGAGCCCGGCCACGGCGATCGCCGCGGCCAGGGCTAGAAGCAGAGAAACCTGGCTTAGACCCGCCTCCAAAGCAAGCACCCGGGGTGAAAAGTATCCGAGCAACAGCCCCAGCGGCAGCAGGAAGAAGAGCGCCAGGCCGAAGCGGGTGAGAAGAAGGGTGCTCGGGGCCACCGGCTTTGTCTGCAGCAGCCAGTGGGCGGGCCCCTCGAGGCTGTACAGGGGGTAGGCCAGCCGCACCCCCACCCCTGCGATCACGAAACCCTGAAAGGCCAGGTGCATGAAGCCCGCCACGAGCTGGAAGCGGGGGTCGCCCAGGGGCAAATACCCCAGGCTGGTGGTATAAAGCAGCACCAGCACCCCCACCAGCACGAGCTGGGCGGCCTGGTTGGCGTCGCGAAAGAAGAGCCGCAGGTCCCGCACGAAAAGGGCCCCCACCACCCCCGACATGGCCCACCGGTCCAGCAAGCCCGGTCTCCGAAAACCCTGCTCGCGCACGCTGCCCTCCAGGCTGCGCACCCAGCCCTGCTGGTAGGCGTAGCCGGCCAGCACCCCGCCCAGCCAGAGCAGCCCCCCCGAAAGCAGCAGCAACCCCCAAAAGGAAGGTTCCAGCTCCCCCCGGCTCAAGGCCCTAAGGGCCGCGTGGGCCAGGGCCGAGGGAAGAAAAGGGGCTGCGGGGTCGCGAAAGGTTTGCAGGAAGCGGTCCAGGGCCTCGGGGTCGGAGAAGTCGGTGCTGAGGAGCACCTCGGGCCGCAAAACCCGCAGCAGCAGGATCAGAGCCCCCCCCAGCACCGCCGCCACCGCCGCCGACCACTCCCGGGCCCGCCCGGCTGGGGCGTAGCGCACCAGCGGAAGGGCCAGCCCCACCCCCAGGGCCACCGGGAAGGCAAAGAGGGCCAGGGCCACCAGGAAGGCCCCTGCGAAGAAAAAGGGCGGCGCCCCGTAAAAAGCGCCGTAGGCGAAAAGCACCGGCAGCAAAAGCAGGGTGGGAAAAAGGGCGGTGGCGAGGAAAACCTCACCCACCTTGAACAGAAATACCCGGCTTGCCCGCTGGGGAAGGGCCAGGTGCAGGGGCAGGTCCTCGGAGGTGTAGAGCACCGTCACCGCGTTGGGCAGGGCAGAGAGAACCACCGCGCTGGAGAGCACCAGAAGCAGACTGCCCAGAAGGCGGTCCACCAGCACATCCCGGGTAAAGGCTGCGGCCAGACGGCCCAAAAAGCCGCTGCCGAAGAGCTCGTTTGAGAGGAAGTGCAAAAACCAGCTCGTCCCCCACCAAAGCCCGTAGGCCAGCAGCGCCCCCGCGCCGAGCCCCAGAAGGGCCGGGAGGGGATTCTGGCGGAAAGCGTTCCAAAGAAGCCGCAGGCGCAGGGCCAGCATCCGAACCTCAGCCCCCCTCCAACAGCCCCACCACCCGGGCCAGCACCGCCTCGGCCACCTCGCTCTTGGTCATGAGGGGCAGCGGCTCCACCCGCCCATCGGGCCAGAGCAGGGTAACCCGGTTGGTCTCTACAGCAAAGCCCGCATCGGGCGCGGTGATATCGTTGGCCACCAGCAAAGAAAGCCGTTTGCGCTTTAGCTTGTCCTGGGCATTGGCCAGCAGGTTCTCGCTCTCGGCGGCAAAGCCCACCACCACCCTGGGCCGGCCCGTCCGCTGGCGCGCCTCGGCCACCGCCAGCAGGATGTCCGGGGTGGGCTCGAGCTCCAGCTGGGGCAGGCGCTCTTTCTTAATCTTCTGGGCCTGCACCTGCCGGGGGCGAAAATCGGCCACCGCAGCAGCCATGATCAGGGCGTCCGCCGTTTGCGCAAGTTGCAACACCACCTCGGCCATCTGGGCCGCGGTTACCACATCGGTGCGCTCTGCCCCCGTGGGGGTGGGCAGGGCGGCGGCGGTGGCCCCCACCACCAGGCTCACCCGGGCCCCCAGGTCCAAGGCGGCCTGGGCCAGGGCAAAGCCCTGCTTGCCCGAGGAGCGGTTGGTGAGGTAGCGCACTGGGTCGAGGGGCTCCTGGGTACCACCTGCGCTCACCACCACGTGCCGGCCGCTCAAAGGCCCCCCCTGGGCCAGGGCCAGACGAAGCTGGCCTAGAATCTCGGCGGGCTCGAGCATCCGCCCCCACCCCACCAGCCCCGAGGCCATCCGGCCCCGGGCCGGCCCCAGAACCCGCACCCCCCGCTGGCGCAGGATTTGGAGGTTGGCCTGGGTGGCGGGGTGCTCGAACATCCCCCCATCCATGGCCGGGGCCACGAAGACCGGGCCGCGCGCGGCCAGGGCGGTCAGGGTGAGCAGGTTGTCGGCCAGCCCCACCGCCAGCTTGGCCAGGGTGTTGGCGCTGCAGGGAGCAATCACCACCGCATCGGCCCCCTCCCCCAGCCCCACGTGCAGTACATGGGCCTCGTCCGTCCACAGGCTGGTGTGGACCCGGCGCCCGGTCAGGGCGGAAAAGGTCAGCGGCGCGATGAAGTGCTCGGCCCCCTCGCTCAGCACCACCTCTACCTGGGCACCCGCCTGGGTGAGCTTGCTGGCCAGATCGGCCGCCTTGTAGGCCGCCACCGAGCCGCTCACCCCGAGCACGATGCGCTTGCCCTGCAGCGGGTTCATCGGTTGAGCTCCCAGATGATGCGCAGGCCCTCCAGGGTCAGCCAGGGGGCCACGACCTGGATGACCGGGGTCTCCCGCGCGATGAGCTCGGCCAGGCCGCCGGTGGCAATAACCTTCATGCCAGGCCCCAGCTCCGCGCGAAAGCGGGCCACCATACCCTCCACCAGCCCCACGTAGCCGAAGAGCAGCCCCGACTGTATGGCGTGCGCGGTGTTGCGCCCAATGGCCCGGGGAGGGGGCTGGAGTTCCACCTTGGGCAGCTTGGCCGCCCGCTGGAAGAGGGCCTCGGCGGCGATGCCCACCCCGGGGGCGATGGCCCCCCCCAGGTAGTCCCCCTCGGCGGTGATGGCGTCGAAGGTGGTGGCGGTGCCGAAGTCCACCACGCAGGCCGGCCCACCGTAAAGCCGCTGGACCGCGGCAGCATCGGCGATGCGGTCGGCCCCTACCTGCGAGGGGTCCTCGTAGCGCACCCGCACCCCGGTCTTGACGCTCGAGTCCACCACCAGAGGCTTTTTGCCCAGGTAGTTCTGCACCGCCTGGAACAGGGTGCCCGTCAGGGGGGGCACCACCGAGGCCATCACCACTGCCTCCACCTGGGCCGGGGCGTAGCCGCTGTGGGCCAGCAGGCTGACCAGGGTGAGGCCGTACTCATCGGGCATCCGCTGGGCATCGGTGGCCACGCGCCAGCGCGGCCCCAGGGTCTCGCCCTGGTAAAGGCCCATGGTGATGTTGGTGTTGCCGACATCAATGGCTAAAAGCACAGTCCATCCCCAGTGAATATACCCCTCCTCACCCCAGCCAGCCAGGCCCCGGTGCCTTAGACTGGAGGCAATGCTGGTCAAAGACGTCATGAACAGCCCAGTGCTGACGGTGGAGGGCCAGGTGAGCCTCGAGGCCGCCTACCACCAGATGCTAAGGCACAACATCCGGCACATCCCGGTGGTGGAGGCAGGCCGGCTGGTGGGCATGATCACCGACCGGGACATCCGGCTGGCCACCAGCCCCTTTGCCCCCGAGGGGGCCCGGCCCGTCCAGACCCCGGTGAGGGAGGTCATGAGCCGGCCGGTGCTGACCGCCGATCCCCTTGACCCGGTCGAGGAAGCCGCGCGGATCATGCGCGAACGCAAGATCGGGGCGCTGCCGGTGGTGGAGGAAGGAAGGGTGGTGGGCATCGTCACCGGTATCGACCTGCTAGATGCCCTGCTGCGCCTGACCGGGGTGCAGAAGCCCAGCGGCCGGCTCGAGGTCGCCCTGGACGACCGGCCCGGAGAGCTGGCCCGGCTCTGCACCGCCATAGCGCAGAAAAACATCAACATCCACTCCCTGCTCACCTACCCCATGGGAAAGGAGCAGGTCAACAGCGTGGTGCGGGTGGACACCCCGGAGACCCGGCGGCTGGCCCAGGCCCTGCGGCAGCAGGGCTTTAGGGTACACTGGCCCCCGGAGATTCCAGGCAAGCCATGATCCCGGTGGTCTACAGCCCCCACTACCTCGAGTACGACTTCGGCCCCCAACACCCCTTCAGCCCCCTGCGGCTGGAGATGCTGCTCGATCTGTTGGTCCAGCTCGGCCCTCCTCCGTCCCTCTACACCCCTCAGCAGGCCACCCGCGAGGAGGTGCGCACGGTGCACCTGGAGTCTTATGTGCGCCGGGTAGAGGCCGCGAGCCGGGGGGAGGACTCCCCCAGCTTTGAGTACTACGGCCTGGGCACCGCCGACACCCCCATCTTCCTCGGCATGGACGAGGCCGCCCGCTGGCTTGTGGGGGGCACCCTGAGCGCGGCCCGGCTGGTGGCTGGGGGTCAGGCCAAGGAGGTCTTGCAGCTTGGGGGGGGGCTGCACCACGCCCAGAAGGACCTGGCTGCGGGCTTCTGCGTCTACAACGACCTCTCGGTGGCCATCCGCTACCTCACCGGCCAGGGCCTGCGGGTGGCCTACGTGGACATCGACGTCCACCACGGCGATGGAGTCCAGTGGATCCACTACGACGAGGCCGAGGTGCTGACCTTCTCCATCCACGAGTCCGGCCGCTACCTCTATCCCGGCACCGGACACACCCACGAGATCGGCAAGGCCTCCGGGACCGGACGCAAGCTGAACGTCCCCCTGGAACCCTTCACCGAGGACGCTTCCTACCTGGAGGTTTTGCAGATGGGGCTGGAACCGGCTTTGCGTTGGTTCCAACCCGATGTGATGGTCATCCAGTGCGGGGCCGACGCCCACTACCAAGACCCTCTGGCCGAACTTCTCCTCACCACCCGGGCCTACGCGCGGGTCTTCACCCTGCTGCGGCAGTACGCATCTGCCTTTGCCGGGGGCCGGGCCATCTACACCCTGGGCGGGGGGTACAGCCTGGACGCCGCCAGCCGGGTCTGGGCCCTTCTGTACCTCACCCTGCAGGGCCTGCCCTGGCCCGACCACCTGCCCGAGCCCTGGTTGGAGCGCTGGGGCAGCCGGCTCGGCCAATTCCTGACCCACACCCTGCACGACCCCGAGCAGCCCTACCCGGAGATTCCCCGCAAGGCCGAGATCGAGCGGCGCAACCGTCAGGCGGTAGAACGGCTGCTGGAATCGGTCCGGCCCTACTGGAAGTAGGGCCGCCGCCCCAGCAGGTAGCGAGGACGCCCGACCAGGTCGGGCCGCACCTCCAGCCCCTCCCAGCCCAGGGCCGCGGCCTCATCCCGCAGGATATGGATGTTCTCGGGGGCCAGCTCCAGCATAAATCGCCCCCCAGGCCGCAGGGCCCCCCAGGCCTCCCCCAGCAGGGCCCGGGCCACCCCCAGCCCCTCCGGCCCCGCGTACAAAGCCGCCTCGTCCTCGTAGGCCAGCTCAGGAGGGGCCTCCTTGCGGTAGCCCTCGGGCAGGTAGGGGGGGTTGGAGACCACCAGGTCCAGCCCCCTCAGCCCTGCCGTCAGGGAAGCCAGTAAAAAGACGACCTCGAGCCCCCAGCGCCTGGCATTCCTCTGGGCCAGCCGTATGGCCCTAGGGTTTATGTCGGTAGCCCAGACCCGCAGCTCAGGACGCCTGGCCTTGAGGGCCAAAGCGATGGCCCCGCTGCCGGTCCCCACGTCCAGCACCCAGGCCGAGCAACCCGGGGACAGAGCGTGAAGGGCCAGCTCCACCAGCCCCTCGGTCTCGGGCCGGGGGATGAGCACCCCCGGCTCCACCCAAAGCTCAAGACCATAAAACTCCGTCTGCCCCAGAATAAGCTGCAGCGGACAGCCCCCCAGCCGCCTATCCAACAGGGCTTGGGCCCGCTCGGCCACGCCCTCGGGCACCGGCCTTCCCAGCAGACTCAAAAGCTCCTCCAGGTCCAGCCCCGCAGCGTGGGCCAGCAGCCAGCGCGCCTCCAGGGGGGGCTTTCCCCCTGCCCCAAGCCGCCGCTCCATGTCCCGCAGAAGCGCCAGGTAGGTCGCCGGCACACCTACTCCGAGGGGGTGCGGGGCAGCACCACCACGTGCCGCGCCTCCCCTTCCCCCACCGAGGTGGTGGTCACCTTAGGGTGCTGCTTGAGCAGGACGTGGACCATCCGTCGCTCGCTGGGCCGCATGGGCGGCAGCTCCACCGGCTCGCCGCTCATCTCCACCCTGATGGCCGCCTCGTTGGCCAGACGCTTGATGCGCTCCTCATTGCGGCGGCGGTAGCCGCCCGCGTCCAGCAGCACCCGGTAGGCCGGACCGCAGTGCTTGGCCATGACCACATTGACAAGGAACTCCAGGCTCTGCAGGGTCTTCCCCTCACGGCCAATCACCCGACCCACATCCCCCCCCACGATCTCCACCCGGAACAGGTTTCCCTGCTGCTCTATCTCCACCGAGTAGGCGGGGTTCAGGCGAAGCAGAAGCCCCACCATGAAGTGCTCGAGGAAGCTCCGCGGGTCCTCCTGGCGCGCCGGGGCCACCAAGGGAGCCTCTCCCCCTTCTTTCAGCACGACCTCGGGGGCTGTTTCGTCCTCTATCCCCAGGTCGGACAAAAGATCGTCAAGGCCACGCTTTTTTTCGTCCATAACCTTTAGCTTACCAAAGGAAAACCCCCCGACCTGCGGGCCGGGGGTGAGGGCTTACCTCTAGCCCTTGGCCGGAGCCAGCGGCAGGCCGAGCTGCTTGTTGATGAGCCACTGCTGCCCTACCCCAATGGCCGTGGAGAGCAGCCAGTACAGGGTAACGCCGGCCGGGAAACTGAAGAGGATGAAGGCGAAAATAAGGTTGATGAGGATGCCCTGGCGAAGGGCATCCTTGTTGCCTGCCGCGGAGAGCCAGGTAGAGACCAAAAGCACCAGGATGTAGAGGAAGGGGAGGATGTAGAGGGGGTCGGGCAGGGCCAGGTCACGGATCCAGAGAAAGCCCTGGCCAAACTCGTAGCCCACCATGACCTTGTACATCAGAAACAGGATGGGCATCTGCAGCAGGATGGGGAAGCAGCCCCCCAGAGGGTTGATGCGGTGCTCCTGGTAAAGCTTCATCAGCTCTTCCTGCTGCTTTTGCTTGTCATCCTTGTACTTCTCCTGGATTTTTTTGACCAAAGGCTGGATCTTTTGCATCTCAGCCATGCTCTTGAACTGCTGGTGCATCAGGGGCCACATTAAGAGCCGGATGACCACGGTCACGATGATGATGGCCAGGATCCAGCTCCCCCCCGCCAGCCGGTGGGCCTGCTCCAACGCCCAAACTAAGCCCAGCGAGATCTGGCCCCAGATGTTGGGCTCGAAGACCCCAGGAAGCTGGTAGAACCCCTCCACATGCAGCCGCACCAGCTCGTTGAGCCCCCCATAGACCTTCAGGTTGAACTTCCCCTCTGGCAGGCTGACCTCGGCTATCCCTGCCCCGCCCAGTTGGGTCATGGTGATGGGCACCGGCCGCTCTGGGCGCAAGAACATAGCAAAGCCGGCACCCTTCTGGGTCTGCCACCCCACGTAGACCGCAGGTCCCTGACCGGCGTTGATGGGCTGGAGGTTGCCCTGACCAAGCCACTTGGTAATAGGGGTGTCGGTTCCCCCGATGCCGGTCCAGATGAGCTTCCTGGGGGTGGAGCTATCCACCTCTATGTCCACGGTGAGGAAACGGGGGTGGATGATGTAGGTAAGACGGGTGGCTCCATCGGTGAAGGTGGCGATGAAGTCGGCCTCAGGGTCGGCTGGGTCGCGCCGGGTGAACTCAAAAGCGGTGGGCACGAAGCCCTCGAGGGTCCCTGGGGGGGTCTGACCGGCCTTGACCAGGTTGGGAGCGCGGTCGTAGTTGCCCCGGAAGTCGGTGGCGCGGGCGGTTTTGATGTACCATCCTACAATCTGGCCCTGAGTGTTGAAGGCCACATCGGCCAGGTTGGTCACGGCCACCTTCTCAGGCCTGCCATCCTTATCGATGTCCACCTCCCGCCACTCCGGGGTAAGGGCAAGCGCCGGCATCAAGGCGAACAGGGCCAAACTCGTCCAGAACCATTTCATTCCTGCTCCTTTGTTCTCAGGCGAATCCTGGGCCGCTCCTTGGGCACGTAATCCAGCCCCCCAGGGTGCAGCGGGTGGCACTTTAGGATGCGCCGCAGGCTCAGGTAGAGCCCCCAAAAAGGACCGTGGCGCTCCAACGCCTCCAGGGCATACTGGCTGCAGGTAGGGTAGAAGCGGCAGGTGGGGGGTTTCAGGGGCGACAGGTAGCGCCGGTAAAAGCGCACCCCGGCCATGAGCAGCCGGTTGAGCATCGCCGCCAGCCTTCCCATACCCGTGTTATTGTACCAGCCCGCTCTTCTTTAGAGCATGGCCTAGGTCGCGCAGTAAATCCCAGTAGGAGGCCTCCACCGCCTCGGGCTGCACCCAGATCACCATCTCCGAAGGGGGAAGGTGCATCCGGCGCAGAATCTCCCGCAGGCGACGGCGGATCTTGTTGCGCACGGTAGCCTTCTTGGAAACCTTGCTCGAGACCACAATCCCCACCCGCACCGGGTTGATGGCGGTGGGGCGCAGGGGCAGCCAGCGCAACACCAGGTACTTACCGCGCCCCGTCCTCCCTCCCCGCAGGCGCTGGAAGGCCTTTTCACCTTTGAGCGAAGAGAAGGGCATCTACAAAAAAGCTCCCCCGCGGGGAGCCTCCGCCAACCCCCAGGGGTTAGCGCTTGAGCTGGGGCTCGCTGCTGACGGTGAGCTTGTAGCGGCCTTTGGCGCGGCGGCGGGCCAGCACCTTGCGGCCGCCGGCGGTCCTCATGCGGGCGCGAAAACCGTGGGTTTTGGCCCGCTTGCGCTTATTGGGCTGCCAAGTGCGTTTCATCGGCTTCCTCCCTGAAGTACTGCCGGGCCAGGCCAGGCAACCCTAAGAGTTTAGCACAACCCAAAAAAGGGGAAAAGCCTCAGGCCAGCGCCGCCTCAGGACTGCCGTAAAGCGTCCACCAGGGCTTGGCCCCTTTGGCCAGCACCTCGTTGAGCATCTGGATGTTCCTCACCCCCTGGTCCGAAAGCCAGTCCTCCAGCGCAGCCAGGCCCTGCTTGGCGTAGACCGGGATGCCATCCTGCCAGGTTGCCCGCCCACAGAGCACCCCGCTGTAGGGCACCCCAGCCTCGGCGGCCATCTCCAAGGACTCGCGGAAGACCGCATCGCTCACCCCAGCCGAAAGGTAGATGAAGGGCTTACCGGCCGCGCTGGCCGCATCCTTCAGGAACTGCAGGGCCTGCTGGCGGGTGTAGGCCGCCTCGCCCTTGAAGCCCAGGGTGCCGCTGGTGTAGGCGATGTTGAAGGGGAACTCCACCTTGAGCACGTCCACCCCGTAGCGCTCCTTGGAAAACTCCTCCATGTACTTGGCCACATAGCGGGGCTTGACCTTGGCCATCTCCAGACCCTCGCCGAGGGCCTCGTTGTAGGCGATGGGCTCGAGGAAAAAGGGCATCTCCAGGGCTGCGCACTCTGCCCCCACCCGCTCCACAAAGGCGTGCTTGATGGCGTTGATCTTGGGATCGTCCTCGGGGTTGTAGTAGAGGAGGATCTTCACCGCATCGCCCCCCAGCTCCTGGATGCGCCGCACACTGAGCTCGGGCAGTAGATCGGGTAGCCGTCCCGGCACACTGGCGTCGTAGCCCGACTTCTCGTAGGCCAACAGAACCCCGGTACGGGGGGCCTTGTGCTGCAGGGCCGGCAGGCCGTACTCGGTGTCGATAAGGATGGCCGAGGCGTAGGGGGTTAGGATTTTCACCACCGCGGTCTTGAACTCGGTGAGCTCAGCATCGCTTACCTCGGCCCCCTTGGCCCTGGCGATAGCCTTGCGCAGCGAACCGCGCTGGTCCATGGCCGCTGCAGCAATCACACCTTTCTCGTCGGCACAGGCCTGCAGGCGCTTGAACTTACCCTGGCTCAGGCTCATGGTTTCACCACCCTAGAGTCTACCCCATTCCCGCCACGGCGTCTGGGCAACTGCTGGACCAGCTATTAGAGTGTAATGCGACATGCAAAGCCTCGAGTTCCCCCCCTACATCCGGAACCCGCGGGTCAGGCAGTGGATTGCTGAGGCCGTAGCCCTCTGCAAGCCCGACCGGGTGCACTTTTGCGATGGCTCGGAGGAGGAGTACCACGCCCTGTGTGAGCAGCTTGTGCAGGCCGGCACCTTCATCCGACTAAACCCCAAACTTCGCCCCAACAGTTTTCTGGCCCGCTCCGACCCTTCGGACGTGGCGCGGGTGGAGGACCGCACCTTCATCTGCTCCCTGAACAAGGAGGACGCCGGCCCCACCAACAACTGGGTCAACCCCAAGGAGATGAAGGCTACCCTCCTGAGCCTCTTCGACGGGTGCATGCGGGGCCGCACCATGTACGTGGTGCCCTTCAGCATGGGCCCTCTAGGCTCGCCCATCAGCTACATCGGCATTGAGCTCACCGACTCGGCCTATGTGGTGGTCAACATGCGCATCATGACCCGCATGGGCAAGGCGGTCTATGAGGTGCTGGGCGAGGACGGCGACTTCGTGCCCTGCATACACAGCGTGGGCATGCCCCTAAAGCCCGGCCAGAAGGATGTGCCCTGGCCTTGCAACCCCAAGGTCAAGTACATCGTGCACTTCCCCGAAGAGCGCAGCATCTGGAGCTACGGCTCGGGCTACGGGGGCAACGCCCTGCTGGGCAAGAAGGCCCTGGCCCTGCGCATCGCCAGCGTAATCGGGCGGGACGAGGGCTGGCTGGCCGAGCACATGCTCATCCTGGGGGTAAAGGACCCCCGGGGCCAGAAAACCTACGTGGCGGCGGCCTTTCCCTCAGCCTGTGGCAAGACCAACTTCGCCATGCTCATCCCGCCCAAGCCCTTTTTAGAGGAAGGTTGGCGGGTGACCACCGTGGGCGACGACATCGCCTGGATTAAGCCGGGCCCTGATGGGCGGCTTTACGCCATCAACCCCGAGGCCGGCTACTTCGGGGTGGCCCCTGGGACCTCCTACGCCACCAACCCCAACGCCATGGAGGCCATCCGGGCCAACACCATCTTCACCAATGTGGCCCTGACCCCCGAGGGCGATGTGTGGTGGGAGGGGATGGATGGGCCCCCTCCGGAACGGGCCATCGACTGGCAGGGCCAGGAGTGGACACCCGGATGCGGCCGCAAAGCCGCCCACCCCAACGCCCGCTTCACCGCCCCGGCGCACCAAAACCCGGCCATCGACCCCGAGTGGGAGAACCCCAAGGGGGTGCCCATCAAGGCCTTCATCTTCGGGGGGCGCCGGGCCAGCGTGGTGCCCCTCGTTTACCAGAGCTTCAACTGGTCGTTTGGGGTCTATCTGGGCGCCACCATGGGCTCCGAGATGACCGCCGCCGCCTTCGGACAGATTGGCGAGGTGCGCCGCGACCCCTTCGCCATGCTGCCCTTCATCGGCTACCACATGGCCAGCTACTTCAACCACTGGTTGGATATCGGGCGAAAGGTGGTGGACCCCCCGCGCATCTTTAGCGTGAACTGGTTCCGCAAGGATAAGGACGGCAACTACCTCTGGCCGGGCTACGGCGAGAACATGCGGGTCCTCAAGTGGATTGTGGAACGGGCCAACGGGCGGGGCTACGCCACCGAGAGCCCCTTGGGCTATGTGCCCCGATACGAGGACATAGACTGGAGGGGGCTCGAGTTCAGCAAGGAGCAATTCCAGGAGCTGATGGCCATCGACCGAGACCTGTGGCTGAAGGAGATCCTCTCCCACGAGGAGCTTTTCATCAAGCTCTACACCCGCATGCCCAAGGAGTTTCTGGCCATGCGCGAGATTCTGATCTCCAACCTCTGGCGCTCGCCCGAGCACTGGGATGTGGGAGGGGAAACCCGGGCCGGCGAGTAGGCGGGGCAAGCCTTCTGAAAATGGCCCTGCCGGCCCCCCACCCTAAGTGGGGGGTTAGAAAAGGCCTACTAGCTACGGACCTTTGAGCAAGACCAGCCGGGTGGGGCTCCCACCTGTGCGCAGATACTGCCGCACCCAACCCCGCTGCGAATCTACCACCGCTACCAATCCCTGCTGGGGCAGGCTCACGAAAACCAGGCCCTTCTCCGGCCAAGGCGCTATATCGGGGTAGATGGCCCCCCCGGTGGTCTCATCCGTCGTGGGAAAAGGGCGGCCCACGCGGATCTCCTGGACCAGCTGGCCTTGACGGGCCTCGCGCATCTGCAGGCGGCCGTCGCTGAGAAGAAGATAGAGCCGCTCGCCATCGCTCTTCGCCCGAATCAGGCTGCCCCCCAACGGTATCGGTGTTAGGCTTGGGGCGCGAGGATCCAAGTGCTGAAGGTGCTGAACCGCATCGGAGTAGCCGAAAAAGCCACCTTTGCCCCTTAAAAAAGCCCCTATGCGCTCCTGCACGGGGTAGCGCAAGCGAACAAGCTCGCGCCCAGCCTCGGTTACCAGCAGGTCCTTGGCGCAGGCAAAAAAGCTCCGCCCTGTCTCCGGGTCAAACGCCTCACCATGCTCCACAGGACAGGCAAAGCGGGCCTTTTCCTCCCGCATAGCGGCGTCAAACAGGATGACCTGGCCCTTGCGCAGCAGGGTCAGATAGGTGCCCTCAGGGGCTTCCACGATGTGGTAGTGGTCAGGGCTTGGCAGGGCGATCTTCTCTGGCTCGAAGGCGGCCTCCGGCCTCAGAGCCTCCTCACTGAAGCGCAGGGCTACCCCTTCGCGTTCCTCCAGGAATAGGAGCTGTCCCCCCAGGGTGTAGGCGTGGGCTCCGTGGCCGATGTTCCAACCCCTACCCACAAGCAGGCTCTTGGCAACGACTGGTCGGCTCCAGCGCGCCTTCTCCTTTCCCGTCCACACCACGGTAAGCCACTGCCGGTCGGTGTCCCGGCCGCGGGAGACTACCAGAAAGCGCTCTGAAGGGGTGACGACCAGGCTCATGCCCTTTGGCGGTAGGCTGAGCTCCGCCACCCTCTTCCCTGTGGGTAGGTCAAAGGCTAGCAGGCGGCTGCGCTCCTCTCCGTTGTCCAGAACGAAGAGTCGCGCCTCGAGCTGGTAGGCCTCGGGCCGCTCGGGCACCGGTTGGTGTGCCAGGGCCAGACTTAGGGCCGATACGAGGAGCATCCAAGGCAAGATTTTCATCTCGATATTCCCTCCTAGTCAATATTGATAAATCAATATCTTTTACGCTGCAAGCAAAGTATGTGCCTGTCTTAGCGGGACAATTGTCCGTGGCCTTGCCGCCTACGATTTCTGCTGAGAAACGTGTGAACCCAATGAGCACACCCTCCGCCCAACGCCTGGCTCCCTTGCTCGTCCTTTCCCTGCTGGTGGTCTCGCTCGAGCTGGGGCTGCGGGGGGTGCTGATGTACACCCCTCCGGGGTTGGTAGGGACAGAGGCCTTGGAGCGCTTCAACCGGGCGAACGCCTGCACCCCCAACCCCCAAGACGAAAAAAGCGGACCGGCAGAGCACGGGCCGCTCTGCTTCGTACACCTGCTGCCCGCAGAGGGGTTGGCCCCCGCCCAAGGCCGCTTCGCGAACCTCCGGTTTGTCAAGCGCCTAGTGGTGGCCCAAGCCCCGGTAAAACCAGCCTTTGCCCAAAGAGTAGCGGCCCGAGCCCCCCCGGCCTAGGCCTCGATTGCCAAAGCTCAGATCGGCTCGGAGGCCCAGAGGCCTCCGAGCCTCGGCCCTAGGTCCAATGAAAGGAGGTTCAACGTGTTTCCCATCTGGGAAGGGGTGTGGGTACACTCCGCCATGTTCATCGCCATCATCTCGGCCTTCCACGTGCTGGCCTCGCACATCACGGTAGCGGCTGGCTGGTTCAATCTCTTCCTCGAGCGCAAGGCTGTTTACGAAAACCGCCCTGAGCTCTACGCCTACCTCAAGAGGAGCGCACTGGGCCTTCTGGTCTTCGCCTATGTGTTTGGCGCCATGGCTGGGGTGGGTATCTGGCAAAGCACCACCGCAGCCAACCCACGAGGCATCTCGGCCCTGATCCACAACTTCGTGCTGTACTGGGGGGCTGAGTGGTACATGTTCCTAATCGACGTAGTAGGCATTATCGCTTACTACTACACCTTTGGCCGGGTCAGCCCCAGAACCCACCTCAAGATCGCCTGGCTCCTGGCCCTCGGCGGCACCGGCACCCTCGCCATTATCGTTGGGATTCTCTCCTTCAAGCTAACCCCTGGGAATTGGCTACAAAGCGGGCTCAGCCTGGAGGGCTTCTACAACCCTACCTTCTGGCCCCAGCTCTTTATGCGCTTCTTCCTGATGTTCACCATCACCGGAGCCTGGGCACTTTTGATCGCCAGCCTGATGCCCAAAAACTTCCCTGAGCGGGAGCGTATTATCCGCTACGCCGCAGCCTTCGGCCTCCTGGGCTTGGTCCTGGCCCTCATTGTCTTCACCACCTGGTACTACCCCGCCTTGCCTGAACACGCTAGGGCGATCCTATTCACTCCGGCCATCCCTAGCCCCACCTTTGCGGTCATACAGGGGGGGTTGATACTCACCGCACTGGGACTCATCTTTGCCCTGAGCGCTCCCAAGCTCCAGCACCCGCTCATAGCTCTAGGCGCGATGGGCGTGCTCTTCGCCGCCATATTCGGAGCAGAGCGTACCCGCGAGGTCATGCGCAAGCCAGACATAATCCATGGCTATATGTCCTCCAACCAGCTTGTGATGACCGACGTACCTGCAAAAGGCATCCGGGCGGAAGAGCAGCCTCTCCACGAAAGGGGCATGATGAAGAACCTGCCCTTCCTCCAACTGCCCGAAGCCAGCTCGCTTGTTGGAACACAGCCTGTTGCCCGTGAACATCAGCTGGAGGTAGGCCGCCTTCTCACCCTCCAACAGTGCTCGGCCTGCCACTCCGTCAGTCCCCAGACTTCCCTCCAAATCGGAGAAAAACGGCTCGAGCTTCGCTCTCTGGCTCGCCTGCTCGAAGCGCGCAACCAAACCACCCAAGCAAGCATCGCGGCCTACCTGGGGGCCATCGGGGGCTTTCCCTACATGCATCCCTTCGTGGGCACCGAAGCGGAACGCCAGGCCATGGCCGCTTATCTGGCCTGGCTGGTCAGCGAGCGCAGGGGTATGGAACAGGCCCGGAGGTGAGCGGTGGAACTCGGTGAGATGCTCAGGATGATGCGGGATCCAATCGGATCCCCTATCGCACCCGTTGCCGCGCAGGTGTTGCTGGTGGCAACCTTCGTGCTCCACATCTTCTTCGTAACCCTGGCGCTGGGTACCTCGGGGCTGAGCCTTTTCGGCTTCTGGTGGAAAAAAGGCAACTGGCCCACCCTGGCCCGCCTCGCAGCCCGCGTTACCCCCAACGCGGTGGGGCTTGGGATCGTAACCGGGATTGCCCCCCTGCTATTCATTCAGGTCATCTACGACCCTGCGTGGTACACAGCCAATACCCTTACCGGCTTCTGGTCGGTAGCGTTCATCTTCGTGGTGATGGGGGGGTACAGCCTGGCCTACCTTTTCTACCTGAAGGGCAGCCCGGAAGGACGGCTTTTGTGGGCAGCGGCGTTTTCCCTGGCTCTCCTCTTCTTCGCGGGCTGGATCATGCACGTGCTGGCCAGCGTCTCCATCTACCCGGAAAAATGGCTGCAATGGTATGCCCCAGGAGGGGCGGTGGACACCCGTGGCATGCATTTCCACGCGTACAACCTGCCCCGGCTAACCCTTCTGCTCCCCATCCAGGCCCTGCTCTCCCTCGCCACGGTGCTGATGCTCCTGGCCTGGTACTTCCGCAAACGGGAGGACTTCGACCGCAGCTTCCTGGACTGGGTAGCCAGCTTAGGCCGGCGGATTGCCCTCTGGGTGGTACCCCTCTTCTGGCTCGCGGGAATGGGCTGGGCCGCAACTCAGGGACGGTACTTCGATCTGCATGGTCCCATGGAGATATGGTTTACCTTGCTGGCGCTGGGGCTCTTCCTCTTCTACCGCAGCCTCAGGAATCCAGCCCTGCAAGCCCCACAGGCCCTTGGGGTCTGGCTGGTGGCCCTGCTCAACGTGGGCATCATGCGCGAGCTGGTGCGGGCGGCCTCGCTCGAGCGCTTCGGCTACCGGGTGGCTGAATATCCCTGGCAACTCGACTGGGGCGGGGTAACGATCTTCGTTCTGACCACTTTGGTGGGGGTCACGGTGCTGGCCTTCCTGGTGGGGGTACTCTACGCCTCAGGAAGTAAAAAAGAGGGTGTGGAGGTCTCCCCGGCGCTGGAACGCTTGGGCAGCGTGGCGGTGGGCATGCTAGGGGCCTGGTTTGGCTTCTTCCTGCTGCTCGGGGTTTACACCGTGATTTTCCTCAGGTAGCCCAAAGGAGCGGGTATGCCCCAGCGCAAGCGAAACCTCATAACCCCTACCGAGCGGCGGGTGCTCGAAGGCGTCGCTCTGGGCCACACCAACCGGCAGATCGCCATGGCCCTGGCCATCTCCCCCCACACGGTAAGCGCCCACCGCAGCCGGGTGATGCGCAAGCTGGGCCTGAGCAGCCCGGCAGAGCTCCAGCGCTTCGCTAAGGGGTACTTGCGCCTGACCAGGAGCTGAACAGCCGCGGGTAAATTCCCTGTGCTAGGGCCACACAACGGCCCGAAGAGGGACTTATGATGCGGCTGACAGTCTTCTTGCTCACCCTCCTGAGCTGGGTGCTGGCCCAGGGCCCCTCAGGCCAGCTCACGGTTGCTTTAGCCAACGACCCCAAGAGCCTATTCATGCCACGAGCTGCCGACCGCACCGCCAGCAACGTAGCCGCACAGATTTACAACACCCTGGTGGCCGTAGATGATCAGGGCCGGATCGTGCCCGAGCTGGCCACCCGCTGGAGCATCTCGGCGGACGGGCGGGAGTACACCTTTACCCTGCGCACCGGGGTCAAGTTCCACAATGGCGAGGACTTCGACGCGCGCAGCGTGGTGGCCACTTGGGAAACCGGTCGGGACAAGTCCAACGACTACGCCGGCAACTTCAGCCTGGTCAAAGAGGTGCGGGTCCTGAACCCCACCACGGTCACCCTGGTTCTGGAGAAGCCCAACGCCCTCTTCCTGAACCTGCTGGCCAACGCCTGGGCGCTGGTGCCCCCAGGCTATATAAAACAGGTCGGTCTGGACGGTTTTTCCGCCCGCCCGGTAGGTACCGGACCCTTCCGCTTTGTAAGCCGCAGCGCGGACCGAATTGTGCTGGAGGCCAACCCCAACTACTGGGAGCCGGGCCTGCCCAGGGTGCAGCGGGTAGTCTTCCGGGTAATCCCCGACGCTACCACCCGGGTGGCTGCGGTGCGAACCGGTGAGATCGACATCGCCAATCGGCTCACCCCCGACCTGGTGGCCCAGCTGCGGGGCAACAACCGGGTACGGATCGTAAGCTACCCCAACGACCGGGTCTACTACGTAGGCTTCAAGAACATCGGCGCGGGCAAGGGCACGCCGCTGGAGAACCGCCTGGTGCGGCAGGCCCTGAACTACGCAGTCAACCGCCCGGGTATCGTGCAGGCCATCTTCAACGGCCAGGCCCGACTGGTCTCGGGTTTTGTACTGCCAGGAAACCTGGGCTACGACGAAAGCCTGAAGCCCTACCCTTACGACCCCGAGCAGGCCAAAAAGCTTTTGGCCGCCGCCGGCTTCGAGAAGGGCTTCAGCCTCAGCATGGGCTGCCCTGCCGACGCCTACGTGCACATCAACGAGGTTTGCCTTTCCATTCAACGCGACCTGGCCCGGGTGGGGATCGACCTCACACTGGAGTTCAAGACCTCCTCTGCTTACTGGAGCCAGGAACGCTACGGCGCGGTGGGGGCCATGTACGTGGACAGCTGGTCATCCACGGTGGGCGAGGCCCTGCCCCGGCTGCAAGGCGCCCTGACCCCGGGGGCTTACTACAACACCTGGGAGGACGCGGAGCTAGGCCGCCTGATCGAACAGATCGCCACCACCACCGACCGCACGGCCCGGGCAGCCCTGTACCGTCAGCTCCAGCGGCGCATGTACGAGGACCCGCCCTTCATCTACCTCTACCAACCGGTCATTTTTGAGGCGGTGAACGTGCGGGTGCAGGGCTACAAGCCCCGCAGCGCTGAAGAGTACTTCCTTAAGGGTGTCAGCGTCCGCTAGTGCTGCGCTATCTCGTCTCTCGAGGCCTGCAAGCGCTCCTGCTAATGGCAGGGGCGCTGGTGTTGGTCTTCTTCTTGGTGCGGCTCACCGGCGACCCATTGGCCCTGATGCTACCCAAGGAAGCCGATGCAGAGCAGCGGGCTGCCTTCCGCGCCGCCATGGGCCTTGACCAGCCGCTCTGGCTGCAATTTGCCCAGTATCTGCGAGGCGTTTTGGAAGGGGACCTGGGCCATTCGCTGAGGAACCAGCGGCCCAACCTAGAGCTCATCCTGGAGCGGCTGCCAGCCACCCTCGAGCTGGCCCTGGCCGCCTTTGCCTTCATCCTGCTGGTAGCTCTGCCGCTCGGGCTGCTGGCCGGTCTGAACCCCGGCGGCCTGCTCGACCGGCTGGCCCTGGGCCTGGCCTTTGCCGCCCAGGTGGTGCCCAGCTTCTGGCTGGCCATGCTGCTCATCCTGTGGTTCGCGGTGGAGCTGGGCTGGTTTCCCTCCTTCGGCCGCGACAGCCCGCTCTCGCTGGTACTGCCTGCGGTGGCCTTGGGCTTTAGCGGCCTCGGACAGATGCTCAGGCTGGTCCGCACCGCAGCTTTGGAAGCCCGCCGTGCCGACTACCTCCGCACCGCCCGGGCCAAAGGCTTGAGCCCCGCCCGGATTACCTGGCACCACCTGCTGCCCAACCTGGCCATCCCCATCGTCAGCGTGGCCAGCTTGCAGCTTACCTACCTGCTGGGGGGTTCCATCTACATCGAAACCATCTTCGCTTGGCCGGGGCTGGGCAGCTTACTCAACACCGCCATCCAGGACGCCGACTTTCCCCTGGTCCAGGCCATTACCCTCTTCATCGCCTTCTTCGTAATTCTGCTGCAGCTTCTTGCCGATCTCGCCTATGCCTGGCTCGACCCCCGCATCCAGCACAGCTAGAAAGCGCCTGCGTTCCACCGACCTAGGGGGGCTGGTAGGCGGCGGCCTACTGCTT
The DNA here is from genome assembly GCF_003351145.1 of Meiothermus sp. QL-1. Lineage (NCBI taxonomy): Bacteria > Thermotogati > Deinococcota > Deinococci > Thermales > Thermaceae > Meiothermus > Meiothermus sp. QL-1. The sequence continues at coordinate 132,989 of NZ_QQSV01000002.1, read as the reverse complement.
TTGCTGGTCCTCACCGCCCTTCTGGCCCCCTGGCTGGCCCCCCACGGGCCCAACGAGGGCGACCTGCTCCAGGCCAAGCGTCCACCCTTCTGGCTCGAGGGCGGCAGCCTGGAGTACCCCTTGGGCACTGACCCGCTGGGCCAGGATCTGCTAAGCCGGCTCATCTACGGCACGCGGGTCTCGCTCACGGTGGGCTTCTTCGGGGTGCTCCTGGCGGCCAGCCTAGGCACCCTGCTGGGTCTTTTGGCCGGCTACTTCGGCGGCCGGGTAGACGCCCTGTTCACCGCACTCAACAACCTGCTTCTCTCCGTGCCCTACCTGGTGCTGGTCACGGTGCTGGCCGCGGTGCTAGGGCGGAGCCTGTTCAACGTGGTCCTGCTCTTTGGCGTGACCGGCTCCCCGGTCTTCTACCGGCTGGTGCGGGGCGAAACCCTGCGCATCCGCGCACTACCCTATGTGGAGGCAGCCCAGAGCCTGGGGGGTAGCGACGCGCACATCCTGTGGCGCCACGTCCTGCCCAACCTGGCCGGGCCTCTTCTCACCCTGGCCAGCTTCGAGATGTCGGCCATGATCTTCTACGAGGCAGGACTCGGCTTCCTGGGTCTGAGCGTGCCCCCCGAGGTACCGAGCTGGGGCAACATGCTGGCCTTGGGGCGGCAGTTCCTGGCAGTCTACCCCTGGATGGCCGTCTTCCCCGGCGCGGCCATTGCCCTCACCGCTTTGAGCATGAACCTGCTCGGGGAGTGGCTGCGCAGCCGGGTGGCCGGCAGAAACTAGCGCACCTGGGGGAAGCCCAGGTCTACCTTGGAGGTGGCGGGGTCGGGCCAGCGGCTGGTGACCACCTTGGCCCGGGTGTAGAACTGCACCCCTTCGGGGCCGTACATGTGCAGGTCACCAAACAGGCTGGCCTTCCAGCCGCCGAAGCTGTAGTAGGCTACCGGGACCGGAATCGGTACGTTGATGCCCACCATGCCCGCCTCCACATCGAACTGGAACTGCCGAGCAGCCCCCCCATCGCGGGTGAAGATGGCCGCACCGTTGCCGTAGGGATGCTCGTTGATGAGGCGGACCGCCTCCTCGTAGGTCTTGACCCGCACCACCGAGAGCACCGGACCGAAAATCTCCTCGTCGTAGCATTTCATGCCGGGCTTCACATGGTCCAGAAGGCTCACCCCCAGGAAGAAGCCCTCGCGCCGGGCCACCGGGTCCTCCCGGCCATCCACCACCACCACGGCCCCCTCCTTGGGGGCGTTTTCAATGTAGGCGGCCACCCGGTCGCGGTGCTCGCGGGTCACCAGGGGGCCCATCTCCACCCCCTCCTCCAGGCCCGGCCCTACCTTGATCCTGGGCAGGCGCTCCCGAATGGCGGCTACCAGCGCCTCCGCGGTGGCCTCGCCCACCGCCACCACCACCGATATGGCCATGCAGCGCTCGCCAGCCGAACCATAGGCGGCGCTCACCGCTGCATCAGCAGCCATGGCGATATCGGCGTCGGGGAGGACCACCATATGGTTCTTGGCCCCGCCCAGCGCCTGAACCCGCTTGCCGTGCTTGGTGCCGGTCTCGTAGATGTAGCGGGCAACAGGGGTGGAGCCCACAAAGCTGATGGCCTTCACATCGGGATGCTCCAGCAGGCGGTCCACCGCCACCCTATCGCCCTGCACCACATTGAAGACCCCATCGGGCAGGCCTGCCTGCTGCAGCAGCTCGGCCAGGAAGAGGCTTGGGGAAGGATCCTTCTCCGAGGGCTTGAGCACGAAGGTATTGCCGCAGGCAATGGCGTTGGCCAACATCCAGAGGGGCACCATGGCCGGAAAGTTGAAGGGTGTGATACCGGCCACCACCCCAAGGGGCTGGCGGATCTGGTAGACGTCAACGCCCCGGCTTGCCTGCTCGGAAAAGCCGCCTTTGAGGAGGTGGGGAATGCCGGTGGCGAACTCCACGTTTTCCAAACCCCGCGCCACCTCGCCCAGGGCGTCGGAGAGAGTCTTGCCGTGCTCGAGCACAATCATCTCCGCCAGCTTGCGCCGGTTCTGGTCCAGAAGCTCGCGAAATTTGAACATGACCTCCGCCCGGCGGGAAAGGGGGGTCTGGCGCCAGCTTTTGTAGGCCTCCTTCGCCACCGCCACGGCCTGGTCTACCTCCTCCACCGAGGCGAAGTCCACCACCGCCTGCTTCTCGCCGGTGGCGGGGTTCCAAACGACCCCGCTCCGGCCCGAGCGGCCCTCCACCCGCTGTCCACCAATCCAGTGGGTGACGCGCTTTAGGCTTACCTGAGGCTCTTTGAGCATACCAACCTCCTTTGGCAGTTGGGTCTATGGTAGGCCGAGGAAAACCGGGTTGCAACGGACAAAGTGTCCAAAAGCAAGCTCAGAAGGGGGAGGCTTGGGTAGGCTCTACCGCATGGACGAGCTCCTTGCCCTATACCAGCGCCGGGCCAGCGTGCGCAAGTTCAAGCCGGAGCCCCTGCGGGAAGGGGACCTAGAGAAGCTGCTGTTTGCCGCCCAGCGAGCGCCCACCGACGCCACCGCCCAGCTCTACAGCCTGTTGCGGATAAGCGACCCGGCCCTCAGGCGAGCCGTCTCCGCCCATTCCGGCAACAACCCGCACATTGAGACCTGCGCCGAGTTCTTCCTAATCCTGGCCGACACCCACCGCCTGCGACGGCTGGTGGAGCACCGAGGGGGGAGATTTGGCCGCTGGCCCCGCACTGCGCTCCACTTCGCCATCACCGACGCGGTGCTGGCGGGAAGCGCCCTGGCCACCATGGCCGAGAGCCTGGGCTACGGCATCGTCTGGGTTGGAGGGGTGCTGAACGGCATCGAGGAAATCGCCCGGCTGTGCGGCCTGCCCCCCGGGGTGGTGCCGGTGGCGGGCCTCTGCGTGGGGGTACCGGACGAGACCCCCCCACCCCGGCCGCGCCTACCCCGGCACCTGGTGGTCCACGAGAACCGCTACCAGGACTACGCCCCAGAAGCCCTGGAAGAAGGCTACGAAGCCATGGCCCCCATTGCCCGCGGCGGCGACTGGTACCGGCTGCTGGCCCACTACTTCACCCAGGGCGGCACCATGGAGCAGCGAGAACCGGCCTACCGCCGCCTCACCGCCCGGCAGGGATTCGAGCCCGACCTGCCGGGCGAGCTTGCGCAGCTCCTGGCCGAACGAGGCCTGCCGGCAGGCTCGCTGGGCGAGCTGATTCAAGCCGCCTTTGCCCAGGGCTTCCACAACCTCACCTTTCGCCCGGGGCATATTCGGGTGGAGAGAGGGGCCGAGGTTTACCAGGGGGAAGGCCCCCCTGGGGAAGCCCTGGCCAGAGCCCTCCTGCTAGCCTGCAGCGGGCAGGCTCGTGCGGCAGAGTAGCCGGGCCAATCGAGCCTCGGGGTAGTAGGTCTGGCGGTAGAGGACCACGGCCTCGAGCCAGGCCTGGGCCAGGGGCCGGGCCGAAGGCCGCAGGCGGGGCAGCGCCCTTCCCAGCTCCCGCTCCAGCGCGTAGAGCCCCACCGCCCCCTGGCGGTTGTCCAGCTCGATGAGGGTGTTCAGCACCTCGCTGGGGTGGGCCCGGCCCCGGCCGATGCTCCTCCAGACTTTTTCGGCAGAGCTCATAACACCTCCACTTTTTATGATTTTAGCATAATCAGTCTGCATAAGGCTATGCACCATCCCACGCATTACGCCTTGACCGAACAGGAGCCTTATGCTAGGGTCAGAAGCATGACACTGGCCGAACGCCTGCGCGAGCTGCGCACCCAGCGGGGCTGGCGCCTGAAAGACCTGTCCCAGCACAGCGGCCTCTCGGTGCCCTACCTGTCCGATCTCGAGCGGGGCCGCACCAACCCCTCTCTGGACACCCTGCAGACCCTGGCCGCCGCCTACAACCTCACCGTGAACGACCTCCTGGCCCCGGTTGACTTTTACGGCGAGCGCACCGAGGCCGCCCTGCCCAAGGGCCTGGCCGAGCTGGTGGCCGACCCCCTGCTTGGCCCCGAGATTACCCCGGAGTGGCAGCGAACCCTTGCGCGCATCGAGCTAAGGGGCAAGCGCCCGGAGTCCAAGCGCGACTGGTACGAGATATACCTGCACCTCAAGCGGGTGCTCGAGGGCTGAGGGGTGGAGCGCCCAATCCCTACCCGCGAGTCCGGCTTCATGGTAGCGGGCTACGAGGCCCAGGGCCAGCAGGCCCGGCAGGAGCTTTGGGTGCACATCGAAAGCGGGGCCTTAGAACAGCTCTTGCCCAAGCGGATGGCCCGGGGTAAGCCCTTCGTGGTCTACCACAGCTACGGCCCTGAGGGGAGCTGCGCAGTGCTCGTGGGCTACCAGGTGCGGGGGCCCGAGGACGCCCCGGAGGGGCTATCGCTGCTCAACATTCCCTCCGGGCACTACTTGATGTTTACCGCCGAGGGGCCCCAGCCCCACTCGGCCTGGCGAGCCTGGGAAGAAATCCGAGCCTACTTCGCCCAGCCCCGTGCGCCAGCCCGGGCCTACACCTTCGACTTCGAGGTCCACGAGAACAGCCAGCGGGCCTCGATCTTCGTGGCGGTTCGCTAGGAGGAGGCTTGGAGCTGCGCCAACGGGTGCTCGAGCTGGCCCGGGCCTACCGCAGGGCCCAGGCTCCCCTGACCCCGCAGCGGCTGGCTGAAGGGGTGGGGCTTCGGCTCGTCTACAGCTCCCTCTCGGAGGGGCGCTTTGGCCTGGTGCTGGCAGAAAAAAACCTGGTGCTGATAGACCCCCAAAGCCCGGCCCGGCGCCAGCGCTTCACCCTAGCCCACGAGGTCATGCACCTTCTGATTCAGCAAGACGAGGAGCTGCTCTCCGCGCTGCACGAAGCGCACGCAGGCCAGGGGCTGGAGCGTGCCCTGGAGGCTTTGTGCAACCTGGGCGCGGCGGAGATGCTGCTGCCAGCGGAGGTGGTGAGGATGGCCCTGGCCCACCAGGGCCCGCACCCTAGGCTCATCCCCCAGCTCGCCGAGCAACACCAGGTCTCGGAAGAGGTGGTGGTCATCGCCCTGGCCGAGCACGCCCCCCAGCCCATCATCGCGCTGGTGGCGGGGGGGCAACCCCTGAGGGTCTACTTCAGCGCCCAGCACCCCCTCATTCCCCAGCGCCTTCCGCGGGGGGCTGGCTTCCGGCGCGACGACCCCCTGGTGGTGGCGCTGGAGACCGGGCTGCCCCAGCGCGCCACCGCGCACCTGCCCAATCACCCCCAGCCCTACCGGGTGGAGGCCTATCCCAAGGGGGGGAGGGTCTATGCGGTCTACACGGCACCTTTTTGCCAGAAGGACTGACGTAGCCTGAGGTGCATGGAGGCAAAGTATCCCATTCCCACTGTAGGCGCGCTGGTACGGGGCCCCTCAGGGCGGGTGCTCATAGTAAGAACCCCCAAGTGGCGGGGGCTTTGGGGGGTGCCGGGGGGCAAGGTGCACTGGGGCGAGCCCCTGGAGGAGGCGCTTAGACGGGAGTTTTTGGAAGAGGTGGGGCTCCCCCTTACCCACCTGCGCTTCGCCCTCCTGCAAGAGGGGGTGTTCGACCCAGAATTCCATCGGCCAGAGCACTTCCTCTTCATCAACTACTTCGCCGAAGCGCAAAGCGAGGCCGTGGTGCCCAACCCGGAGATCGCCGAATGGGCCTGGGTAGAGGCAGAGGCAGCGCTGGACTACCCCCTAAACCGCATCACCCAGCTCCTCCTCCAGGCCTACCTGAAGGAGGCGAGGTGAGGCGGGCAGCCCTGGTCACCGGCTCGGCCCGGGGCATTGGCCGGGCCATCCTGCTCGCGCTGGCGGAGCAGGGCTTCGACGTAGCGGTGCACTACCGCAAGAGCGCGGAGGAGGCCGAGGCCACCCGGCGAGAGGCCGAGCGGCTTGGGGTGCGGGCTATCAAAGTCCAGGGCGATGTAACCCGGCCGGAGGAGGCCCGCCGCTTGGTGCACGCGGTTGCATCGGAGCTGGGGGGAATACAGGTCCTGGTCAACAACGTGGGCGACTACCTCAAGAAACCCCTGGAGGCGGTCTCGCCCGCAGAGTGGGACTGGATTCTCGACTCCAACCTGAACGCCCCCTTCTACCTCACCCAAGCGGCCCTGCCCTACCTCTGCGCCACCGGGTACGGGCGGGTGGTGAACCTGGGCTTCGCTGGCGCCTTGCAGCTTCGGGCCTGGCCCCACACCACCCCCTACGTGATTGCCAAGGCTGGCCTGGCGCTCTACAGCAAGGCGCTGGCCGCACGGCTGGCCTCCAAAGGGGTCACCGTCAACGTGGTGGCGCCTGGGGTGGCCGAAAACTCCCTCTCCAAGCCCATCGAAGAGATTCCCATGGGCCGTCTGGCCGGCCTGGCTGAGGTGGCCCGGGCGGTGCTTTTCTTCATAAAGGAGGAAAACGGCTATATCACCGGCCAGGTCCTGGAGGTCGCTGGGGGATGGAACCTGTGAAGACAGCCGTCCAGCTTACGTTTAGTCTGCGTACAGGGTGGCATGCTGGACGGGTGCGGCCCCCGCACCAGGCGGAAGGGAGATGGCCGGGGGCCACGGTCGCGCTCCCTTCGGAATTCTAGCCGCCGGACTCCTCGAGGTTGCTGGCGGAAAAAAGGAGATGCCGTTGCTTCGGGAAAATGAAATCCTCGAGCCCCTCCCTCTAAAACCCAGCAAAACCCCTACCCGAAAAGCCTACCTCTTCCGCAACACCGAGGGGGCAGAGCCCACCATCGTGCGGCGCTACGACGCCCACTTCCGGCCCGACGCGGCCTACCGGGCCAGCCTGCCCGACATGACCGAGACCGTGGATGCGGTGGAGGGGGCCAACGTGCCCATTCCCCAGGTGGGCATCGCCGGCTTCCGCATGCCTCTGAAGTTCCTGACCTTAGAGGGAGAGGCACTGACCCTGGAGGCCCGCATCACCGGCACGGTCTCGCTCGAGGCTGACCTCAAGGGCATCAACATGAGCCGCATTCTCCGCACCTTCTACGCCCGCAAGGACGAGGCCTTTGGGCTGGAAACCCTGGCCCAGGTGGTGCGCGACTACCAGCGGGAGCTGGGAAGCCTCACAGCACGGGTCAAGGTGGCCTTCAACTACCCCATGCGCCTGCCCTCGCTGCGCTCGGGGTTGGAGGGGTACCAGTACTACAGCGCCAGCTACGAGGCCGCAGTAGAGGGGGATGGGCCCGTGCGTCGCTACATCGAGCTCGACTTCGTCTACTCCTCGGCCTGTCCTTGCTCGGCCGAGCTGGCCGAGCACGCCCGCGACGTGCGGGGGGCCTACGCCATCCCCCACAGCCAGCGCTCGGTGGCCCGCATCAGGGTGGAGGTCGCGGCAGAGGCCGGGCTCCACCTGGAGCACCTGGTGCAGCATGCCCGCCAGGCCCTCAAGACCGAGGTCCAGGTGGTGGTCAAACGCGAGGATGAGCAGGCCTTTGCCGAGCTCAACGGGGCTTACGTGAAGTTTGTGGAGGACGCGGTGCGCTTGCTCTACCAAACGCTGGCGGCCGACCCACGCATCCACGACTTCCTGGTGGCCTGCGCTCACCTGGAAAGCCTGCACGCCCACGACGCGGTGGCGGTAATCGCCAAGGGAATCCCGGGGGGCTTCCGGCCCGAGTTCAGCGAGTTCGCCAGCCTGGTGCGTTAGGAGGCGACCACCGACTCCAGGGCCAGCTCGACCATCTGGTCGAAGGTCTCCTGGCGCTCTAGGGGGGTGGAGCGCTCTCCGGTGAGGAGGTGGTCGCTAATCGTGAGGATGCAAAGCGCCCGCACGCCAAAACGGGCTGCCAGGGTGTAGAGCCCGGCCGCCTCCATCTCCACCGCCAGCACCCCATACTGGGCCCAGGGGCGATAGACCTCCTTCTCTTCAGGGTAAAAGGTATCGGTGGAGAGCACATTGCCCACATGGGCAGGAAATCCCCGGGCCTTGGCCTGCACGTAGGCCTTGTAGAGCAGCTCGAAGTCGGCGATAGGGGCGTAGGTCTGCCCCCTAAAGCGCAGGGGGATGAGGGAGGAGTCGGTGCAGGCGGCCTGGGCTATTACCAGGTCGCGCAGGCGCAGATGGGGCTGGATGGCCCCAGCGGTGCCCACCCGCACCAAGGTCTTGCAGCCGTAAAACTCGATGAGCTCGTGGATGTAGATGTTGGCTGAGGGGATGCCCATCCCCGTACCCTGCACGCTGATGCGCCGGCCCTTGTAGGTGCCGGTGTAGCCCAGCATGCCCCGCACCTGGTTGTAAAGCACCGGGTCTTTCAGGAACTTCTCGGCGATGTGCTGGGCCCGCAAGGGATCGCCGGGGAGCAGCACCGTCTCGGCGATGGCGCCTTTTGGGGCGGCGAGGTGCGGTGTCATGGGCCCCATACTACCAGCCCCAGACCCTCCCAAAGGATTAGGATGGACGGGTGAGACCGCTGGCATATCTGCAAACCGGGCTGCCCGCCCTACTGCGCGACATGGAGGCCCTCATCTCGCTGGAATCCCCCTCCCGCCACCTGCCGGGGCTGGCGGCGGTGGCCGACTGGATTGAGACCCGCTTCAGCGCCCTGGGCCCGGTGGAGCGCACCGAGACCTCCAACGGTCCCCTGCTCAAGGCCAGGGTAGCGGGAAGGGGCCGGAGGGTGCTGGTGCTCTGCCACTACGACACCGTCCACCCGGTGGGAAGCTTCCCCAGGGTTTGGCGGGTAGAGGGCGAGCGGGCTTACGGCCCCGGGGTCTACGACATGAAGGGGAACATCGTGCAGCTTTTGTGGGCCCTGCACACCCTTCGTCGGCTGGGGCTGGCCTGGCCCGAGCTGACCCTCCTTTTCACCCCCGACGAAGAAATAGGCTCCCAGGCCTCCCGTCCCTTCATCGAGGCGGAAGCGCGGCAGAGCGAAGCGGTGCTGGTGCTGGAAGCCCCCATGCCCAACGGCGACCTCAAGGTGGCCCGCAAAGGGGTAGGCCTCTACCGAATCACCGCCCGTGGGCGGCCCGCCCACCAGGGGGTGGAGCCGGAAAAAGGGGTCAACGCCATCCTGGAGCTGGCCCACCAGATTCCCAGGATTGTGGCCCTGGAGGATGCAAAGGAGGGAACCACCCTGGGGCCAAACCGGATCCAGGGCGGCACCGCCACCAATGTGGTGGCCGCCGAGGCCTGGGTGGAGGTGGACCTGCGGGTCTGGACCATGGGCGAGGCCCAGCGGGTGGAGCAGGCCCTGAAGGCCCTGCAGCCGGTGCTGCCGGGGGCCAGCCTCCAGGTGGAAGGGGGCCTCAACCGGCCGCCCATGGAGCCCAGCCCGGCCTCGCTGGAACTCTTCGAGATGGCCCGCCGGGTGGGCCAGGAGCTCGGACTGGAGCTGGGCGCTGGGCGGGTGGGGGGCGGCTCGGACGGCAACTTCACCGCGGCCCTGGGGGTGCCCACCCTGGACGGGCTGGGCCTCTTCGGCGAGGCCGCCCACCAACCCAGCGAGAATGTCTACATCCCCCAGATCCCAGGCCGCACCGCTTTATTGTGCGGCATTCTGGAGGAGCTGGCCCGGTGAGACGGAGGTCTTTTGAGCCCACCCTCACGCCATTCATGCGCCCGGCGCTAGGATGAAGCCTATGAGCCGCGTTCTGGTCTTGCTCTTTGTGCTGGGCTTTGCGCTGGCCTCGAGGTTCGCCGGCTTTGAGGTCAAGCCCCGGGGCAACTCCGAACTGGACATCAGCACCGGCGTCTACACCCTGCCCAACGGCGGCACCATCACCGACAACAAAAGCGGGCTGGTGCTGGAAGCCCGCTACATCCAGTACAAGGACGGGGAGTTCATCCGTGCCCAGGGGGCCACCCTGAGGTCCAAAGACGGCGATTTCAGCGCCGCCAGCCTGGAATACCTGCAAAAACCCGACACCCTGCGCATGACAGGGGTACGCTTCAGCTCCAAGGACATCCGGGGGCTCAGCGCCCAGCAGGGGCTTTTGCTGCGGGAGGACGTGCTGGTCCTCAAGGGGGAGGTGCGCTCGAGCGAGCCCTATTTGGAGGCCAGCACGGTGGTGGTAGAGACCGGGAGGAACCAGGCCCTGGTGCTGGGCAGCTTCACCTTCCGCGATGGGTCCACGGTCCTCAGGGGCAACCGGCCCGACAGCACCCTGCTTTTGAGCTTCGGCGAGGGACGGGTGCGGGCCAGCACACGGGTGCCGGCCGAAACTCTGAACCGGCTGCGCCCCTATGCCGATAGACTGTAGGGCGTGTGGTTTTCTCGAAGAGCCTTTGGGGGAGTTCTGGCCTGGCTTGCCCTTGGCCTGGCCTGGGCCACCCCCTGCCGCGACCAGCCCTACACCCTCGAGACCCCCGAGGGGCTGGCGGGCGGTGGGAACCTGGAGTTCGACGGCGAGGTGGCCCTCTTCAGCGATGGGGCCTGCCTGGAGACCCCAGGGCTTACCCTGAGCGCCCCCAGCCTGCGCTACGACCAGGCCAGCGGGGTGCTCGAGGCCCAGGCGGTGGAGGTGGAAACACCCCGCTACCGCCTGTGGGCCGCCGAGGCCCGGGTGCAGGGGCGCATCCTTCAGGCCGCGAATATTCGCGCCACCCCCTGCCGCTGCGGCGACGACCTGCGGCTTCTAGCCCAGACTTTGCACTTCGACACCGAAAGCGGCGAGGTGCTGCTGGAGGAGAGCCGGCTCGAGGCCTACCGCTTCGGCCTGGCCCAGTACACGACCCTCCGCCTAGAGCCCAACCGACCTCTGGCCGCCAGCCTGGGCCTCGACCAACTGGGGAACTCCTCCCCCATCCGCTTCGACTTCGATCAGGGGATGAACCTGGGCCTGAGCGAATTCCCCCTCCTGGGGCTGCCCGCCGCCCCGCGGCTCACCCTGCTGGGCCTTGGGCTGGGCGGCCCCGACCCCACCTTGCGCTTTGGTTTCTCGGTCCGCGAGGAAAATCGCCGGGCTAGCTTCCAGTTCGATGCCAAGGCCAGCAGCCCCAAAAGCCAAAGCGAGATGGTGGATGGCCCCCTCTTCTTCACCCACAACAGCGAGCTGGGCCGCTACGCCTTTGGGCTTCAGGCCAGCTACCCCAACCTCAGGCTTTTCGGCCACATCGCCCAGGACTGGCCCGACGGCACCCCGGCCAGCCAGGTCCGGGGCGTGGCCGCCGGGGCCGAGCTGCGCTACCCTTTGGCCCTGGCCGAAGGCCCTTTTCGCCTGCGGCTGGAGCCTTTCGGGCTCCTGACTTTTTACGACCAGGGGCCGGCCTACTGGGCCTATGGCGGGCGGCTCGAGGGGCGCTTCGAGGGGGACTTTGCCCTGCGGCTGGGCTACACCTGGGTGGAATCCCCCACCCAGGGGCGCTTCTGGCTCGAGCGGCGCGAGGCCGCCCGGAAGCTCGACGGGGGGCTATCCCTTCCGGGCTTCGACCTCGAGGCTGAGCGCGACCTCCTCAAGGCCCAGACCCAAACCCGCCTGCGGCTCGGGCTGCAGCAGCCTTTTGGCGAGCTCTGGGCCCAGTTCCAGGGCTGCTTCGACTGCGTGGGCAAAACCCTGAGCAACGGCCGCGACGACTGGGAACGGCGCGAGCTGGTGCTGGGCTTCAGCCCCAGACCCCTGGAGTGCACCTTTGACCTGAGCCTGGCCCCCTCCATCGGCTACGACTTTCTGCGCCAGGGCATAAGCCGGGCTGGCCTGGAGCTGCGCTACGCCGACTGCTGCTTCGTCTGGCGGCTGGGCTACCAGGCCGTCTACATCGCCCAGCACCCCGACGAGACCCCAGGAAGCCGCCTGGTCTTTGGACTGGAAATCCGATGAGCTACCTAGACCGCTACATCCTGCGCGAGGCCCTCCCCGCCTTCTTCTTCGGGCTGCTCCTTTACGTGGGCTTCGGCCTCCTGAGCAACCTGCTGCCCCGGGCCCAGTGGATGACCACCGCCGAACTCAGCAGCATCCTCAAGTGGCTGGCCCTGCAGGTCCCCCACGCCACCGTGCAGGCCCTGCCCATCGCCGGGCTGCTTGCGGTGATGCTGGCCTTTGGCCGGCTGGCAAGGGAGAACGAGCTTTTGGTGATGCAGGCTGGGGGCATTCCCCTGCTGCGGGCAGCGCGGGTCTTCCTGGCGGGCGGGCTTCTTCTGAGCGGGGCCTCGCTCGCCCTTTCGGAGTGGGTGGTGCCCTGGGCCAACCGGGCCACCGTGGTGGTCTACTGGAACGAGCTGGTGCCCGAGCGCACCGCCCAGTTTCGCCTGGCCGGGCGGGAGCTCGCGGTGGGGGAGTACGTGCTGCGCTTCGAGGGCTTCGACCCTGCCCAGGATGAGCTCAGGCAGGTGCGCCTCGAGCGCTGGCAGGGCCTGACCCAGACCGTCGTCCTGGCCGAAAGCGCCCGGCTGGAAGGCCACCGCATCATCTTCCGCGACTACCGGGTTTTCACCCTGGATTTTGCCCGCCTGCCCCTCCCCAACTTCGCCAGCCTGGCCGAGGCCGAGACCCACCTGCGGGAGGTTTTCAGGGCGCAAAACATCGGTGCTGCAGGGGCCGAGCTCACCGTTCGCCTCCCCCAAAGCCGTGAGGAGTTGGAGGCCCAGTACGCCGGGGGCGGCTTCGAAAGCCCGGTGCCGCTCTCCTCCTGGTGGCGCAAGCTGCAAGACCCCAGCACCCCCCCAGGCGAGCGGCGCGAGGCGCTGGCCCAGTGGCACACCGGCCTCGCTTTGGCCCTGGCCAACCTGCTGGTGCTGGTGCTGGCCCTCCCGGTGGCGGTGCGCCGGGCCAGCAGCCCTGGTGTGGCCCTGGCGCTGGCCTTGGTCCTCACCATCGCCTACTACGTGGCCTTCAGCGTGGGGAAGGTGCTGGCCCTGACCGGGCCGCTGCCCCCGGCCCTGGCCGCCTGGGGGGCCAATCTGCTGGGGGTAGGGGTGGGATTTTGGTTGGGAAAGGGCATCTACCGCTAGCCCTTGCGATAACCTAAAGCGGGTGTGGAATGGTTCCGATTCTCGATCTGAAGCAGGAGTACCTCGAGCTCAAAAGCGAGATTGACACAGCCATCGGCCGGGTGCTGGCCTCGGGCCACTTCATCGGCGGCCCCGAGGTGGAGGCCCTGGAGGCCGAGCTGGCAGAGTATCTAGGCGTGGCCCGGGTGGTGAGCTGCGCCTCTGGCACCGACGCCCTTTTCCTCACCCTGCGGGCTATGGGGGTAGGACCGGGGGATGAGGTGATCACCACCCCCTTTACCTTCATCGCCACCCTCGAGGCCATCCTGCACGCGGGGGCCCGGCCGGTGCTGGTGGATATCGACCCCCAGACCTTCAACCTGAACCCGGCCCTTCTGCCCGAAGCCCTCTCCCCCCGGACCCGGGCCATTCTGCCGGTGCACCTCTACGGCCAGGTGGCCCCTATGGATGAAATCCTGGCCTTTGCCCGGCAGCACGGACTTTGGGTGCTGGAGGACGCAGCCCAGGCCATAGGGGCCCGCTACCTGCACCGCCCAGCCGGCACCCTGGGCCAAGCCGGGGCCTTCAGCCTCTACCCCAGCAAAAACCTTGGGGCCTACGGCGACGGGGGGTTCATCGCCACGCAGGACCCTGCCTTAGCCGAAGAGGCCCGCCTGCTCGCGGCCCACGGGGCCAAGGTGCGCTACCACCACGTGCGGGCTGCCGGGTACACCTCGAGGCTGGACGCCCTTCAGGCGGCCATCCTGCGGGCCAAGCTGCCCCACCTAGAGCGCTGGAACGCCCGCCGCCGGGAAATCGCAGCCCGCTACACCCAGGCCCTGAAGCACCGCGTCCAGACCCCTTGCGAGATGCCCTACGCCCTGCATATCTACCACCAGTACACCATCCGCCACCCGGAGCGCGACCGGCTGGCCGCCCACCTAAAAGCCCGGGGCATCGGCTGCAGCGTGCACTACCCCCTCCCAGCCCACCTGCAGCCGGCCTACCGGCACCTGGCCCCGGAAGGCAGCCTGCCCGCGGCCGAGGCCGCCGCCCGCGAGGTGCTCTCCTTGCCCATGCACCCTTTCCTGCGGGAGGAGCAGATAGAGGCGGTGATCCAGGCCGTGCTGGCCTTCTAGCGCTCCTCCAGCACCCCCTGGCGCAAGAGCGCTGGCAAAATGGGCTCCCCCACCCGCAGCAAAGCGTAGCTGCCCAGCCGGCGGGCCACCGTGCGCAAGCGCAGCAGATGCGCCTCCAAGGCCACACGGTAGCCGGCCACCTCCGCCGGGCCCACCTCGAGCCGCCCGCCCGTCTCCACGTCTTGGAGCAAGGCCTCGGTGAAGCCGGGTGAAAGCTCCTCAGGGGCCAGCACCTGCACCAGCACCACCCGCCTCAGCCGCTGCAAAAGGCGCGACCAGTCCAGAGCATCCAGCCCGTCGGTGATGAGCACCGTCACCCCCCGCGGGCGGGGCGCGGCCAGGAGGGCCGAGGGGCCGGCCTCCACCGCCCTGACCGCCCCGAGGTAGCGCCCGCCCCCCCAAAGAAAAGCCCCCTCGGGCCGGGCCAGGCCGGCTAGAAGGCGGAAAACCCGCTCGGCAAAGGCCTGCTTCCCCCCCAGGGCCATGCTGGGGGAGCCGTCCAGGAAAAAGGTGAAGCGGGCCGGGGCCTCGGCCTGGAAAAGCCGGGTGTAGAGCCGGCCGGTGCGAGCAAAGGCCCGCCAGTCGATGAAGCGGGGCTCGTCCCCCGGGGCGTAGCCCCTGAGCTCGTAGAACTCCAGCCCCCGCCCTGGCCGGGCCAGCCTGCGCTCCCCGGGCAGGGGCTGGGTGGGCCGGGTGCGGATGCGGTAGCGGGTCACAGCCCCCAGAATACAAAGGCGGCGGCCCAGGCCGCCGCCTTTGCGGGCAGTTTTTCAGTGGAACTGGGCCTCCTCGGTCGAGCCCACCAAGGCCGCGGTGGAGGCCTGTCCGGCGGTGATGGCCATCAGCACCTCGTCGAAGTAGCCCGCCCCCACCTCGCGCTGGTGCTTGACCGCGGTGAAGCCGTCCTTTTCGGCAGCGAACTCGAGCTGCTGCAGCTCCACAAAGGCGCTCATACCGCGCTCCTTGTAGGCCTTGGCCAGCTCGAAGGTGCGGTAGTTCAGGTTGTGCCAGCCTGCCAGGGTGATGAACTGGAACTTGTAGCCCATGGCCCCCAGCTCCCGCTGGAACTTGGCGATCGTCTCATCATCGAGGTTCTTTTTCCAATTGAAGCTGGGCGAGCAGTTGTAGGCCAGCATCTTCCCCGGGAACTCCTTGTGCACCGCCTCGGCGAACTTGCGGGCCACCTCCAGATCGGGGGTGCTGGTCTCCATCCAAAGGAGGTCGGCGTAGGGCGCGTAGGCCAGGGCCCGGGTGATGCAGGCCTCGAGGCCGTTCTTGAAGCGGTAGAATCCCTCCAGGGTGCGCTCGCCGGTCTTCACAAAGGGCCGGTCGCGCTCGTCTATATCGCTGGTGATGAGGGTGGCGGCCTCGGCGTCGGTGCGGGCGATGATCAGGGTAGGCACCCCCATCACATCGGCGGCCAGCCGGGCCGCGTTCAGGGTGCGAATGTGCTGCGAGATGGGAATCAGCACCTTGCCCCCCAGGTGGCCGCACTTCTTCTCGCTACTGAGCTGGTCTTCCCAGTGCACCGCGGCAGCGCCGGCCTCAATCATGGCCCGCATCAGCTCGAAGGCGTTTAGGGGCCCGCCAAACCCGGCCTCGGCGTCGGCCACGATGGGGGCGTACCAGTAGCGGCCGCTCTTGCCCTCGGCCCGTTCAATCTGGTCGGCCCGCATCAGGGCGTTGTTGATGCGCTTGACCACCGCCGGCACCGAGTTGGCCGGGTAGAGCGACTGGTCGGGGTAGGTCTGGGCCGCCAGGTTGGCATCGGCGGCCACCTGCCAGCCCGAGAGATAGATGGCCTCCAGGCCCGCCTTCACCATCTGCACCGCCTGGGCCCCGGTGTAGGCCCCAAAGGTGTTGACGTAGGGCCGGGTGTGCAAAAGCTCCCAAAGCCGCTCTGCCCCGGCTTTGGCCAGCGTTTGCTCGGGCAGCAGGCTCGGTCGCAGGCGCACCACATCCTCTGGGGTGTAGTCGCGCTTGATGCCCCTCCAGCGGGGGCTGGTCTCCCACTCGCGGCGCAGCTTCTCGGCCTCCAGCTTCATCTCAGGGGTCAGGGTAGACATATCAACCTCCTGCCTTTGAGTATGGAATGGCCCCGAAAGGCATGGATGGTGTATATCAGGGTCGGCCACACCTGAGAAAAGTGTACCTTTTGCTTGGGTACACGTACACCGATTCGGGACCGGGTGTAGCTAGGCCGCAAAAACTGCAGCCCAGAGCAAAGGGGTATGGGGTGTTTCTAGTAGACTTAAACGCATGGTGAAGCGGCGCCAAACCCCCACGGTCTGGGTGGGCCCGGTGCCCGTGGGGGGCGAGCACCCGGTGGTGGTGCAGTCCATGACCAACACCGACACTGCCGATGTGGAGGCCACCGTGGGCCAGGTCTGGGCCCTGGTGCGGGCAGGCTCCGAGGTGGTGCGGATGACCGTCAACCACGACGAGGCCGCCCAAGCGGTGCCCGAGATTAAGCAGAGGTTGCTGGACCTGGGGGTAAGGGTGCCCCTGGTGGGGGACTTCCACTTCAATGGGCATATCCTGTTGCGGAAGTACCCGGCCATGGCCCAGGCCCTGGACAAGTACCGCATCAACCCCGGCACGGTGGGGCGGGGCAAGCAGCAGGACCCCAACTTCCGCACCATGTGCGAGGTGGCTTTGGAATACGGCAAGCCGGTGCGCATCGGGGTGAACTGGGGCTCCCTCGACGCGGCCCTCCTGGATGAGATGATGGAGGCCAACGCTAAGCTGCCCGAGCCTGAGGACGCCCACCGGGTCACCCTCAAGACCATCGTGGAGTCGGCGGTGCGAAGCTATGAGTGGGCCCTCAGGTACGGCCTGGGCGAGGACAAAATCATCCTCTCGGCCAAGGTCTCCCGGGCCCCCGACCTGTGGTGGGTTTACCGCGAGCTGGCCCGGCGTACCCCGGCCCCCCTACACCTGGGCCTAACCGAGGCCGGGATGGGGACGAGCGGCATCGTCAACAGCGCGGCAGGTCTGGTTCCCCTGCTGGCCGAGGGAATCGGGGATACCATCCGGGTCTCCATCACCCCTGCCCCGGGCGAGCCCCGCACCAAAGAGGTGGAGGTGGCCCTGGAGATCCTGCAGGCCGTGGGGCTGAGGCAGTTTGCCCCCAGCGTCGCCAGCTGCCCCGGCTGCGGCCGCACCACCAGCACCTTCTTTCAGGAACTGGCGCTGCAGGTCGCAAGCCACCTTCAGGCCCAGATGGCCCAGTGGCGCAACCTATACCCCGGGGTGGAAAACCTCAAGGTAGCGGTAATGGGCTGCGTGGTGAACGGCCCCGGGGAGTCCAAGCACGCCGACATCGGCATCTCGCTGCCCGGCACCGGCGAGGCCCCCCGCGCCCCGGTCTACATCGACGGCAAGCTGGCCACCACCCTGAAGGGGGAGCGCATCGCCGAGGAGTTCATCGCCCTGGTAGAGGACTACGTACAAAAGCGCTTCAGCCCACGCTAGGGCCCAGCGCAGCCCACTGGGGCGGTGGGGCTTTCCAGCAGCCACCAGGCGCCGGAGGAAAGCTGGCCCGCTTTGTAGTAGATGTGCCCCGCCTCAGCCGCGGGGGTCTGGTCGGCCAGGGCCACCTCGAGCCCCGTGCACTCCTCCACCCCACCCCAAAGGGCATAGACCTGCCCCCGCTGGGGGATATCGGCCGGGCCAAAACCCTCACTCAGGGAGACCCACTGGTGCAGCCGCACCCGCACCCAGCAGCCGCCCCGCGCAGGAACCAGGCCCACCACCTGGCCGGTGGCGGTATAGGTGCGCTGCGGGGCATGCCAGCCTACGCCCAGCAGGAAGACCAGCAACCCCACCGCGGCCCGCCGCAGCATTCTATTAGACTAGCGGATAAGGCCCAGCTTGAGCACCGCGTCGCGCTCCTCGGCCAGCTCCCTGGCGCTTATGTCCATCCGCTCGCGGCTGAATTCGTTGATCTCCAACCCCTCCACAATGGCGAAATCGCCGTCCCTGCACACGCAGGGGTAGCTGTAGACCAGCCCTTCGGGAATGCCATAGGAGCCGTCCGAAGGCACCGCCATGCTCACCCAGTCGCCCTCGGGGGTGCCCAAAGCCCAGTTGCGCATGTGGTCAATGGCCGCGCTGGCCGCGCTGGCCGCCGAGGAAGCCCCCCGGGCCTCGATGATCTCTGCCCCCCGCCGGGCCACCTTGGGGATATAGGTGTTCACATACCAGTCGTGGTCGCCCACTAGCTCATAGGCGTTCCGCCCCCCCACCTCGCAGTGGAAGAGGTCGGGGTACTGGGTGAGGGAGTGGTTGCCCCAGACGGTCATCCGGCGAATCTCGCCGACCGGCACCTTCAGCCGGGCCGCGAGCTGGGCGATGGCCCGGTTGTGGTCGAGCCGGGTCATGGCGTGAATCTGGCGGGGTGAAAGGTTGGGGGCGTTGTGGTAGGTGATGAGGGCGTTGGTGTTGGCCGGGTTGCCCACCACCAACACCTTCACGTGCCGCCGGGCCACCTCGGAAAGCGCCTGCCCCTGGGCGGTGAAAATCGCCCCGTTGGCCTGCAGGAGGTCGGAGCGCTCCATACCCTGCTTGCGCGGCATGGCCCCCACCAGCAAAGCATAGTCGGCATCGGCAAAGGCCACCCTGGGGTCGTCGGTGGCCACGATGCCGGCCAGGGTGGGGAAGGCACAGTCCTCCAACTCCATAATCACCCCGTTTAGGGCCTTGAGCGCTGGGGTGATTTCCAGAAGCTGAAGGATGACCGGCTGGTCCTTGCCCAGCATCTCGCCCGCAGCAATGCGGAAGAGAAGGCTATAGCCGATTTGGCCGGCCGCACCGGTTACCGCTACGCGTACAGGGGATTTCATCGTCTGGCTCCTTTCTTCTGGGCTTCCGCCCTCGACTGCCGCCCACGATAATACCCGCTGCGGCCGCGCGGGGTGGAAGCCTCGAGCGGGGTAGTTACACTTTCAAATTAATGCATAAGGTTTATTGCTATTGACACGCTCAATCCATTGCTGCTACCCTAGCCAGCAGCCCCGAAAAAGCGGGGCAAAAATCGCAAAAGCACCTTTAGTGGTTTCTTGGGCACCTGGAGCGGATGAACGATGTTTGAAACCCTTTCCCAGCGCCTCCGCGCGGCAGTAGACCGGCTGCGCGGGCGGGGGCGCATCAGCGAGGCCGACCTCAAGGCCACCTTGCGGGAGATTCGTGTCTCGCTGCTCGAGGCCGACGTGAACCTCGAGGTGGCCAAGGAGTTCGTACAGCGGGTACAGGAAAAGGCCCTGGGGCGGGCGGTGCTGGAAAGCCTGACCCCAGCCGAGCAGATCCTGGCCGTGGTGTACGAGGAGCTGGTGCAGATGCTGGGGGGAGAGGCCCGGCAACCGGTGCTCAAGACCGAAGGCAACCTCTGGCTCATGGTGGGGCTGCAGGGCTCGGGCAAGACCACCACCAGCGGCAAGCTGGCCCAGTTCTACAAGTCCAAAGGGCGCCGGCCCCTGCTGGTCGCCGCCGACACCCAGCGCCCCGCCGCCCGGGAACAGCTACGCATCCTGGGGGAGCGAATTGGGGTGCCGGTCCTGGAGGTGGCCGATGGCGAGACGCCCGAGACCACCCGGGCCCGGCTGCAGCAACACCTCACCTTCGACTACCGCGACCTGGTCATCGTGGACACCGCTGGGCGGCTCCAGATTGACGAGGCCCTGATGGCCGAGCTGGCCCGGCTCAAGGCGGTGCTGGGCCCTTCAGAAACCCTCCTGGTGGTGGATGCCATGACCGGTCAGGAGGCCCTTGCCGTGGCGCGGAGCTTCGATGAGCGGGTGGGGGTCTCGGGCCTGGTGCTCACCAAGCTGGACGGGGATGCCCGGGGCGGGGCTGCCCTCTCGGCCCGCCACGTGACCGGCAAGCCCATCTACTTCGCGGGGGTCTCGGAGAAGCTCGAGGGCCTGGAGCCCTTCTACCCCGACCGCCTGGCCCAGCGCATTTTGGGCATGGGCGACCTTCAGACCCTCTTAGAGCGGGCCAAGCAGGCTGAGCTCGAGGCCCCCCAGAAAGCCCCCAAGGACCTCACCCTGGAAGACCTCATCGTCCAGATGCGCCAGATGCGCAAGATGGGCAGCTTCGGCGAGATTCTGGGCATGATACCCGGTCTCTCGCGCATGCTGCCCCCGGGCTTCTCGGTGGACGAAAAGCAGCTTCGGCGCATGGAGGCCATCGTGCTCTCCATGACCCCTGAGGAGCGGCGCGAGCCCCGGATTCTAAATGCCTCCCGCCGCAAGCGCATCGCCGCCGGTTCAGGCACCAGCGTGCAGGAGGTCAACCGGCTCATCAAAACCTTCGAGGAGACCAAACAGGTGCTCAAGACCCTGGCCAAGCAGCCGCGGGGCCGGGGCCTTTTCAGGCGATAAGGGAGAACGAATATGGTCAAGATCCGTTTAGCTCGTTTTGGCTCTAGAGGCAACCCCCACTACCGCATCGTGGTGATGGACAGCCGCACCAAGCGCGATGGCGGCTATATCGAGCGGCTGGGCTACTACGACCCCCGCAAAACCACCAAGGACTGGCTCAAGCTCGACCTGGAGCGGGTCCAGTACTGGCTCTCGGTAGGGGCCCAGCCCACCGACAGGGTGAAGAAGCTCATCAAGCTGGCCAGCGGCCAGTAGGGCAGTCCGATGAGAGACCTGGTGGAGTACCTGGCCAAGGCGGTGGTGGACCACCCCGGGGCGGTACGGGTCGATGAGCGGCGGGGCCGCGAGGGCTGGGTCTACTACATCGAAACCCACCCCGAGGACAAGGGCCGCCTCATCGGGCGCCAAGGGCGGGTCATCGAGGCCATCCGGACCGTGGTGCGCTCGTTTGGCAAGGGCCGGGTGAACGTGGAAGTGCGCTAAGCCCTATGGAACGGGTGGAGATCGGCCGGCTGGGCAGGCCCTATGGTCTCTCGGGCGGGCTTAAGTTCCGGGGGGAGCCGGTGGTGCTGGCCCTGAAGAGGGTTTACCTCGAGGGCCTGGGCTACCGGGCCATCGCCAAAAGCGAGAACCTGAACCAGGAGATCGTCCTCTACCTGGCCGGAGTGAACAGCCGCGACGCCGCCGAGGCGCTGGTGGGCCTTCGGGTCTACACCGACCGGGCCGAACTGCCCAGGCTGGAGGAGGGCAGCTACTACTACTTCGAGCTCATAGGGCGCCCGGTCTTTGTGGATGGCAAGCCCTTCGGCGAGGTGGCCGATATGCGGGAAGGGCCGCAGGACCTCTTGGTCATCCGGGCCCAGGGCAGCTCGCTCAGGGCCCGGCACCGAACCTACCTGGTACCCCTGCAAGCCCCCTACGTGCGGGTGGAGGAAGGGGGCATCCACATCGAGGCCATCCCCGGGCTTTTCGACTAGATGAAGTACACCATCCTGACGCTGTTCCCCGAGCTCATCCGGCCCTGGACGGAGGAGTCCATCCTGAAAAAGGCCATCCAGCGGGGGCTGATTGGGGTGGAGGTCCGGGACATCCGGGCCTACGCAGCAAACAAGCACAAAACCGTGGACGACACCCCCTACGGTGGGGGAGCGGGGATGGTGATGCGGGTGGACGTGGTGGTGCGGGCCATCGAGGACGCCGGCCCCGCCGATGAGGTCATCCTCCTTACCCCCGCAGGCGTCCCCTTCCACCAGCGCCTGGCCGAGGAACTGGCGCAAAAGCAGCACCTGGTGCTGGTCTGCGGCCGCTACGAGGGCATCGACGCCCGGGTGGAACACTTCGTGACCCGGGAGATCTCCATCGGCGACTACGTGCTCATGGGGGGGGAGCTGGCGGCTTTGGTCATCCTGGAAGCCACCGCAAGGCTCGTGCCCGGTGTCATCAAGGAGGCCGAAAGCCATCGCCAGGACTCCTTCGCCACCGGCCTGCTGGACCATCCTCACTACACCCGACCCCCAGAGTTCCGCGGGCTTGGGGTGCCCGAGGTGCTCATCTCGGGCCATCACGCCAAAATCGCCGAGTGGCGGCGCAAGGAGGCCCTGCGCCGGACCCGGCTGCGCCGCCCCGACCTCTTGGAAAAAGCCCCGCTCTCCCCCGAGGAGCGGGCCTGGCTCGAGCAGGAGGGTTGACCCTATGCGGCTGCAACAGTTTCTGGCCCGCGCGGGCATCGCCAGCCGCCGCAAGGCTGAGGAGCTCATACGCTCTGGGCGGGTAACGGTAAATGACCAGGTGGCGGCGCTGGGCACGGTGGTAGGGCCGAACGACGTGGTGCGGCTGGACGGTGAGCGGGTACGCCTGCCGCGCAAGACGGTGGTGATTGCGCTGCACAAACCCCGGGGCTACACCACCACCCACCAGGACCCCCACGCGGAAAAGCTGGTCTACAGCCTGGTCCCCCCCCACCCGGGGCTGCACGCGGTGGGGCGGCTGGACAAGGAGACCGAGGGGCTGCTGCTGCTCACCAACGACGGCCAGCTCACCCAGCTTTTGACCCACCCCCGGTACCAGGTGCCCAAGCTCTACCGGGCCTGGTGCAAAGGCGGCCGGGTGAGCCCGGCGGTGTGCCGCCGGCTGGAGGAGGGGGTGGTGCTGGAGGATGGGCTGGCTCGAGCCCTGGAGGCCAGCCCGGCCCGGGGCGGGGTGAAGCTGGTGATCGCTGAGGGGCGCAAGCGCGAGGTGCGCCGCATGCTGCAGGCGGTGGGCTGCCCGGTGGAGCGGCTGGTGCGGCTTGCGGTGGGGCCGATTGAGCTGGGAGACCTGCCGGTAGGGGGCTGGCGCTACCTGAGCCCCGCAGAAATTCAGCAGCTTCGCCAGGCCGCCTGGCTTAGAATCGAGCCGTGAGCATCTTTCAGCCTGGCAAGGGGAGGGTGCAGATCAGCGAGGCCCAGATTGCCGAGCGCATCCGGGCCCTCGGAGCGGCCATCAGGCAGGACTACGCAGGCCAGGAACCCCATCTGGTCTGCGTGCTCAACGGGGCCTTCATCTTCATGGCCGACCTGGTGCGGGCCATCGACCTCCCCCTGACCCTGGACTTCCTGGCGGTCTCCTCCTACGGCAACGCCGAGAAGAGCAGCGGCGAGGTGGAGCTCATCAAGGACCTGCGGCTGCCCATCGCGGGCCGCCAGGTCATCATCGTGGAGGATATCGTGGACACCGGGATTACCCTAAACTACCTGCTGCGGCTCCTCGAGGCCCGGCAACCGGCCTCGCTCCGGGTGGCGGCCTTGCTCTCCAAGCCCAGCCGCCGCCAGGTAGAGGTTCCCATCCACTACCTGGGCTTTGAGATTGAGGACGCCTTCGTCTACGGCTACGGCCTGGACCGGGCCCAGCGCGACCGCAACCTGCCCTTCATCACCTCGCAATGAGAAGCTACCGCTACCTCGACCTCATCACCGCTGCCTTCGTGGCGGTGCTCATCGTCTCCAACATCGCCTCCACCAAGGTGGTGCTCTTCGGCCCCTTCACCTTCGACGGGGGCACCTTACTCTTTCCCTTGGCCTATATCTTCGGGGACATTCTCACCGAGGTCTACGGCTACCGGCGGGCCCGTCGGGTAATCTGGACGGGTTTTTTCCTTCTGCTCCTGACTACCCTCACCCTGGGCCTGGTAAGCGCTCTGCCCGCCCCTGACGACGCGTTTAGCCAGAACTCGGCCGAGGCCTTCAGCACGCTTTTGGGCCTGGTGCCGCGCATCGCCCTGGCCAGCCTGGTGGCCTACTGGGTGGGGGAGTTCGCCAACAGCTACATCCTGGCCCGGCTCAAGGTGGCCACCCAGGGGCGCTGGCTGGCCCTGCGCACCATCGGCTCGACCCTGGTGGGGCAGGGTTTGGACACGGCCATCTTTCTGCTGGTGGCCTTCTACGGGGTCTGGGAGCCCCAGCTTTTGTGGACCGTTTTCGTCTCCAACTACGTCTTCAAGGTGGGCGTCGAGGTGCTCTTCACCCCCCTCACCTACGCCGTGGTGGGCTTTTTGAAACGGGCCGAGGGCGAGGACTACTACGACCGCAACACCCGCTTCAACCCCTTCTCCTTCGGTTAGAAGCGGCGGATCTTCATGCTCTGCACCTGTCCGGTCTCGGCGTTGATGCGGAAGACCTTGTACTCGCGGGTACGGGCCGCCTCCCCCAGGCTCAGGTAGGCGGTGGGCTCGCGCACCACGAAGGAGAGGGTTACCTCCCAGAACTGGTTGTCCGGGGTAAGTTCGACCTCCTCGAGCCGCAGTTCGGGCAGTTGCTTCTCGCTGTAGAGGCTTTGGATATAGTCCATGGCAATCCGGACCGCCTCTTTGACCTCGAGCATGCCCTTAGTCTACCTGGGGTAAGCTGTAGGCCGTGGCGCGCAAGATCATCCTGGACTGCGACCCCGGCCACGACGACGCCATTGCTATGATGCTGGCCCTGGCCAGCCCGGAGCTGGAGGTCCTGGGGATCACCACGGTGTACGGCAACGTGGCCCTGGAACGCACCACCCACAACGCCCTGGTGGTGCTCGAGGTGCTCGGCAAGCACGTCCCGGTCTACCCAGGGGCCGAGCGGCCTTTGGTGCGGGAGCGCATCAGCGCCGAGCTGGTGCACGGCACCTCGGGGCTGGCCGGGCCCGTTCTGCCCACCCCAAGCCAGAAACCCGAGCCCCTCCATGCCGTCCAGTTCATCATCGAGCAAATAGAGCGCTACCCTGGCGAGGTCACCCTGGTGCCGGTGGGGCCCCTGACCAACCTGGCCCTAGCCCTGCGGCTCGCCCCCCGCATCGCCCCCAAAATCCAGCAGATCGTGCTGATGGGGGGCTCGGTGGACCTAGGCAACTGGAGCCCCAGCGCCGAGTTCAACATCCTGGCCGACCCCCATGCGGCCAGGATTGTCTTCAGCGCCGGGGTGCCCCTGGTGATGATGGGCCTCAATCTAACCCACCAGACCGTGGCCCACCCCGAGCGGCTGGCCCGGTTTCGCGCGCTGGGCAACCGGGCTGGGGTTTTTGTCGCAGAGCTGCTGGAGTTCTTCCGCCTACACCACCAAAAGCGCTACGGCTGGGACGGCGCTCCCATCCACGACGCTTGCGCGGTGGCCTACCTGCTCCGGCCCGAAATTTTCCGCACCGAGCGGTTTTACGTGGAGGTGGAGGCCAACGAGGGGCTCTGCTTTGGCCGAACGGTCTGCGACTTCTGGCGGATCACCGGCCAGGCCCCCAACTGCACCGTGGGGCTTGGGATAGACGTCGAAGGCTTCTACCGGCTTCTGCTGGAGCGCCTGGCCCGCCTCAGGTGAATTATGCGGAGTCTTTGGCTTACCCTGGGGCTGCTCTCATCGCTGGCCTGGGCCTACCCCAGCGGGGTGGTGTACATACCCCTCGACGACCGACCCCCCAACTGGTCGCCCTGCCGCTGGGAACTGGTGCGCTGCCCACCGCGGGAAGTCTACCGGGGCCGCAAAGGGGCCGATCTGGCCCTGCTGTGGGGCTGGCTGGTGGGCCAGCCGGGGCAGATGCTGGTGGCCAGCCTGGACGCTTTGGTCTACGGTGGCCTGGTGCAAAGCCGCAGCGCCCGGGTTTCCGTAGAGGAGGCCCGACGACGCCTGGGGGTGCTCCGCTACTGGCAGGCCACCTGGGGCCCGGTGTTGGCCTTCGGGGTCATACCCCGCCACCCCGACGCGGTGGACCGAGGGCGCAACCTGGCCCTGCTGCGGGGCCTGGAGGGGTTCAGCTACGTGGAGGCCCCCTGGGACGACGCCCTGCCCGGTTCCCCGGCTGTGGCCGAGGCCGCCACCCTGGACCTGCCCACCCGCCCCGGGGCCGACGAAGCCGGGCAGGTAATGCTGCTCAGAGCCCTAAACCCCGGGCTGCGCGTGCGGGTCCTCTACGACCACCCCCAGGCCCCCGAGCAAATCGCCCGCTACGACGGGATTGCGCTGGGGGAGTCGGTGCGGCGGCTTTTGGCCTCGGCAAAGGCCATCGAGGTCTCCGAGCGGCCCGACCTGGTGCTTCTGGTCTACACCGGCCGCGACCCCCGCCAGGGCCTCCTAGGTGTGCTCCAGGGTCTTCGCCAGGCCCCTGTGGCAATCGCCGATATCGCCCGGGTCAACCGAGGCGACCCCGCCCTGATGCGCTACCTGCTGGCCCTGGACCTCTACCCTGCCCTGGCCGCCTATGCGGCCTGGGGCACCCCCAGCAACAACCTGGGCGCGGCCCTGGCCCAAGGCGGCCTGTTTGCCCCTCTTCCCTGCCAGCGGGCCGGCAACCCCAGCGGCTTCTGTGAGCAGAGGCGCACCCGGGCCCTGGCCCAGGCCTACCTGGAGTACCTGTGGGGGGAGGTGGGCCGGCCCTGGGTGCGGGCCCACTTCACCGAGCCCTTGGGGGAAGAGGCTGCCCACCATACCCTAAAGCGGCTCCAGGCCGAGCCCATGCCCCGCTTCCCCAGGGGGGCGCTCGTGCCCACCCACCTGCGCTTCCCCTGGCAGCGCAGCTTTGAGGCGGAGTGGGCCTACCGTTTTTCAGGTGAAGATTAAGACCTGAAGGACAGGCTGCTTACCATAGCCCGGAAAAACCCGTGCTACCTTGCGTATTATGCTCTGCAACTTGTGACGCATAAACCGCGGCAAGGGGCAAGGGGGGCTAGGCTTAGCCGGGAATGAGCGCGTTTTACCAGGGAATGCTGGCGCTATTACGGGAGCTGGTGGACAGCCCCAGCCCCGAGGCGCTGCTGCGGGTGGCGCTGGAGCGGGCTCTGCGGCTTATCCCGGGCGCCCAAGCCGGCTCGGCCCTGCTGAGGGAAGGCCCCCGCTATCGTTTTGCGGCCCTGCAGGGCCATGCCATACCCCTGCCCGACTACCCCATCAGCCTGGAGGCCCAGCTCCGCTGGTACGGCGGCAGCCTGGAGGAAGCCCTCGAGGCCAGGCCCCGAATCACGCGGGCCAGCCCCGACCTGAGCGGCCTTGCCCCCCAGGACCGACGAAGCCTGCAACCCATTAACTGGTCCCTCAACATCCCCCTGCCCATTCTCAACCGGGTGGAGGCCTGGCTTTGCCTGGACCGCTTTGAGGCCGCACCCTTTCCCCAAGAAACCCTCGCCTACGCAAAGGAGCTGGGCCAGAGCCTGGTGGTCGCGCTGCTAGCCCTCAAGGAGCGGCAAAACACCCAGGCCCGGCTCGAGCGGGAAGAACGCCTGGCGCGGGCACTGGCCGCCCTGGGGGCTTTCCAGGAAGCCAAGGAGCTGTGGCAGGCCCTGCCCCAGCTTATGCTGGAGGTCCTGGGCGCGGAAAGCGCGGTGGTGCTACAGCGAGAGGGGGACGAACTCGTGGTGGCCTTCGCAGCCAACTGGGAGGCTCCCCTTGGCCACCGCATTCCCCGGGGGAAAGGCATCGCCTGGGGCGCTTTGGAGAGGCGTAGGGTGGAGATGATCGCCTGGGACGACCCCCGGGTCTACCTGAGGCCGGAAGCGCTGCGCGACCACTACGCCGTGTACGTACCCCTACACGACGGAGGCCAACAGGACTTCGGGGTGGTGGCCGCTTACGCCCAGGGGCCCTTCGGGGCGGAGGACATAGCGGTGCTGGAAGCCTTCGGCCAGGGCGTGGGGCAGGCCCTGGCCCGGCTTTTGGCCCAGGCTGCCCAGGCCCGCGAGCTTACCCGGCTCAAGACCCTAGCCCAGATCAGCTCCCAGCTAAGCAGCCTGTGCTCCACCGAAGAGCTCTTGCGGCGGGTGGTGACGGTGGCCCTCGAGCAAACCCGAGCCTCCACCAGCCTGCTCTGCCTCTACCGGCCGGACGAGGACCTGCTCGAAATAGCCGCTGCAGCAGGCTACGCTGCGGAAAACGCCCCAGGGGCCCGCTTTGGGCGGGGCCAGGGATTGGCCTGGCGGGTGCTGGAGTCGCGCCAACCCCTCTACCTGCCCGATGCCTCCTCCCATCCCGAGGCCGTCTACCTCTCCGGACGGCGAACGCGGGGGAGCTACCTGGGGGTACCCCTGAGCGACCCTGAGGGCCGGCTGATGGGGGTACTCTCGGTGGACACCGCAGGGGTAGGGGGCGACCTCCAGCCCCACGACCGGTACGTGATGGAGGCCCTGGCCGAGGTCACCGGGGTGGTCTACTCCCGGCTGAGGGCGCTGGAAAAGGCCTGGCAGGAGACCACGCGCTACCGCCGGCTGGTGCAGATGTCGGCCGAGCTGGAGAGCCTGGAGGAGCCGGCCTCCATGGCCCGGCGGGCCCTGGAGACCCTGATCGAGCTGACCGGGTTTTCGGCGGGGGGGTTCTACCAGCTAAAGCAGGAACAAGGGCTGGTGCAGCTCATCGTGGGGCATGAAGAGACGGGCCAAAAGCGCCTCGGTCACTTCGCCAAGCTGCCGGTGGTGCTGGGGCAGGGCTTCATGGGCCTGGCCCTGGCCACCGGCCGGGTGCAGCACATCGAGGACTACCAAACCTGGGAGGGAGCCTGGCCTGCGCTCAAACCCCACAACCTGCGCACCCTGCTTACCGCGCCGCTGTTTCTGCGCGGGGCACCCTACGGGGCCCTGACCTTGGCCAGCTTCGACCGCAGGACCGAGGTTTCGGAAGAAGATAAAGCCCTATTAGAAGCGGTGGCCCGGCGGCTCGAGCGGGCCCTGGAGCGGGCTGCTCACCTGGAGGAGATCCACCGTACCCGCGAGGACGCCCTGAGGGCCTTGGGGCTTGGGCTGGAGCTGCGCGACCTGGAGACCAGGGGGCACACCGAGCGGGTGGTGGCCCTGAGCGAGGCCTTGGGAAGAGCCCTGGGTTTTCCCGACCTGGAAGGGCTGCGCCTGGGGGCCTACCTACACGACCTGGGCAAGCTGGCCATCCCTGACGCCATCCTGCTCAAACCAGGCCCCCTCACCGAGGCCGAGTGGCGCACCATGCAAAGCCATTGCGACATAGGCTTTGGCATGCTGGAAAGCCTGGGATTTCTCTCCCAGACCGCGCGCAACATCGTGCGCTACCATCACGAGCGGATGGATGGCTCGGGCTATCCTTTTGGCCTCAAAGGGGAGGAAATCCCCTTAGAGGCCCGTCTATTCGCGGTGGTGGACGTCTACGACGCCCTGATGCACGAGCGCCCCTACAAGCCGGCCTGGAGCCAGGCCGAGGCCCTGGAGGAGCTGGAGCGCCAGGCTGGGCGCACGCTGGACGCTGGGGTGGTGCGGACCTTCATCCGGCTGGTTACCGCGCCCACCCGCATCCGCAAGCATCCCTGAAAGCCCGCCCCTCAACATGCGGCCCGGGGGGTGCTATACTTTTGCGGTTGACGCGGCTACCCCGCGAGAGGAGGAGAAAGTTGCGACGACTGGTGACTTCGGAATCGGTGACGGAGGGGCACCCCGACAAGCTGGCCGACCGCATCTCCGATGCGATTCTGGACGCAATCCTAGCCAAAGACCCGGAGGCCCGGGTGGCCTGCGAAACCCTGGTGACCACCGGGCTGGTGATGGTGGCCGGGGAGATCACCACCCAGGCCTACGTGGACATCCCCCGGTTGGTACGCCAGACCGTGCTCGAGGTGGGCTATACCCGGGCCAAGTACGGTTTTGACGGGGATACCTGCGCGGTGCTCACCGCCATTGACGAGCAGTCGCCCGATATCGCCGGAGGGGTCAACGAGTCTTGGGAGTGGCGGGTGCTGGGCTCCCGGGACGAGCTCGACCGCATTGGGGCTGGCGACCAGGGGCTGATGTTCGGCTACGCCACCGACGAAACCCCTGAGCTGATGCCCCTGCCCATCTCGCTGGCCCACCGCCTGACCCGGCGCCTGGCCGAGGCCCGCAAGACCGGCGAGATTCCCTA
The DNA here is from genome assembly GCF_003351145.1 of Meiothermus sp. QL-1. Lineage (NCBI taxonomy): Bacteria > Thermotogati > Deinococcota > Deinococci > Thermales > Thermaceae > Meiothermus > Meiothermus sp. QL-1. The sequence goes on along the minus strand of NZ_QQSV01000002.1, from coordinate 103,289 downwards.
TCTGCGCCCCGACGGCAAGGCCCAGGTAACGGTGGTCTACGAAGGCCAGAAGCCCCTGTACGTGGGCACCGCCCTGGTTTCGGCGCAGCACTCCGAGGAGGTGGAGGCCGACCAGATCGCCCACGACATCCGCACCAAGGTGATCGAGCGGGCCATTCCCGAGCAGTACCTGAGCAAGGAGACCCTCTACCTGGTCAACCCTTCGGGCAAGTTTGTAATCGGCGGCCCTCACGGCGACACCGGCCTCACCGGGCGCAAGATCATCGTGGACACTTATGGCGGGGCGGTGCCCCACGGCGGGGGGGCCTTCAGCGGCAAGGACCCCACCAAGGTGGACCGCTCGGCGGCCTACTACGCGCGCTATATGGCCAAGAACATCGTGGCCGCCGGGCTGGCCAAGCGAGCCCTGGTGGAGCTGGCCTACGCCATCGGCAAGGCCCGCCCGGTGGGCATGCGGGTGGAGACCTTCGGCACAGGCACAGTCTCGGATGAGAAGCTAACCGAAGCGGCCCAGAAGGTCTTCGACGCCCGCCCGCGGGCCATTATCGAGCAGCTCGAGCTGCGGCGCCCCATCTACACCCCCACCTCGGCCTACGGGCACTTTGGCCGCGAAGGCTTCCCCTGGGAACGAACCGACCGAATCGAGGCGCTGCAGCGCGCCCTTTAGCGCACCACCGTGCCCTGGCCCTCCAGGGCCGCCCGGATGGGGCGTTCGATGCGGGCATCGCCAAAGACCACCCGGCCCACCCCGCCCCGAACCGCCTCCACCGCGCCCAGCACCTTTTTCTTCATCCGGCCCTGGGCCACGGCCAGGTACTGCGGGTCGCCGGCCCGCTCGGCGGGAATCTCCCGGATTAGGCTCGACTCATCGGGGAAGTTGGCCAGCAGGCCCGGCACGTTGGAAAGAAGCAGCAGCGCCTCGGCGCCAAGAGCCCTGGCCAGCATGGCCGCAGCCGTATCGCCATCGGTGTTGATGGCCTCGCCCTGGTAGGAGATGGCCGGTGGGGTGAGCACCGGCAGGTAGCCCGCGTCCAGAAGCAGGCCCAGCAGGGCGGTGTTCACCCTCTCCACCGTACCCGTGTAGTCGCCCCGGTGAATCTTGATCTTCCCGTTTTCGATGTACTTGACCGCATCCTTGCGCCTGCCCTCGAAGATTCGCCCGTCCAGCCCTGAAAGGCCTACGGCGTTCACCCCCTCGCGCTGCAACAGCTCCACTATGCGCTTGTTGACCAGACCGCAGTAGACCATCTCGAATATCTCCAAGGTCTTGCGGTCGGTGAGGCGGCTGGTGAGGCCGCCGGGATGGGTAAGGAACTGCGGGGGATGGCCCAGGGCCTCCGCAATCCGGTTGGTCTCGCTGCTGCCCCCGTGCACCAGGATGAGCCGCTGGCCCTCATTCCACAGCGTCGCAGCGTCCTTGGCCACTGCCTCGTAGTTGATGCCCTCAGCACCGCCTACCTTCACCACAATCATGGTCCAAACCTCGCAAACCCGTTGCTAGGGGTACAGCTCGGGGCGCAGAAAAGGCGGCAGGGCCAGCTCCAGGGTATGCCGCCAGAACTCCATGCGCTCGAGGCGGGCCAGGGTAAGGACGCCCACCGCCCCGAGGCCCTTTTTGGTGTCCTTCTGTCCCACCAGCTCGTCCATCACCCGGCCCAGCTCCTCCCCTCCCCGCACCCGCTCTGCCACCCTGGGGGGCAGCAGAACCGAGCCCCCCCGCGCCAGGCCCTTCCTTCCATCAACCCGCAGGATTACCGCCACATTGAAAAGCCAGGCCCCTTCCGCGTCAAACTCCACCCCCGCCTCGAGCCCCACCCCAAAGACCGCCCCCGGCCAGGCCAAGGCAGCCCGCGCCCGGTTTAGCGCCCCCAGAAGGGTCTCCTCGTAGCCGATGGGCTGGTCACGCACCCCGCTCGCCACCTCCACCCCCTGCACCCCCAGCCCCGGAAAGACCTCGGCGAAAACCTGCCGGGCCGGCTCGAGCTTGGCCGGGTTGGTGCTGCCCACGAGGATCATCTCACACCCCTTCCAGCAGGACGTTGTCGATCAGCCGGGTCTTGCCGAAGTAGGCCGCCAGGGCTATGAGCACGCTGCCGCTTAGGCGGTCGAGGGGCTCGAGGCTCTCGGCGTCCACGATTTCAAGGTACTCAATCCGGCACAGAGGCTCGGCCTCAATCATCCGCCGCATCCCCTCCAGCAACACCGCAGCCCGGCGCTCCCCTGCTTGCACCTGGTCCCTGGCCCAGAACAAGGCCCGCGAGAGCACCGTGGCTGCCTGCCGCTCAGCGGGGCTTAGGTAAACGTTGCGCGAGCTCAGAGCCAGGCCGTCGGGCTCGCGCACCGTCGGGCAGACGACAATTTCAAGGTCGAAGTTGAGGTCGCGCACCATCTTGCGCAGCACTGCAACCTGCTGGGCGTCCTTCTGGCCAAAATAGGCCCGCTGGGGCTGCACCAGGTGGAAAAGCTTGCTGACCACGGTGGTCACGCCCCGAAAGTGGCCGGGGCGGAAACGGCCACACAGGCGTTCGGAAAGCCCCTCCACCGTCACGTAGGTGCAATAGCCCGTGGGGTACATCTCGTCGGCCCCGGGATAAAACAAAAGGTCTACCCCTGCCGCCTCGGCCATGGCGCAATCGCGCTCCAGGTCGCGGGGATAACGGGCAAAATCCTCGTTGGGGCCGAACTGAATGGGGTTGACGAAGATGCTCATGACCGTATAGCGGTCACGAGCGCGCGAGGCTTCCACCAGCGAGAGGTGGCCCTGGTGCAAATAGCCCATGGTGGGCACCAGGCCTATGCTCCCAGCCTGGCGCTCCTTGGCCAGCACCTCCCGCAGCTCGGCGATGGTTCGAACCAGGCGCATTCAGAACTCCTTCTCCAGGGCCTCGAGCACCCCTTCATCCAGGCTGAAGGAGTGCTCTGCTGTGGGGAAAGCCCCACTCTCCACATCGCGGGCATAGTTGCGTACCGCTTCCAGGCAAAGCCCGTGCAGGTCCTGGTACTTGCGCACGTGGCGGGGGTTGAAGTCAGGGAAAAGCCCCAGCATGTCCTGGGTCACCAGCACCTGGCCGTCGCACCCCGGCCCTGAGCCAATCCCGATGGTGGGTATATCGAGCCGCTGGCTGAGCCAGGTGGCAAGCCGGTGGGGCACCAGCTCCAGCACCAGCGCGAACACGCCGGCCTCCTGCAGCGCCAGCGCGCTTCGCACAATCTGGCGGGCGCTTTCCAGGGTGCGGCCCTGGGCCCGGTGCCCTCCAAAAAGATGGACCGACTGAGGGGTGTAGCCCAGGTGCCCCATCACCGGAATCCCGGCCGCCCGAATAGCCCGCACACTCCTCAGCACCTCCATCCCTCCCTCCAGCTTCACCGCCTTGCAGCCCCCTTCCTGCACCAGCCGGCCCGCGGCCCGCACGCTTTCGTACACCCCCAGGTGGTAACTCAAAAAGGGCATGTCGGCAATCACCATGGCCCGCCGAGCCCCCCGGACCACCGCCCTGGTGTGGTGCAGCATGTCCTCGAGGGTAACCCGGGTGGTGTCCTCATAGCCCAGCACCACCATCCCCAGCGAGTCCCCTACCAGGATGGCGTCTATCCCCGCAGCATCGAGGATGCGCGCCGTGGGGTAGTCGTAGGCGGTGAGCATCTTCAGCTTGCGCCCGCGCCGCTTGGCCTCTGCGAAATCGGTAACCCTGACCATCTGGATGGCCCCTCAACCGGCCTTGCCCCAGGAGCAGCGCTCTTTCAAGGGTGAAGCCCGCTAAACTCCAGCCCCGCTGTCTCGGGCCAGCCCATGCGGATGTTGAGGCTTTGGACGGCATGGCCGGCCGTGCCCTTGACCAGGTTGTCGAGGGCCGAGATTACCACCAGCCGCCCGGTGTCCTCCTCCAGCTCAAAGCCCACGTCGCAGTAGTTGGTGCCCTCCACCACGTTGGGGTCGGGGTAGCGGTGAATGCCCTTTTTCAGCTTGACCAGCCGGATGAAAGGCTCTGCGCCGTAGACCTTGCGGTAGGCCGCCCACACCTCCTTCTCGCCCAGCCCGGGGCGCAAAAAGGTCTGGGTGGTGGCCAGTATGCCCCGCACCCGGTCGGTGGCGATGGCGGTAAGGTGCACCTCGGGGTGCCCCGGCAGGTGCTCGCGCACCTCGGCGGTGTGGCGGTGGCCGGTGGGCTTGTAGGCCCTGAGGCTCCCGGCCCGCTCGGGGTGGTGCGAGGCCAGGCTGGGCTCGGCCCCGGCCGCGCTGGTGGAGATCAAGACGGTGGAGAAAAGGGGCCCCGGGGCCAAAAGGCCCTCCTTCAGAAGGGGATAAAGCCCCAGGATGACCGCCGTGGCGTTGCAGCCACAGCAGGCGATGCGGTCGGCCGTCTTTAGGGCTTCGCGGTAGAGCTCGGGGTTGCCGTAGACCCATGCGTCCAGAAGATCGGGGCGGGGATGGTCCTCGCCGTAGTACTTTTTGTAGAGCTCCAGGTTCTTCAGGCGAAAATCCGCCGAAAGGTCTAGGATGACGGGGGCCAGCGCCTGGTACTTCTCGAACTCCCGAGCGGCCACCCCGTGGGGCATAGCCAGCACCAGGACATCGCAGGGCTCGAGGTTCGCAGGGTCTGTGAACTTCAGGTGGGTGCGCCCCCGCAGGTTGGGGTGCACCAGGCCCACCGGATCGCCCAGGTAGCGCCGGCTGGTGGCCTGCTTGACCTCGAGGTAGGGGTGCTGCAGCGCCAACCGCAGGAACTCCCCTCCCGCGTAGCCTGAAGCCCCCACGATGGAAACGGTTTTCTTCTCCATACCCCCAGCGCCCTAGAATACCCGATAAGACTGGGTATGAGAACCGGCGGTTTTTCCCGTGTCATCGGCTTCGACGATTTCCCCTTCGAGCGCAGCCACCGCGGCAACGTGCGGGTCGTAGGGGTGGTGTACAACGGCCTGCGGCTGGAAGGGGTGCTCTCCGGGCAGGTGCGGCGCGACGGCCAAAACAGCACCCGGGTGCTGGTCCAGCTCATCCAGGGTTCCAAGTTCTACCCGGGCCTCGAGCTGGTGATGCTGCAGGGAATTGCCCTGGCCGGCTTCAACGTGGTGGATGTCCAAGGACTCTCCAGGAGCCTGGGGCTGCCGGTGCTGGTGGTGGCCCGGCGCAGGCCCAACCTGGCCGCCGTTGAGGCTGCGCTGCAAAGGGTGCGGGGCGGAGCGCGCAAGTGGGGCCTGATCCAAAGGGCAGGCACCTTAGAAGCGGTGGCCGGGGTCTACATCCAGCGGGTCGGGCTGAGCTTGCAGCAGGCCGAGCAGACCCTGCGGCGCTTTGCGGTGCACTCCCGCATCCCCGAGCCCCTGCGCACCGCCCACCTAATCGCCGGGGGCATTGGCCGTGGAGAGAGCCGGGCCCGCCCCTAGGCGCATCCCCCAGGCGTATTCCAGAATCTTGCCGGGGATGTCCACCCCGGTGGTGTGCACTGAGTTCTTGAACTCCATGGTGTGGTTGACCTCGTTCACCAAAAGCCCCCGCTCGCTCTCGAACAGGTCGATGGCCACCACCCCACCGCCCACCGCCCGGGCGGCCCTCACCGCTATGTCGGCCAGCTCAGGGGTCACCGGGCAGTTGGAAGCCCTGCCCCCACGGGCGGTGTTGGTAATCCAGTGCTCGGAGCTGCGGTAGATGGCCGCGATGCAGGTATCCCCCACCACAAAGGCCCGTATGTCACGCCCCGGCTTCGGCACCAGCTCCTGCAGGTAGTAAAGCTGGTGCTGGTAGCCGCCCAGCACCTCCTTGTGCTCCAAAAGGGCCTCGGCCGCGTCGCGGTCGTTGACCTTGGCCAAAAGCCGACCCCAGCTCCCCACCACCGGCTTCATGACCACCGGATAGCCCATCGCCTCGATCAGCTCCAGGGCCTCCTCGGCCTCGGTGGCCAGGGCGGTTCTGGGCTGGGGCACCCCGTGGGCGGCCAGGGCGCAGCTCGTGGCCCACTTGTCGCCGCAGACCTCGATTACCTCGGGCCGGTTCACCACCGGAATCCCCAGGCTCGTAAGGTAGCGCGCAACGGCCAGGCCCTTGCTTTGCGAGACCAGGCGCTCTACCGCACAGGTAACCCCCTCGAGCTCCGAAGGGCGCTCCCCTAGGGGCATGGGAAGCTGCCGGGCGTAGACCTTGCGGAAGGGAATCCCCATGGCCTCCGCCGCCTTGAAGAGCATCTCTTCGTCGGGGCGGATGCGGTCGTAGAGAATGGCCAGCATCCTTCAGGGGACCTACTCGCCCCAATCCTCCGCCTCTTCCGGGGCGGCCTCGAGCCGCAAGGGCTCCAGCCCCACCACCTCCAGCTCTGCCCCACAGGTCTCGCAGACCACCAGCTCGCCCAGCTCAGGGTTTGCCAGCTCCAGCTCGCTGCCGCACTCCACACACTCAGCCGTCATGGTTTTCCTCCTTCACTCCTCTTCTTCCTCGGATTCAATCTCGGACCAGTCGGGCACAAAGCGGTGGCCGCACTCCGGGCAAAGGGCCTCCTCCTCGTCGCCCTCCAGCTCAAAAGTGAGGCCGCAGGCCGGGCAGTCCACAAAAAGCCCCTCCTCGCCGTCCTCTATGACCGCCACTTCCAAGGGGTCTGTGGAAAGGATCTGCAGGTAAGCCCCGCAGAACTCGCACTCAAAATAGTCCTCAGGGGTAAGCTCCTCCAGGTCTTCTGGCGGGATAAAGTTGGGCTCGCGGCATACAGGGCAGACCACCTCTAGCTCGTCCATACCAACCTCAACCCCCCCAGTTTACTCCCCCGGAAAGCGGCCGTGCTTGCGGTAATAGGCCAGAATACTCCCCTCCCTCAAGGCCTCGAGCAAGAAAGCGGGCGGCGGCCTGAGCCGGTACGTTTCCGCCCCCCGCCGCAGAATGCCCTGGGCTATGTCCAGCTCCACCTGGTCGCCATCCTGCAAAACGTCCACCACCTCAGGGGCCTCGAAGGGCACGATGCCTAAGTTGACCAGGTTGCGGTAGAAGATGCGGGCGTAGCTCTTGGCCACGATGGCCTCCAGCCCCAGCCTGCGCAGAGCCTCTGGGGCGTACTCGCGGGAGGAGCCCAGGCCCGCGTTGCGGCCCAGCACCAGAAGGTCGCCAGGCCTGAAGCCCGCGGCGAACTCCGGCCTCAGGTGGGCAAAGGCATAGGTGTGGAAGCGGTCCTCCCCCACCATAAAAGGCGCGTACTTACCGGGCAAGATATCGTCGGTGTTGATGGAATCGCCAAACTTCCAGACCCTAGGCATGTACCCCCTCCAGCTCCTCCGGGGTGGTGATGTACCCCGCCACCGCCGTGGCCGCCGCCACCCGCGGGCTGGCTAGGTAGATTTCGGCATCCGGCGCTCCCATGCGGCCCCGGAAGTTGCGGTTGGAGGTGCTGACGCAGACCTCCCCCGGCGCCAGCACCCCCTGGTGCCGCCCCATGCAGGGCCCGCAGCCCGGGGTGCCAATGGTGGCCCCGGCCTGCAACAAAGTGAGCAGGGTGCCGTCGGCGGCAGCGGCCTCGAGCACCTCCGAGGAAGCCGGGATGATGAGCATCCGCACCCCAGGGGCCACCCTGCGCCCTTTGAGGACCTCGGCCACCTGGTGCAGGTCATCGAGCCGCCCGTTGGTGCAGGTCCCCACGAAGACCTGGTCCACCCGCTTGCCCTTCACCCGCGCGACCTCCTCCACGTTGTCTACGTAGAAGGGCACCGAGACTCGAGGGGTAAGGGTGCTGAGGTCAATTTCGACCTCCCTGGCGTAGACCGCGTCCGGGTCGGGGTAGAGCCACCCGGGCACCTGGTAAAGCTCCAGAACCTCCCCGCTCGGCACCACCAGGCCGCACTTGGCCCCGGCCTCCACCGTGAGGTTGGCCAGGGTGAGGCGCTGGCTGCGGGTAAGGGATTCGGCCCCATCCGCCAGGTGAATCTCCACGCTCATGTAGGTAGCCCCGTCGGCGGTGAGGACCCGCACCATCTCCAAAGCCGCGTCCTTGGCCGTGGCGCCGGGGGCCAGCCTGCCCCGGAAGGTTACCTTGACCGTCTCGGGCACCCTAAGCCAGGTACGCCCCGAGGCCGCGGCCAGCGCAATATCGGTGGCCCCCATCCCGGTACCAAAGCAGCCGATGCCCCCATAGGTGGTGGAGTGCGAGTCCGAGCCCAGCACAATCCCCCCCGGCAGGGCCAGCCGTTCCTCGATAAGGACCTGGTGGCAAACACCCCGCCCCACGTCGAAGACCCGGCAGCCATGGCGCCTGCCCCACTCGCGAATCTCCTTCTGCGCCTTGGCCACCTCCACGTTGGCCGCCGGGGCCACATGGTCGATGACGATGGTCACCTTCTCGGGATAGCGCGGAGCAGCCCCGAGCTGCTCCAGGCGCCTGAAGAAACTCCCAGCGATGGAGTCCACCACCATCACCTGGTCCACCTCCACCACCACCAGCTCGCCTGCCCGCACCTCACGGCCCGCCCGTCTAGAAAGAATCTTTTCCGCTAACGTCAGCCCCATCCCGACCCCCTACAACCGCTGCAGCTCAGTCCAGGTTCTCCAGGCGCGCCGTGGGCACCTCCTCTGGTATGGGGTGGCGGCGCAAGCCGTGGGCCATGGCTATCTCCAGCAGAAGCTCCTCGGGCTTTTTCCTGCGGCCAATCTCGCCAGTTCGGCTCTTGAACTCCTGGGCGATGCTCTTGGCCTGCTCCTTGGTGATCTCCAACGCCTCGACCTCCTTCAGATAGTAGTAGATCAGGTTCCAGCCCGAAAGAGGGCCCAGCAGAAGCTGGTTCTTCTCCACCCCAAACTCGTGCAGGTTGTGGGCCTCGTACACCTTTTTTTCGTTGAGGACGGCCTTCTGGTGCACGCCAGCGGTGTGGGTGCGGTTGGTAAGCGAGACCGGCTCGGTATAGGGAACGAGCGTGCCGAGAATCGAGGCCATCAGCACGTTCAGCGGGTAGCACTGGCTCAGGTTGTACTGGGTTTTCAGCTCGGGATAGCGCTTGGAGAGGTTGAAGAGCGCCCCGGTGACCGAGGGAATCCCCGAGCGTTCGGCCAGGCCCCAGATGGAGGCATCCACATAGCGCACCCCGGCCCGCACCGCGGCCAGCACGTTGGCCAGGGCCAGGCCCCGGTCGTTGTGGAAATGGCACTCCAGCGCCACCCGGGGGTAGCGCTGGCGAAGCTGGGTGACCACCTCGGTCACGTCCTCCGGCTCGGCCACCCCTACTGTATCGGGGAGGCCCAGGGTGTTCACGTAGGGGTAGACCGCATCGTACAGGCGGAAGATGTCCTCCAGGGGGGTGCGGAAGGCGTCTTCGGCGCTAAAACGGAGGTAGAGGTCGGGGTGGGCCCTTCGGGTCTCCCGCACCACCCCCTCCACCAGGGCCACCGCCTCCTCCAGGGGTTTTTGGGCGTTGTGCCGCTGGGCCAGGGGGGAAACCCCCAGGTAGAGGTTGAGCCCGTTGCAGCCCGCCTCGAGGGCCTTCTCGATGTCCAAGGGGTTGGCGCGGCAGTGGCCCAGAAAGTAAAGGGGCTTATCAGTCAGGCTCCTGGCGTACGCGATGAGCGCCCGCACGTCCTCGGCCTCGGCCTCCCCCACCACCGGCGAGAAGAACTCGAAGTGGGTTACCCCGAGCTCGAGGAGACCCGCTAGGAGGAGCTTCTTTTCTTCCAGGGTGAAGCGGTACTTCTCGGTGTCGAAAAGAAGCGGCGACTGCTGTCCGTCGCGAAAGGTGGTGTCTATGATCTCGATACGCCTTTGCATAGGGAACCCAAAAAAAACCGCCCGCTTTTCGGCGGGCCGGGCTACATGGCGGCGCAGACTAGCGAGCGGCCAGCCCCCCGGCACGAGGTTTTTTCAGCCAGCAGACCATCAGGGCCAAGTGTAAGCGTGGTATACCGATGCTGTCAACCGCCTGGCCCGAATTGTTGTAATGTTGGGGGCAGGATGAAGGCGAGCATCCCCAAAGCCCCCCTTTTTCTGCCCACCGAGAAGGCCCCCCCTGAGGCCCGCCCCCTAGCCGAACTGCCCCTGCTGATCCTGGTCGGGCTGACCGGGGTGGGCAAGAGCAGCCTCATAGAGCGCCTGGGCTACCCCACCCTGCCCGACCGGCGCGAGGTGGTGGACCGCTTCGTGCTGCCTCGCTATGGGCACAGCCCCGCGAGCCAGCTCGACCGGGCCGAGCGCTTCGCCCTCACCCGGCGCTTTCGCCAGGAATACCCGGGAGGGGTGGCGGAGATTCTGGCCCAAAGCCGGGCCCACCCCATCTGGCCGCTGGTGATGGACGGGCTGCGCGGTGCGGAGGAGGTGAGGTTCGCCCTGCAGCACCTGCCCAGGAGCTACTTTGTGGTGCTGGAGGCGCGTGACCTGACCCGGCTGGCCCGCCTTCTGCAGCGGGGCGACGCCTTCGACCGGGTAGCGCTGGACGAGGCCGATTGGGTCCAGCTCCAAAACCTGGCCCGGGGGGTGCTGAGCGAGGCCGAACTGGAGGAGGCCCTCTCCTGGAATGTGCCCCCGGCCGAGCTTCTGAGCAAGCTCAGGATTGTGGCCGAGGAGCGCAAGAACTACGACCCGCAAGGGGCCAAGGCCGTGCTGGAGGGCTCTCCCAGGGCTTTGTTCCTCGACACCGAACGGCTCTCCCTCGAGGAGGAGGTCCAGGCGGTACAGGCCTTCGTGAGGCAGGCAGCGGAGGCCTAGGGTGCCCACCATCAAGCGCATCGCCCTCCACCCTTTCCGCCTGCCCCTGCGCAGCAGCCTGCGCTGGGGCAGGGCCTCCGAGCTTTCGGCCCTGGAGCACCTGCTGCTGGAGGTGGAGCTTTCCGACGGGGCCATAGGCCGCGCCGAGATTCCCCCCCGGCCCACCATCTACGGCGAGACCCCCGCCACCGTCCGAGCAGCCCTGGAGTACCTGACCCCGCAGCTGCTGGGCCTCGAGGTCGAGGACACCGAGGCCATCCAGCAGGTGCTGAGCGGTTTCCCCTGCCACCTTACCACCAAGGGCGCGCTGGACATCGCGCTGTGGGAGGCCTGGGCCAGAAGCGAGGGGCAGGAGCTTTGGGAGGTGCTGGAGCCGGCCCAGCCCCGCGTCCAGGTCAGCTACATCCTGGGTATTGCCGACGAAGCCGAGATGCTTGCGGATGCCGAGGCGGCCTACGCAGCCGGGGTGCGGGTGCTCAAGGTCAAGGTAGGGCGCGACCTGGAGGGCGACCTGCGGCGCATCGCCCTCCTGCAAGAGCGCCTGCCCGGGGCAAGGCTCTATGCCGATGCCAACGAGACCCTCTCGCCCGAAAACGCCGAGCCGTACCTGGAAGCCCTGGCCCAAGCTGGGCTTCTGTACGTGGAGGAGCCCCTACCGGTGGCCGAGGTGCTGGCCCGCAAGCGGCTGCGCAGCCTGGGGCTGCTGCCCATCATCGCCGATGATTCGGCCTTCACCCTGGCCGACCTGTGGCGCGAAATTCAGCTCAACACCTTCGATGTGCTGAACATCAAGCCGGCCCGCAGCGGCTACACCCAAAGCCTGAAGATGCTGGCCCTGGCCCGCAGCGAGGGCAAGCGGGTCATGGTGGGCTCGCAGGCCCTGTCCAGCTTCGGGGCCTACCAGACCGCCCTGCTGGCCTTCCAGGCCGGAGTGAGCGAACCCTGCGAGCTGGCCTTCCACCTCAAGGCCCAGGGGGGCTTCTGCCCCTTCCCGCCTTTTCGCGAGGGCTGGCTTTACTGGGAGGACCTGAAGGCCTGCCGCTTCGATCCGGAGGCCTTTCAAGCCTACGCTGGCTAGAGTTCCAGGGCGTAGGTCACCACCGCGCTTTCCTGCTGGAAGCCGAGCCGCTGGTACAGGGCCTGCGCAGCCTTCTCGTGGTCGTGGGCCCGCACCCGAAGGCTGCGGATAGCTGGATGACCAAAAGCCGCTTCGGCCGCGGCCCCCAGCAAGGCCCGGCCCAGCCCCCGGCCCCGGGCCTCAGGCACCACCCCGAGGTAGGCCACCTCGGCCTCGGCCTCGCCCAGCTCGAGCTCGGCCATGCCCACCGGCTGGCCGGCAGGGTCGCGGGCCACCAAAAGCTCCACCCCGGCCTGCAAGAAGTGCTGGCGAAGCTCCTCGTCGGTCCAACCCAACCGCAGGCTCCAGCCGTCCTCGGCCCGGCTGTATAGCTCGCGGTAGACCCAGGGGTCGCACGCCGCCTCCCGCTCAATCCGGTACCCCGAAGGAGGGGGGTAGGCCAGGTCGGCGCGGCCAATCCGGTAGAAGTAGGTGGTGTGCTGGGCGGCAAAGCCCGCCTGCTCGAGGAGGCGGCGGGCCTGCCGGTTGCAGGCCTCGGGGAAGGCGTAGAGGGTGGTGTAGCCCTGCTGCCTGGCCTTCCTAAGCAGGTGGCGCAGCAGCGCCCGGCCGTCCCCCTCGCGAACGATGGGACCCTCGAGGGCCGCCCCGCCCCAGAAGGGCACCAGGGCCCCATACCCCTGCACCCGCCCTCCTTCCAACCAGACCCAGGCCTGCTCCCCCTCTCCAGCCAAAAGCTCCCACCAAAGCCCCTCCGGGGTGCGGGCCTCGGGAGCCAGCGCGCGCCGCTCGGGGGCCTGGTCCATCCAGGTCAGCAGCTCGGCGAGCTGGGAAAGGTGGTGCTGGGCCACGGGCCGGTGCATGGGCTCCCCCTGCGGACGGCTTTGGGTAATTGTACTACGTGCTAGAATCGGGCCACACAGAATGAGCCGTCCCGTTCTCTTTGTCATCAACCCCGCCGCCGGGCGGGGCAAGGTTGGTCGGATGTTGGACCGGCTGCAAAGCGCCATCCAGTACTGGGCCCCCAAGGCCGAGCTGGTTATCACCGAGAAGCCCGGCCACGCCACCCTGCTGGCCCAGCAGGCCCCCCCGGAAAGCCGGGTCATAGCCGTGGGCGGCGACGGCACCGTGCACGAGGTGCTGCGGGGCCTGGCGGGGTCGACCAAGACCCTAGGGGTGGTGCCCATCGGCAGCGGCAACGACTTCGCCCGCATGGTGGGGCTGCACCGGCTTGGGCTGGAGGCCGCCCTCAGAACCGCCCTGGAGGGCCCGGCCGACACGGTGGATCTGGGGCTGGTCAACGACCAGCCCTACGGGGCCAGCCTGGGCATCGGCTTCGACGCCGCGGTGGCCCGCAAGGCCCTGGAGGCCCCTACCTTCCTGCGGGGGATGCCGCGCTACCTCTACTCCATCTTCGGGGTGCTGAAGGAGCTCGAGCTGCCCCGGCTGGAGCTTTACCAGGGCCAGCAGATGCTCTACCAAGGCCCGAGCCTGCTGGTGGCCCTGATGAACGCCGCCACCTACGGGGGGGGCATCCCCATCGTCCCCACAGCCAGGCCCAACGACGGCCTGCTCTCGGTGGCGGTGGCAGGGGAGTTCAGCCGGCTGGGGGTGGTGGGCATTCTGCCCCGTCTGCTCACCGGCCGGCACGTGCACCACCCCAGGCTGCGCTTCTTCCAGGGCACCGAGTTCCTGGTCCGCTTCGACCGGCCCGTACCCGCCCACGCCGACGGCGAGCTGGTGACCCCAGCGGCCGAGTACCGGGTGCGGGTGGTGCCCGGGGGGCTGCGGGTGGTCCGGCCCCGGTGATGCATGACCTACCCCCCATGGGGTAACTTGGTACAGTAAGAACACAGGGGCCAGCGCCCTCGGGAGAGGACGGCATTGGTAAACGAGGCTAGCTGGAAACTATTCGCACCGCTCTCGATTGAAGGGGCCACCCTCCTGATCGAGCACCAAGACCTACCCTCGGGCATGGTCATACGCCTGGGGGGGGCGGCTGGGGTGGTGCTCAAGCCCCAGGAAGCCCAGGAGCTTCTGCTCAACCTGCTCACCGGGGAGTCCTGGGTGAGCAGCCGCCTGGTCTGGGCCGCACCCCGGCTCCACATCGGCCCCAGGGGCTATAACCTCAACGAGCGGGCTAAGCTTGCTCTGATCGAGGCCCTGCAGGCGCTTTTGGTGGAGGCCCAGGGAACGGCCATCAACCCCATGCCCAGGGAGACCTGGCAGAGGGCCTTGCTCGAGGTAAGCCGCCAGCGCTTCACCGGTTTGGAGGAGGCCATCCCCAAGCTGGGGGAGATTCTCATCGGGCTGGGCTTCAAGGGCCTGTGTCTTTGGCTGAAGGAAAGCAACGAACCCCTCCTGAAGCCCGCCGGCCAGTACCCCGAAACCGCCCTGCCGGGCGAACTCTCCTCCGAGCGGCACCCGGTCTACTTCCAGGTGCTGGAGCGCAACCTGCTCATCGCGGCTGAAGACATCCGCCAGGATGCCCGGCTCAACGAGCTGCGCGAGCTGCTGCTGGGCCGGGGGACAGGTGCGGTGCTGCAGGCCGTCCTCCACAGCGAGGCCGGCCTGAGGGGGGTGCTCTGGCTGGAGAGCGCCCAGCCCCGCCGCTGGGCCCCCAGCGACGAGACCCTGGCTTTGGCGGTGACCCAGGTAATCGAGCGTATCCTTCGCCCCCTCAAGGACGAGCTCAAAATACAGGCGCCCGAGCGCCGCTCCCTCGCAGTGCGGCGCAGCGAGTTCGAGATCAACCTGGCCCAGGCCCTCTCGCTGGCCCAGCGGCACGGGCGCTCCATGGCCCTGATGCGCATCCGGGTAGAGGGCATGACCCGACCCCAGACCGAACAGGCCGCCCGCGAAATCGCCTACACCCTACGGCAAAGCGACTCCCTGGCCTACCTGGGGGAGCAGGGCTTTGCCCTGCTTCTCTCCGAGGTGCGCTGGACCGCTGGGGCCAGCCGGGTGGCGCACCGGCTCCTGGGGCGGCTGCGGGCCGCGCTGGCCGGGCTCAAAATTGGTATTGGCATCGCCATGTACCCCCAGGATGCCACCAGCGTCGAGGGGCTTTGGGCCCAGGCCGAGCAGGCCTGCGCCAAGGCTTTGGAAACCGGCGGGGGAATCCGGCTTTTGACCCCGGGTGCTAGCGAGCTGCAGGAGGCGCTCGACCGGAAAAGCCTGACCCTGCACTTCCAACCGGTCTTCAGCTTGACTGACCTCGAGCTGGTGGCCGTGGAGGCCCTAGCCCGCTGGCCCAAGCCCAGGGGCCTGCACCAGGCAGGGGAGTTCCTGCCCCTGGCCGAGCAGGTAGGCCTTCTAAGCGCCCAGGACCGCTGGGCCTTAGAAAAGGTCCTGGAGCAGGCTGCTCTGTGGAAACCCTCCGGGGTCAACGCCCGCTTCAGCGTGAACATCTCCGCCGAGACCCTCATAGACCCCAACTTTCCCAGCTTCCTCCAGGAGATGCTCTCGGCCAAGGATTTGCCCGCCGACATTCTGATCCTCGAGCTGCGGGAGGAGGCTCTTCTGAGCGATCTGGAGGCCGCTGGTCGAAGCCTGGAGATCCTCAAGCACCTGGGGGTGGCCATCGCTTTGGACAACTTCGGCACCAACCCTCTGCCCCTCACCCAGCTCAAACGGCTGCCTCTGGACTGGATCAAACTCAACCCAGCCCTCTCCATCTCGGAAAACGCTCCCCTGGCCAAGGCCACCATCGAGATGGTGCACGCAGTAGGGGCCAAGGTGGTGGCCAAGGGGCTGGAAGAGCAGTCCCAGCTCACCCGCATGAAAGAGCTGGGGGCCGACTATGGCCAGGGCCACATCCTGGGCTGGCCGGTCCCCACCGAGGACCTGGGGGCCCTTCTGGTTTGGGGAATTGGAACCTGATGACCGAAGGTGCCTGGCTAGTTCTGAGGCTCCTGCTCTGGCTGCTGCCCGGGCTGCTGGCCTTCCTTTGCGTCCGCAGCTTCCTGGCGGGGCGCACCCGGGTAGCGCTGGGGCTGCTGGCCGCGGCCTTGTTTGCGGCCTTTGTGGTAAAACCCTTTCCGGTGGGGCTGGGCTTTTTGCTGGTAGGTGGGCTGGCGGGGCTAGGGGGCGGCCGCAACGCCCGCTATGCCCGTGAGCTGGAAGAGCGCATCAAAACCTGGCGGCGCTAGGTTCTGTTTTCGCCCAGGCCTCTCTTTCTCAGACTCGCCTGCCTCCTCGCCTCCCGGTCCACCCGCTCGTTTTCCGGATGGCCGGCATGCCCCTTCACCCAGTGGAACTCCACCTGATGGGTCCCCAGGGCCTGCAAAAGGGCCTGCCAGAGGTCCTGGTTCTCCACTGGGCGCCGGTCAGCACGTCGCCAACCGTTGGTCCGCCAGTTCTCCAGCCACCCCTTGGCAAAAGCCCCCTGCAGGTACCGGCTGTCGGTAAACACATCCACACGACAGGGCTCCTTCAAGGCTTTCAGCCCGCTGATCACCGCCAACAACTCCATGCGGTTGTTGGTGGTGTGGTCCTCCCCACCGGAGACCAGCTTTTCCCGCTCGCCATAGCGGAGCAAGGCCGCCCAGCCTCCAGGGCCGGGGTTGCCCAGGCAAGCGCCGTCGGCGTACATCTCCACCCTCTTCAGGTCCATGGGCCTCCTCAGGCAGTCTTCCCTCCTTTATTGGACAAATATTGGGCAAACTGCCGGCGAAACTTGGCCAGCTTGGGGGCAATCACATAGCGGCAGTAGGGCTGCTCGGGGTTGCGGCGAAAATACCCCTGATGGTAAGCCTCGGCGGGATAAAAAACCTCGAAGGGCACCAGCTCGGTCACGATGGGCCGGCCCCAAAACCTCTCCTGCTCCCGTATGACCGCCTCGGCCACGGTCCGCTGCGCTGGAGAATGATAAAGGATAATCGAGCGGTACTGCGGCCCCACGTCAGCGCCCTGACGGTCCTTGGTGGTGGGGTCGTGGACGGCGAAGAAAATCTCCAAAAGCTCCCGGTACGAGACCACCCCGGGGTCGAAGGTGAGCTGCACCACCTCGGCGTGGCCGGTCTCCTGGGTGCAGACCTGGGCGTAGGTAGGGTTGGGCAGGTGGCCACCGGCGTAGCCCGGTACCACCCGGGTCACCCCCGCCACCTCCTCAAAAACCGCCTCTAGACACCAAAAACAGCCTCCCCCCAGCGTTGCCGTCTCCACCCCGGAGAGTCTAAATCCTGCCCATGCCCTGCGGGGTAAGCCAGAGCACACCCCGCCTCAGTCGGCTGCTGCTGAACGGGGTGGAAGAAGGGGCTGGGCCTGCTGCATCAAACGGGCCCTCAGCTCCAGGAAGCGCTCCTTGGCCTCCTGGCCTAAAAACCCCGCAGGGGTAAGCTCGGGCGGCAGCCCGGGGTCCAAAAAGAGGTTCTTGCGGGCCTGGTGAATCAGGTGGGTCAGCCACGCGAAGGCCTCCTCAGGGCTGCGCGGCTGCTTGAAGGCCTGCCCCAGAAAGGTCCGGTAGCGGGCCTGGGCTTCCTTCAGGTTGAAGGCCTTATCTATGAGCTCGGCCGAGGAGGTGCTGGAAAAACGCTCGGCCTCGAAGAGCTCCACGTAGCTCTGCAGCCCGTAAAAGCCCACCAGGTCGCGGGCAGCCTCGAGCGAGGCGGTGGGGCTTATCCAAACCCCAGGGGCCGGGGTACCAAAGCCTAAGAGGATCAGCTCGTTGCGAAAGCGGTCGCGCACCGTGCGCTTGGCCTCGGGTACCGCGTAAACCAGCACGCGCCAGCGACCATCCCAGGGGGCCCCATACCCATAAAGCCGCTCCCGCACCCGCTCCACCTGCCAGGCCACCCGGGGCGAGAGGCGGTAGTAGGCCCGCCGACCCACCTTCTCGGGGATAATCCAGCCGCGCTTCACGCTGCGCGACACCGCGGCCCGCACCGCGGGTTCGCTGAATTTCAAGACTTCCATCCAGCGGATCAGGTCCCCCACCCAGGCCCGGTTCTCCGGGTACAGATACTCCATGTATAGGGTGAACAGGTACGACCGCGCCCGCATCGGAGCTAGTTTACCCACAACCCTGCGACCCCGCCAGCGCTACCCCTGGGTGCGCAGCGGGTCCTCCTGGGTTTGGGGAAGCCGGGGAGGGTCGTAAGCGCCAAAGTAGCCCCTGGAGGTCACCAACATGCCCTCGCCCGGGCGGAGCTGGTTGACCACCAAGCCCAGCACCTGGGCCCCAATACGCTTGAGGCTGTCCACCGCCACCGCCAAACCGCGCCGGCTGGTAAGCCCCACGCTCGCCACCACCAGCACCCCCGAGACCTGTGGGGCTATCACCAGAGTATCGGTGGCCGCCAGCACCGGCGGGGTGTCCACCACAATCACGTCCCATTCCCTGGACTCCCTAAGACGGCTCAAAAAGGGGCGCAACTGCTGGGAGAGCAGGCCCGAGGGGTCGTCTACGGTCTGCAAACAGGGCAGCAGGGCCAGACCGCGCTCAACCTTGTGAACCGCGATGCCGAAAAGAGGGTCCCGCAATACCGAAATGATGTCAGGGCCGCTTTTTATGTTGAACTCCGTGTGCAAAACAGGACGGTGGAGGTCCAGATCGAGGAGCAGGACACGCTTGCCGGTGCGGGCATAGGCCCGGGCCAGGGCGATGGCCACGCTGCTCTTCCCTTCCTTGGCCTCTGGGCTGGTTACCGCCACAATCTTTGGATCGGCCTCCCCCATCAGGCCCCGGTTCACGTAGGTGCGCAGGTAGCTGGCCGCCTCCCGGGGCAGCTCTCGGCTGGGTGCAGGAAGCCGGGGGAACTCCCCCAACACCTGCAAGCCGGCCAGCGCGGCCGCGTCCTCGCTGCTCCGCACGGTGCGCACGGTGGCCTCGCGCAGGAGGATGAACAAAGCCCCCAGAACCAGGGTCAGCATTCCGGCCAGCAGCGCGTTGAGCAGGGGCCTGGGGGCCACAGGCCGGAGGGGGGGCTCGGCCAGGTCCAAAAGGCTGAGCTGGCCGGTGGCCCCTTGCTCCAGGGCCCGCACCAAATCCAGGTCCCGCAGCAAGCTCCCCTGCAGGCTCCGCAAACCCTCCAGGCGTTCGGGGGAGTTGGCGCTGCGGGCCAGGTCGGCTTGAACGGTGCGAAGCTGGGCCTCGAGCGAGACCCGGTAGCGACTGAAGCTGCCCCGCACCCGCTGGTCGTCCCAGCGGCGCAGGGCGTCGGCCCACTCGTTGGCCAGGCGGGCCGCTTGGGCCGGGTCGTTGTCCCGCACGCTCAGGATCACAATGCTCGACTGGCGCCCGTCCACCGTGCGCACCCGCAGTTTGCGTCGAAAGACCTCGAGGGCCTGCTGGCTCTGCACCCCCAGGGTGTCCTTGAGCACCTGGCTGCTCAAAGCCGCCTCCCGGTAGGCCTGGCTGTCCAGGGGGCTGGCCGTGGGCACGCTGCTGGCACCGCTGCCCGGAAAGGCGGTGGGCTGTGCGGCTAAAAGCCGGGCCGTGGCCTGGTAGACCGGGGTCTGCAAACGGGAGAGCAGATAGACCGCCCCCATCACCCCCAAAGAAAGCAGGATCAGCAGCCAGGCATAGCGCCAGAGCCGGTGGGTAAACTCGGCGAGGTCTACCTTAATAAGACCGGGCAGCTCTCTCATGCGCAAGAGGATTTTACTACGGACGAATGGCCTTTCCCATCGAAAAAACTGCCATTACATTCCGCTTTACGCCTGGAGGCTGCCCTAAGCCCCACGGCCCGCCCGGCCCTAAAATGCGGTTACCCGGCCTTAACGGCAGACGTTGCGCCCTAGGGCTGCAGCCGCTCGTAGGCTGGAAGGGTGAGGAACTCCTTGAACTCGGGCTGCAAAACCAGCTCGTCCAGCAAGGCAGCGGCCTCGTGCAGGTTTTTGAGCCCTTCCAATTTGGCCATCTCCTCCTGCTTCAAGGCCTGGTAAAGCTCAGGGGTGAAGGTACGCCCGTCCTCGAGCCGGGCCCCCTTGCGCAGCCACTGCCAAAGCTGCGAGCGCGAAATCTCAGCCGTAGCGGCGTCCTCCATCAGGTTGAAGATGGCCACCGCCCCCACCCCCCCGAGCCAGGCCGCGATGTACTGCAGGCTCACGCTGATGTTGTTGCGCGCCCCGGCCTCGGTAATCCGCCCTCCGGGCACTTCAAAGTTGAGCAGGTCCTCTGCCCTCACCTTGCCATCCACATCCTCGCGCAGACGGTCTTTCTGGTGGGGCTTCTCTCCCAACACCCGGTCAAAGACGGCCATGGCCACCGGCACCAGATCAGGATGGGCCACCCAGGTGCCATCGAAACCGTCGTTCGCCTCCCGCTCCTTGTCTTTGGTCACCTGCTCGATGGCCCGGGCGTTGACCTCGGGGTCCTTGCGGCTCGGTATGAAGGCCGACATCCCCCCGATGGCGTGGGCCCCCCGCTTGTGGCAGGTGCGCACCAGGAGCTCGGTGTAGGCCCGCATGAAGGGCACGGTCATGGTCACCTGGGCCCGGTCGGGGAAGAGAACCTCGTGGGTGGCGAACTTCTTGATACAGCTAAAGATGTAGTCCCAGCGCCCAGCGTTGAGACCGGCCGCATGCTCGCGCAATTCGTAGAGAATCTCCTCCATCTCAAAGGCGGCCAGAATGGTCTCTATGAGCACCGTGGCCCGGATGGTGCCCTGGGGAATGCCCAGGTAGCTTTGGGCAAACTTGAAGACCTCGTTCCAGAGCCGGGCCTCCAGGTGGTTCTCCAGCTTGGGCAGGTAGAAGTAGGGCCCGCTCCCCCGCTTCAAAAGCTCGTGGGCGTTGTGGAAGAAGTAGAGTCCAAAATCGAAGAGGCTGGCCGAGATGGGCTCCCCGTCCACCCAAAGGTGGCGCTCCAGGAGGTGCCAGCCCCTAGGGCGCACCACCAAAGTGGCCGTCTTTTCGTTTAGCCGGTACTCCTTCTCCGGGGTCACCAGGTTGATGGTACGGCGCACCGCGTCCATCAGGTTTTGCTGGCCTTGCACCACGTTCTCCCAGGTGGGCGAAAGGGCGTCCTCGCAGTCGGCCATAAAGACCCTGGCCCCCGAGTTGAGCGCGTTGATCATCATCTTGCGATCGGTAGGGCCGGTAATCTCCACCCGCCGGTCGGTGAGGTCAGGGGGGGCCGGGGCCACCTGCCAGTCGCCCTCCCGGATGAAGCGGGTATGCTCTAGGAAGCCCGGTTTCTCGCCTGCGGCTATCCGCCTGGCCACCTCGGCCCGCCGCTGCAGCAGACCCTTGCGCACCGCACCAAACTCGCGCTGCAACCCGGCTAGAAAGGCCAGCGCCTCGGGCGTGAGCACCGCTTCAGAAGCGGGCAGCTCGGGGCCTCGGATCTCCACACCACGGGGTAGTCTCATAGAATCCTCCTCGCCTGTTCGCCGTTCAAGCCTAGCCTCCTCTGCCAGGTTTGTCAACAAATGACACGTTTTTGCATCTATTGAAAAACATCGGGTTCTGGCGTAGCTTAGGGGCATGAAAACCCCGCGGCGCCCAGGGCGCAGCCGCAAGACCGAGGTGGGCGAGGTGCGCACCCTCGAGCGCGGCCTGCACCTTCTTGAGGTCCTTTCCGAATTCGAAACCCTTTCTCTCTCAGAGCTGGCCCGCAGGACCGAGCTCTCCCCCAGCACAGCCTATCGGCTTTTGGAAACCCTGCGGCGACGGGGCTTCGTGGACTGGGACGAGTCTAGAGGCCTTTGGAAGGTGGGGCTCAGGGCCTACCAGGTGGGCTCGGCCTTCCTAACCCGGGGTGGACTCATCGAGGCAGCCATGCCAGAGATGGAAAGGCTGGTAGACGAGCTCAACGAAACCGTGAACCTGGCGGTGCTGGACGGCCACGAGGTGGTCTACATCGCCCAGGTGGAGGGCCGGCAGCTCATCCGCATGTTCACCCGCATCGGGGCCCGGGCCCCCATCTACTGCACCGGGGTGGGCAAGGCGCTCTTGCTGGAGCACACCGAGGCCGAGGTAAGGCGAATCGTGGGGGCGGGGCCCTTCAAGCCCTACACCGCCAAGACCATCACCCGCCTGGAACAACTGCTCGAGGCCCTCAAGGAGGCCAGACGCAAGCGCTACGTGGTGGACGACGAGGAGCGCGAGGACGGGGTGCGCTGTGTGGCAGCCCCCATCCACGACAACCGGGGCAAGGTGGTGGCCTCCATGTCCCTCTCGGCCCCAGCCACCCGGGTACCCGACGAGCGGCTTCCCGAGCTGGGCCGGCGCATCCGCCAGGCAGCCGACGCGGTCTCTGCCCGGCTGGGCTGGTCGCCGGTAGAGACCTAGCCGATCCGGGCCTCCAGGTACTCCCGCTCCCCCGCCACAATCCGGCGGGCAAGCTCCAGGTCCTTGGGGTACTCCTTGCCCCGATTGATCAGGTAGGTCTCGTAGCGGCCAATCTCGAAGCGCTCCACCACGTAGCGCAGGGCCTTGCCCAGGTCAAACTCCTTGCAGGAGAAGATGTCCACGCTGATGAAGCGCTGGAGGGGGAAGGTGTGGATGGCGATGTGGCTTTCGGCGATGATCACCACCCCGGTAATCCCCTCCGCCTGCCCAGGCAAGGCCGGGTAGCGCTGCACCACAGGGGGCAGCACCTTGGTCATGGCCATCTCCTCAGGAAGCTCGTCGAGCGTTTTACGCACCAGCTCGAGGTCCGCCAGTTTTTCCGCATTCGCGTGGTAGCCGTCAATCATCAGGTGCGGGCCAAAACCGAACAGTTCCAACCTCGTAACCTCCCAAAAGCCAGCGGCATTCCCCGCTGCTCTTGTCAGACGGCCACCGAGGGGCCTCTTGACAGGCCCCCATTATGGGGTAGGGGGGGGGTGGTGTCAACAACGAAAACACCCCGGTCCCCGGAGAGCCATGGCCCGGGTGTTATTAATTACACCGCCCCATCAAAGATGGTATTGTAGGCCCTTCAGGTTTCCAAATCGCCCCTACAACATATATAGTGAGCTGGATGAGCATGAAGCCTGTAACCAGTTCAGAAAGCAGACAGACCGACCGGCAGGACGCCTGGTGGATCGAGCCCCTGTTCACGGTGCTGAGCCTGGGCTTGTTCGGGGTGTATGCGCTCTGGGTGGCCCTCAACCGACAACACTTCGAGTACGGGCCCTACCTCTCTCCCTTCTACTCCATTCCCTTGCCGGGGGTGCACGCCAAGGACCTCGACTGGCTGCCCATCTCCCCGGCCGTGCTGGTGCTCTGGATTCCCTTGGGCTTCCGGGCGACCTGCTACTACTACCGCAAGGCCTACTACCGGGCCTTCTTCTGGGACCCGCCGGCCTGCGCGGTGCCCGAACTGCGCAAGGCCTACAAGGGCGAGCGGGCCTTTCCCTTTGTGCTCAACAACCTGCACCGCTACTTCTGGTACCTCTCGATTCCGGTGGTGGCCTTCCTTTGGTACGACGCCATCAAGGCCTTCTTCTTCGAGGACGGTTTCGGGGTGGGGTTGGGTAGCCTAATCATGCTGGGCAACGTTATCCTGCTCTCCTACTACACCTTCTCCTGCCACGCCTGGCGGCACATCGCTGGGGGCTGCCTCAACTGCTTCTCCAAGCACAAGGCCCGCTACACCCTCTGGCAGCGCATCACCCGGATCAACGAAAGCCACGGCTTCTGGGCTGTTACGAGCATGCTCTCGGTGTGGTTCACCGACGTCTACATCCGGCTTTGCTCGATGGGAACCATCACCGACATCCGCCTGTTCTAGGGGGCAAAGAATGGAATCCTACACTGTTCACGACTACGATGTGCTGGTAATCGGCGCGGGCGGGGCTGGACTCAGGGCAGCCATCGCGGCCATCGAGAAGGGAGCCCGGGTGGGGGTGGTCACCAAGAGCCTCCTGGGCAAGGCCCACACCGTGATGGCCGAAGGGGGCATGGCCGCCGCGCTGGGCAACGTGCGCCCGGAAGACAACTGGAAGGTGCACTTCCGCGACACCCTCAAGGGCGGCGGCATGCTCAACAACTGGAAGATGGTGCTCAACTACACCAAGGAGGCCCCCGAACGGGTGCGGGAGCTGGAGCGGTGGGGCGCAGTCTTCGACCGCACCCCAGACGGCCGGATTAACCAGCGCAACTTCGGCGGCCACTCCTACCCCCGCCTGGCCCACGTGGGCGACCGCACCGGCCTGGAGTTAATCCGCACCCTGCAGGACCACGCGGTGAAGCTCGGCATCCACGCCCACATGGAGACCACCATCTATCGCCTCTTGACCGATGCAGGCCGGGTGGTGGGCGCCTTAGGGTTCAGCCGCCAGACCGGGGAGTTCTTGGTCTTCCGGGCCCGGGCGGTGGTGCTGGCCACGGGGGGGCTGGGCCGAATCTACCAGATCACCTCCAACTCCTGGGAGTGCACCGGGGATGGGTTTTCCCTGGCCAGCATGGTGGGGGCGGACCTCATCGACATGGAATTCATCCAGTTCCACCCCACCGGCATGGTCTGGCCCCCCAGCGTGATGGGCATCCTGGTCACTGAAGGGGTGCGGGGGGAAGGCGGGGTGCTCAAGAACAGCCTGGGCCGCCGCTTCATGTTCGACAACATCCCCGAGCGCTACAAGGGCGAGTTTGCCGAGACCGAGGAGGAAGCCGAGCGCTGGCTGCAGGGCGACCG
The DNA here is from genome assembly GCF_003351145.1 of Meiothermus sp. QL-1. Classification (NCBI taxonomy): domain Bacteria; kingdom Thermotogati; phylum Deinococcota; class Deinococci; order Thermales; family Thermaceae; genus Meiothermus; species Meiothermus sp. QL-1. The sequence goes on along the minus strand of NZ_QQSV01000002.1, from coordinate 78,991 downwards.
CAGCGCCCGGCGTCCGCCTGAGCTTCTGACCCGCGACGTGGTGGCCCGAGCCATCCGCAAGGAGGTCAACGAGGGCCGAGGCAGCCCCCACGGGGGGGTCTACCTGGACATCGCCAGCCGCCGTCCGGCCGACTACATCAAGAAAAAGCTCCCCAGCATGTACCACCAGTTCATGAAGCTGGGGAACCTGGACATCACCAAGGAGCCCATGGAAGTGGGCCCCACCTGCCACTACGTGATGGGCGGGGTGCGGGTGGACCCCGACACCCAGGCCACCAACGTGCCGGGCCTCTACGCCGCAGGCGAGGTGGCGGGGGGGCTGCACGGGGCCAACCGGCTCGGGGGCAACTCCCTCTCTGACCTGGTGGTCTTCGGCCGGCGGGCCGGGATGGCCGCCGCTGAGTACGCTGCCCAGCAAACCGGCCCCTTCCAGGTGGACGAGGCCCAGATACGGGCCTACATCGCCGAGGCCCTGCAACCCTTCAACAACCCCCAGGGAGAAAACCCCTTTGCCCTGATGAAGGAGCTGCGCGCCAGCATGCAAAAGAACGCCGGGATTATGCGGGAAGAAAGCGAGCTGAAAGCCCAGCTCGATATCCTGGCCGACCTCAAGCGGCGGGCCTGGAACACCTCGGTCTCGGGCAGCCGGGCCTACAACCCAGGCTGGCACACCGCCCTCGACATCCGGCTTATGGTGGAGGTCTCCGAGGCGGTGGTGCTGGCGGCTTTGGCCCGCAAGGAGAGCCGCGGAGGCCACGCCCGGCTCGACTACCCCGACCCTGACCCCAACTTTGCCCGCATTAACCACGTGATCAGGCGCAACCCTGATGGCAGCCTGAGCGTGGTGGCCGAGCCCCTCCCCGAGATGCCGGAGGATCTGCGCCGGATTGCTGAGGCTAAGGACCTAAGCGAGCTGAGTGAAAAAGTAGGAGCCTGAAGATGCCGAACGTCACCTTTCGAGTCTTCCGGGGGGACCGCCAGGGCGGCGAGCTGAAGGACTACAGCGTGGAAGTACAAGAGGGCATGGTGGTGCTGGACGTGATCCACAAGATCCAGGCCGAGCAGGCCCCCGACCTGGCCTGCCGCTGGAACTGCAAGGCGGGCAAGTGCGGTTCCTGCGGGGCCGAGGTCAACGGCAAGCCCACCCTGATGTGCATGACCCGGCTGGATACCCTGGACACCAGCAAGCCCGTGACCGTGCGGCCCCTCAAGACCTTCCCGGTGATCCGCGATCTGGTCACCGACGTGAAGTGGAACTACGAGGTCAACAAGAAGATCAAGCCCTTCACCCCTGCCCCCAACACCGACTGGATCATGTACCAGGAGGATGTGGACCGGGTGCAGGAGTTCAGGAAGTGCATCGAGTGCTTCCTGTGCCAAAACGTCTGCCACGTGCTGCGGGAGCACAACGAAAAAACCGGTTTCATCGGCCCGCGCTTCCTGGTGCGCACCGCCAGCCTGGAGATGCACCCTTTAGATGTAGAGAACCGCCTGGATATGCTCAAGAACGAGGGGGGCATCGGCTACTGCAACATCACCAAGTGCTGCACCGAGGTATGCCCCGAACACATCCGCATCACCGACAACGCCATCATCCCCCTCAAGGAGCGGGTGGTGGATGAGTACTACGACCCAGTGCTGAGCTTTTTCCGCCGTCTTTTCAGCAGCAAGAAGCGCCCCGAGGCCGCCCAGTCGGCCGCCGACGACTGAGCCCACCCTCATTGGGGCCCCCCGAGTCGGGGGGCCTTTTTATGTGGGGCAACACTTCCCTCTCATGGCAAACTGCTAGACTATTCCAAGGATGAAGCGCAGAGCCTGGATTCTTGTGGTGGGCGGTGTTCTGGCCGCCTTAGTCTATGCCCAGCTTTCGGGAAGCGGGGAGAGCTTTGCCCGCAACCCCAACGCCCAAGCCCTGATGCAGACCTACCAGCTCCTGCAAAGCCAGTACCTGAACCGCCTCGAGGCCGACCAGCTCAACAAGGTGCTCGAGGGCGGCATCCGGGGCATGCTCAGCGCTCTGGACGACCCCTTCACCACCTACACCCCGCCCCGGCGGGCCAGCCTGCGCAACCAGGACATCCAGGGCGAGTTCTTCGGCATCGGCGCCACCCTGGCCCCCAACGAGAACGGGGGCGGGGCCCGGGTGCAGGGGGTCATCCGCGGCCTGCCGGCCTTCAACGCGGGCATCCGTGCGGGCGACATCATCGTGGAGGTCAACGGGCAGGACGTAACCAAGCTCGAGCTGGACGAGATTGTGGCCCAGATCCGGGGCCCCCAGAACACCAAGGTCACGGTGGGCATTCGCCGGGAAGGCACCAACGCCATCCTGCGCTTCGAGATGATCCGCCAGCGGGTGGAAATCATCTCCGTCTCCCGCACCATCCTGCCCGGCAATGTGGGCTATATTGCTCTGGAAACCTTCGGCAACGTGCGGGTGATTGACCAGCTCAACGCCGCCCTCAACGAGATGAAACAGCGGGGGGTGCAAAAGCTCATCTTCGACCTGCGCGACAACGGGGGCGGCCTCCTGGACCAGGGCTGCCAGGTGGCCCGGGCTTTCATCCGCGAGGGGCCCATCGTTTACGTTCGCACCCGCAGCGAGACCCGGCTTTACTGCGAGGCCACCGGCCAGGTGAGCTGGACCGGGCCCATGGTGGTGCTCATCAACGGCAACTCAGCCTCGGCCTCGGAGATTGTGGCCGGCGCCATGCAGGATACCGGGCGGGCCAAGGTGATCGGCGAGACCTCCTTTGGCAAGGGGGTGGGTCAGAACGTGATCGACCTGGCCAACGGCGGCGGCCTGACCCTGGTCACCTTTGAGTGGCTGACCCCCAAGCGGCGGGCCATCAACAAAGAGGGGGTCAAGCCCGACATCGAGGTCAAGGACACCCGCTTCGAGGTCCCGGTGGCCTTCGAGGGGGCCGGGGCCAAGCCGGGGGAGACCGTGACCCTCACCATCGGCAACCAAACCTTCACCACCAAGGCCGACGCCCAGGGGAAGTTCAGCTTCAGCCAGCCCCGCCCCGCGGTGACCCTGCCCGCCGAGCGGGGGCAGGCTGAGGTGGACCTGAACAAGGACGCCATCCTGCGCCGGGCTCTGGAGGAGCTGCGCTAGGTGATCCGGCTCGAGGGGCTGGGCAAGAGCTACGGCCGCTTTGTGGCTCTGGAGGGCCTCTCCCTGGAGGTGCCTCCGGGGGAGACCCTGGCCCTTCTGGGCCCCAACGGGGCAGGCAAGAGCACCACCATCAAGGCCCTGGTGGGCCTTCTCAGGCCCAGCCGGGGGCGGGCGCTGATCAACGGGGTCGACGTATGGCGGGAGCCGGTGCGGGCCAAGGCCCAGTTCGGCTACGTGCCCGACCGCCCCTACCTCTACGGCAAGCTAAGCGGGGTGGAGCTCCTGCGCTTCGCCGCCGGGGTCTACCGCTTGCCCAGGGCGCAGGCCGAGCAGCGCATCGAAGCGCTCCTGGCCCAGCTCCGCCTCGAGCGCTTTGCCAGCTCCCTTATCGAGACCTACTCGCATGGCATGCGGCAAAAACTCTCACTAGCTCTGGCCCTGCTGCACGCCCCCCCGGCCCTGATCCTGGACGAGCCCATGGTGGGGCTGGACCCCCACGCCACCCGGCTGGTGCGCGAGCTTTTGCGCGAATACCCCAGGGAGGGGCGGGCGGTGCTCTTCGCCACCCACCAGCTCCACCTGGCCGAACAGGTGGCCGACCGGGTGGCCCTGGTCCACCAGGGGCGCCTGCTGGCCCTGGGCCCCCCCAAGGAGCTCTTGCGCCATCACCAAAGCAAAGACCTGGAAGAGTTCTTTCTGCGCCTGACCGAGGACGCCGAGAGCTCCCAGCCCATCCAAAAGGCCGGAGTATAATCCCATAGGAATGCGGGGGCGCAACATATTCCTGCTGCTGCTCGTCGCCGGGATGGGGCTTTTTGCCTGGCGCAACTGGGCCGTCTTCAGCGAGGAGAAATCCCTCTCCCTGTTCTTCACCCAGATAACAGCGCCCTTCGGCCTCCTGATGCTCAGCATCATGGCGGTGCTGGTGCTGATTTACTTCCTCTACACCGTGGGCCTGGAGGCAGCCGCCCTGCTGGAAATCAAGAAGTATGCCCGTGAACTCCTAGCAGCCCGTAAGCTGGCCGACGAGGCCGAGGCCAGCCGCTTTTCGGAGCTCAAGAAGTGGCTCGAGGGGGAGCTTTCCACCCTGAAGGCGCAAAGCCCAGCGGGGCTCGAGGCCCGCCTGCAGGAGGTGCTGGCCCGCATAGACCGGGTCGAGCAGGAACTCCGGGAGGACATCGAACGGGCCGGCAATACCCTGGCCGCCTACATCGGCGAGCTGGAGGACCAGCTCACCGGCCAGGACCGACACCCGCCTCCACGTTGAGCAAACAGCGAAAACCCGTTAAACTAAGCGACGCCTGGGCCGTTAGCTCAGTCGGTTAGAGCAAGCGACTCATAATCGCCAGGTCGCGGGTTCGAGTCCTGCACGGCCCACCAGACCAAATCTGCCTGGGGGCCCAGGCAGACTGCTCTTAAGGGAATCCAGGTAAATTGGGAGCCAATGGCCACAAGCTTCAGCTATGCCGATGCAGTGCACCTGCTTAGGCGGGCCGCGGCCCGGGGGCGCAGGGCGGAAGCAGAGCAGCTGGTGGAGATGGGCCTCGAGGCGGCTGTAGAACACCTCCTGCAGGACCCGGCCCCCGCCCCCCTCTACCAGACCGCTGCCAGCCGCAACCAGCGGGCCCAGCAGCACCGCGAGATCACCCAGCTCTGGCTCCAGCACTGGCTCACTACCCCTACCCCAGCCGCCGAGCGGCTGGTGCTTTTTTGGCATGGGCACCTGACCTCGGAGTTCCGCGAGACCATGGGGGCCCAGGGCATCGACTTCTGGAACCAGTTCGCCACCTTCCGCCGCTTGGGCTACGGGCCCTACGGTGAGCTTCTCGCCGCTATCGCCCAAGACCCGGTGATGCTCCTCTACCTCAACAACGCCGAAAGCCGCAAGGAGCACCCCAACCAAAACTGGGCCCGCGAGCTGCTGGAGCTTTACACCCTGGGGCCTGGTCACTACAGCGAGGAGGACATCCTGGAAGCAGCCCGGGCCTTCACCGGCTGGACGGTGCGGCTCCGGGGCGGCCTGCGACCGCGTGAGGCCAGCGCCAACGTGCCCTTCGAGTTCGTCTTCCGCCCAGCATGGCACGATAGCGGCCCAAAAAATTTTTTGGGAAAGAGGGTGCATAGGGGCGAGGAGGTGCTGGAAATCCTGGCCGCCCACCCCCAGACCTACCGCTTTTTGGGTCGCAAGCTGCTTCGCTTCTACCTCTCGCCCGACCCCCCCGAGGGCCTGGTGGAGGAGGGGGCTAAGGTGCTGAAGACCGAGGGGACCCGGGGGTTCTTACACTGGCTTTTTACCCACGAGGCCTTTTACCGCCCCACCCACCGCAACAGCCTGATCAAAAGCCCCATAGAGTACCTAGTGGGGCTTTGGTATGCAGCCGGAATCAGCCAGGTCGACCTAGAAACTCCGGGGGGCCGGCAGGCGTACCAGGCCCTGGCGGCCATGGGGCAGATTCCCTTCGATCCCCCTAGCGTGGCCGGCTGGGAGGGGGGACTGGGCTGGCTGGCCGAGTCGCCCTTCCTGGCCCGGCTCAACCTGCTGGCGGCCTTCGTGGGGCGGGAAAGCCGCCTCGATCTCTCGGTTTTCATGGACGGGGGCCACACCCCCCTTGCCCTGGTCAAGCCCGAGGCCCAGCTCCTGTGAGGTCCTCATGAACCGACGCGCCTTCATCCAGAAAACCCTGCTCACCCTGGCCCTGGGTCAGGGAGCCCCCTCCCTGCTCTCCAAAACCGCTCTGGCTGCCCAATCGCCCGACAAAATCCTGGTAGTGGTCAACCTGTTCGGTGGCAACGACCAGCTCAACACCCTTGTACCCTACCGAAACGAGCTCTACTACCGCCTGCGCCCCCAGATCGCCATACCGCGGCGGGAGGTCCTAGACCTGGGAATGGGGGGCAAGAAGCTGGGCTTGCACCCCGCCCTCCGCCCTTTGCTCCCCCTGTGGGAGGCAGGCACGCTGGCCCTTATCCCCCAAGTAGGCTATCCAAACCCCAATCGCAGCCACTTCATCTCCACCGCCATCTGGCACACCGCCGACCCCAGCCGCAAGAGCGAGACCGGTTGGCTGGGTCGCTGGGGGGACCTACAGGAAGACCCCTTCTGCGAGACCTTCTTGGGCGGGGCTACTCCTCTGGCTCAAGTGGGGCAGAAACGCACGGCCCCTGCAGTAAGCAGCATCGATGCCTTCAGCATCCGTCTGCCCAAAGCCCTGGAAGCCGCCTTCGAGGAGGAGTCCCGCCGAATACGCCAGGGCACTGCCGAGGAGGTGCGCCAGGCCATGCGCGCGCTGCGCCTTGCCCTGGAACGGGTCGGGCAGCTCAGAAGCGTCAAAAACCAGGCCCAGTACCCCGAGAACGCTTTTGGAAAAGGCCTGGCCGATATCGCCCGTATGATCGCTGGGGGACTAGGCAGCAGCGTCTACTACACCACCTTGGGTGGTTGGGACACCCATGCCGCCCAGCCGCCCCGCCACGCCGAGCTTCTGGGCCATCTGGCCCAGGGGTTGGCCGCCTTTCAAGCCGACTTGAAGGCCATAGGCCGCTATAAGGACGTATTGATTATGGTCTTCAGCGAGTTCGGGCGCCAGGTGGCCGAGAACGCCTCCTTGGGCACCGACCACGGCGAGGGAGGGCTGATGCTGGTGCTGGGGGGCGGGGTTAAAGGCGGGCTCTATGGGGAGGAGCCAGACCTGGAGAACCTCGAGCTCAACGCCATCAAATACCAGACCGACTTCCGCAACGTCTACGCCACGGCCCTGCACTGGATTGCAGCGAGCCCCAAAGAGGTCCTGGGGGCCGACTTCCGCCCTCTGGCCCTCATCTGAGGGCGGGTGCTAGACTCGGGCCGGTGGAAGGGCTGCTGGACTGGCTGTTCGTGGGGGTCTGGGTGGGGGCCCTTTTGGCCACCTTCATCCCTGTGGTGCCCGCCGGGTTCATCATCCTGGGCGCAGCCCTCCTCCACCAGGCCCTCACCGGCTTCCGCGAGCTCTCGCTCCCGCTTTTGGGGGTCCTGGGGGTCCTCACGCTGCTTTCCTCGCTGGTGGACAACATCGCCGCGGTCCTGGGCGCTCGCCGCTACGGCGGCAGCCGGCAGGGGGTTTGGGGCGCCTTCCTAGGAGGGCTGGCCGGTCTCTTCGTCCTTCCTCCTTGGGGCCTTTTCGTGCTGCCCTGGGCAGGGGCTTTAGCAGGAGAGTTGGTGGCCGGGCGTCCCCTCGAGGCTGCTCTGCGGGGGGCCTGGGGAGCCGTGCTGGGGCTTCTGGGGGGGCTTCTGGGCAAGTTTCTGATTCACCTGCTCATGGGCCTACTTGTGATTCAGGCCATCTTCTGAGGCTATACTTGGATTCCAGATGGAGCTTCTCCTCATAGGCCGCCAGGGGTGCCATCTGTGCCAGGAGGCCGAAGAGCTGCTCAAGGCCCTGGGTCTAGCCTACCGCCTTTTGGACGTGGACACCGATTCGGAGCTGCAAAAGCTCTACACCTTCCGGGTACCGGTGCTTTTGCGGGGAGAAGAGGTGCTGCTGGAGGGCAAGTTCACCCTCGAGCGGCTCAAAAAAAGACTGGAGGAAGGGTGTGGATCCGGTTCTGATTGAAATCGGCTCGCTGCAAATCCGCTGGTACGGGCTTTTCCTGGTGCTGGCCATCTTCGCCGCCTTTGAGATCGCCAAGCGGCTGCTGCAGGGCTGGGGCCTGGACCCCAACCGCTTCGAGCAGATCGCCTTCTGGGCGGTGGTATGGGGGGTGGTGGGGGCCCGGGTGGGCTACGTGGTTACCAGCCCGAATGAGTTCAGCGCCAACCCCATAGCCGCCCTCTACATCTGGCAGGGGGGGCTCTCCTTTCATGGGGCTATCGTGGGGGGGCTTATCCCCTTCATCTACCACCACTACCGCTACAAAATCCCCGTTTGGGCCTACCTGGACGCCAGCATTCCAGGCGTTGCCCTGGGGGTAGCGGCAGGGCGGCTAGGGAACATCATGAACGGCTCGGACACCGTGGGCCGCCTCACCAACTGGCCCATCGGCTTCACCTGGCCCACCTGGGCCAGCGGCTTCCCCGGGGTCTGCCCCGGCATCCATGACATCAGCGAAATAGGCCGCTGCGCCCCGGAGGCTTTGGTGCGGGGCCCAGTGCACTTCACCCAGCTCTATGGGGTCATCATCGGCCTGGTGCTCCTCCTGCTTGCCTTCCACTGGCTGCGGCAGAAGCAGGCCTATGGGTATGTCTTCTGGCAGTTCGTGCTCTGGTACAGCGTGCTGCGCTCGGTTTTCGAAGAAACCTTCCGCCTCAACCCGCTCTGGCTCCCGGTCTACCTGAACGAGGAGGCTGGCATCGGGCTTTTCACCGCCACCCAGCTCATCTCCCTCCCGCTCGTTCTGTTGGCCCTCTTCCTCCTCCCCCGCTTCCGCAAACCCCGCGAGGCCTCACATCCGCAGGCCCGGAGGGCAGGCGGCTAGCACCTCTGGGGAGGGCATGAAGGCCGCAAGGAAGATGCCCTCACCCGCCACCTCCACCTGCTCACCGGCCCCAACCAGCAGGGTATCGCCCCAACCCAGAGGCCCCTCCGCCCAGGCCGCCCCGCCCTCCACCAGGGTGAGCAGAAGAAAGCTGGTCTCGGGGGCTTTGAAACTGCGGCGACCCTGAAGAAAGTGGCGCTCGAGCACAAAGGCCTCCGCAGCCAGCAGCACCTCCTTCTGATGGCCCGGCAGCGGTGTGGGCCGGACAAGGGGGGTGGGCTCCAGGCAGGCCACGGCCAGGGCCTTCTCCAGGTGCAGCTCGCGGGGCCGCCCGTAGTCATAGAGCCGGTAGGTAAGGTCGGAGCGCTGCTGCACCTCGTAGAGCAAAAGCCCGGGCCCTATGGCGTGGATGGTGCCCGCGGGCACCCCCACCACCTGGCCGGGCCCCACCCGTTCGCGTCTCAAAAGGTCCCAAATGGAACCGTCCTCGGCTGCACGGCGCAACGTGTCTTGTTCCAGCGGCTCCCGCAAACCATAGACCACCTCCCCCTCCCCAGCCAGCACATACCAGGCCTCGGTCTTGCCGTGGAATCCGCTTCCAGCCTCGTTGGTATGGGCGTAGGCATCGTCGGGGTGCACCTGCACTGAAAGCCACTCGGCCGCATCCAGGAACTTCACCAAAAGGGGCAGCTCGAGGCCGTACTTTTCGTAGGGAACCCGGCCTATGAACCTAGGCCCAAGCATCTTCAAAGCTTCGGCAAGGGGTATCCCTGCCAGCGGCCCCGTGCGTATGAGGTTTTCATCGTAGGCTAACCAGACCTCGCCCACCGGCTCCGCGCAATCTAGGCCCAGCCTTTGGGCCAAGGTACGCCCTCCCCAAACCCGCGGCACTGCCCGGGCTTCTAAAGCAAGCGTGGTGCTCTTTGCCTCCAAGCTCAGCGCACCGCAATCCGCTGCAGGAGCCGCTGCGCCTCGGCGAATTCAGGGTGGTGGGGTGCCAGCGACAAAAAGCGGCGCAGATCCTCCGCTGCCCGCTGTAAATCTCCGCGGTTGTAGAATTCACGCCCACGCTGCAAGTAAGCCTCCGCATAAGCTGGGTCTACTTCTATAGCGCGGCTGTAATCACGTATCGCCGCATCGTAGTTGCCCTTTCTCGCGTAAGCAATACCGCGGTTGTAGTAGGCCTCCTTGTACCGCCCATCCAGCTCTATCGCCCGGTTGTAGTCCCGTATCGCCGCATCGTAGTTGCCCTTTCTCGCGTAAGCAATACCGCGGTTGTAGTAGGCCTCCTTGTACCGCCCATCCAGCTCTATCGCCCGGTTGTAGTCCCGTATCGCCGCATCGTAGTCACCCTTTCCCGCGTAAGCAATACCGCGGTTGTAGTAGGCCTCCTTGTACCGCCCATCCAGCTCTATCGCCCGGTTGTAGTCCCGTATCGCCGCATCGTAGTTGCCTTGCCTTACATGGGCATTGCCGCTGCTGACGTAGGCAGCAGCGGGGTTAACCCTTTGCTCGTTTTGCTGGCTCCGCCCACTTTGCCTTCCCTCACTGTTGTTATTCCATATTGGCCATTGCTCGCTATTATTATTATTTCGGTAATCGTTATACCATCTTTGCCATTCTTCCCTAGAAAGATTTTCCTCTATCCGTCTTTTCTGCTCAAAATCCCATTCACGCCTCCTCTGTTCCTCAAGTCTTTGCCAATTCTGCTGTTCCCTCATCTGCTGTTCCCACAAAGGGATGTAGGGTTGGGCCAAATCTTGCCCTGGCTCTGCCTTTCTAACCTCTGCCGCGAAAACCACAGGAAGCGGGAAAATCAAAAACAAGACCAGCAAGAAGAATCTCCGCATACCTCACCCCCTAAGGCGAAGCAACTGCTACCTCCTTGTCTCCAACGAAAATGAACCTGCCTGGAGCATAAGCCATCCCCACTATCCTCCTAATGGGCATGCCCAAAACAAGCTCCCACGTCGCCCCAGGCACGAAGTTAAGTGTCGTACCATCTTCCCCCGCGACTAAAAAACGATAACCACCGTAGATAATTCGGCTCAGATCCCTGAAAACCCCCGAAAGGCGAAGCCTCGACCAGTTTTCCCCATCTGTTGAGGTAAAAATGGTCCCCCGCTGGCCCACTGCTATAAAGCGGTTTTCCCCGAAAGCCACCCCGTAGAAATTTCCCACTCCTGAGGGCAAAGAAGAAAGCTGTTTCCAAACCAACCCATCGGTAGAGCTGAGCACTACGCCCCCCACACCAACTGCAACAAAACGCCCGGCCCCGTAAGCAACGCCATGGAGGTCCTGAGTCACGCCCGAGGAGGAAGGTGTCCAGATGTCGCCATTCGGTGAGGTGAGTACAAGGCCTTTATTTCCTACCGCCACAAACAAGCCGCTCCCATAGGCGACAGCATTAAGCCTCTGAGTGGTACCCGAGGACACCTTCCTCCATGTCCTACCATCGACAGAGAGCAGAATGAGTCCATCATCGCCTACCGCTATGACTCGGTTTCCCTCGGCCTGTAAAGCACGAAGCGCGCCGCGTTCCCCCACGAAAACCCTGCGCCAGGAAAAACCATCCATCGAGGCCATGACCAGCGCGTTGCCGGAGCTGGTTTGTCTACCCACCGCTAAAACCCCATTCCCATATGTGCCCACACCGCTCAAAGAAACATCCCTCGGTATCCAAGAAACCACAGACCAAACTTCACCGTTTACAGAAGTCGCGATAAAGGTGTCCCGGCCTACCGCCCAAAAGCGCTCGCGGGCAAAAGTTATAGACTCTACTTCCGCCACCTCTTCACTGCCCTCTTGCCTCCAGTTAGAGCCATCCCTGGATGTAAAGAGCCTTCCTTCTGAGCTGAGCGCCAAAAATCTCTGATTTCCGAAGCTCACCTTTACTAGCCGCTGGGCACCACTCAAGGAAACCAAGGACCACTGCCGCCCATCCTGAGATACGAAAATCGTACCGTTATCCCCGACCGCAACAAAACGATTGTTGCCATGCGCCACAGCATTCAGGGTAGCCCGTGCAGGCGAGGCGACCTTCTCCCAAACTTCTCCCCTGGAAGAAACATATATCTCTCCGTCCTGACCCACAGCCACAAAGAGACCACCACCTCGAGCTACACCGTATAGGTCCGCATTGGTGTAACTCAACCGCCTCCACGTCCTCCCGTCGGCGGAAATTAAGGTCACCCCTTGATTGCCAACTGCAACAAACACGCCATCCGCGAAAGCAACGTCCCGCAGGCGAAGGGTAGTTTCGGAGGACGCCCCCTCCCATCTCACCCCATCGGTAGAGACCAGAATCCTTCCCCCATCGCCCACGACCACAAAACGGCCTGCCCCATAGGCTAGAGCAGACAAATCTGCTGATACACCGCTGGTAGTAGCAGTCCAGCTTTGCCCATCAATGGAGTAGAGAATGGAACCCCGGTAGCCTACTGCAACAAAGCGGTTATTCCCATAACCCATGGACGTGAGCCTAGCCGAAACCGAAAGATCTACGGTTGACCACTTCCAACGAACCGAGACGGCTTGCTGGGCAGCCGGTTCGCCGGGCGTGCCCCCTCGGGCAGACTGTTGTTGCAAAGAAAACTGCTGCTGTGGAGCGCAAGCACCCAAAAGAACCAAAAGAAAGCCTGCAAGAGAAGCCGGAACAGCTTTTCTCACGTTTTAAATATATAACAACAAGAAGTTCTAAGTCCCCGGTGATTTTCGACCTCCTGGGCCGATAGCTTACTACGCTGCTCTTTTGAGTCGCACCCAAGCTTCGGTCTGAGTTAGGAGTGAGGATTGAAATACAACAGAAATGTGAACCGCGCCCAGAACTGGCTAGAGCGGGGGAACCTTCGGCACGCAGAAGGGAGCCTGGGCCTAGGAGACCATGCCTGGGTCTGCTTTGCTGCCCATCAGGCGGCGGCTGCCCTAGAGCCTGCTAACTAGCTGTTCGTAAGAGCCCCACAGTTTTCGCCGTCATCAGAATCGAAAAAGCCAACCGGTGCTAACCTCTGTTGACTGAGCGCTCCCGGGCCCGTTCCTGTTCACTGGCCGCCGTCACTACCAGGGCCAGCAGATGCCCCAGGGTATCTACCGCCAGGTGAACTTTGCTTCCCTTGCGTCGCTTGTGCCCATCGTATCTGGCCCGCCCCCACTTTGCAGGGTGGACTGTAGGGTGCGAGCATCGTAATGGCAGCGCTGGGATGGGCGGCTTTGCCCTGGAGCATGCGCAGGTCGTGGAAGAACCCCCGGTTCATCCAGCGGTAGGCTTGCGCCTGAACGATATGGGGGGTGGGAAGTCGTGGGGCGACCGGTTCGGACCATCCAGCGCAGGGCGTTGAACACTTCACGCAGGTCGTACTTGCGCTGGGGTGCTTCCAGCGGGGCGAGGGTCAAATAGGGCAGCACCAGGGCCCATTCCTCATCACGGACGTCCGATGGGTAAGCACGGCGGTTCTTGCTCTAAACATAACCGCAGTGCCTGATTTTGGGTAAGTGTGGTTTGTAGATTCTGGCCTCCACCTGACCCAGGGTCAGGGGGCTTCCCCTCTTCGAGCGCGGGGAGACCTGGGCCTCCCTGCACGCTGGGGCTGGGGCCCGAGAGTGAGGGCAAAGCAGCCTCCAGGGAATTATTTGGATGCGTCCGTTGGGGCATCCGAACCTGCCGCCGCCGTGGGGTCCCAATCCCTAGGGGGACCGAGGAACCGCTCGCAGGATGCTCACATCCTGCCTGGGGGGGATGTCTACGTGTTCCATGGGTGCCAACAGGGGGTTCCAATAGAGATAGCGCCCCTCCTCAGCCCCCTGGAAGACCCTCAGGGCTTCCTTGGCCAGATGGGGAGGGTCGATGAGGCTGATGTCCGGCCGGAAACGCCTCCCGGCTCCACGCCTCCTCCCTAGCCTGGCGTTCCTCCTCTTCTCCGGGGAAGGGAACCTGGCTCTAGAGCCGGCTCCGCAGGGCCTTGAGGCCCACCTCCCGCCGAGCCTTGAGGACCACTTCCCCCTGGCGCACCACGGGAGGCTCAACGCCTCGTAGATGTAGCAAGCCGACTAACAGTAGGCGTTGTAAACCAACGCCTTGACCCGGCACTCCCGCATCTGCAGGCGGGGTTTGTGAAAACGCACCCCCTCGCCGAACTTGCGTTTGAGCACAGATATCACCGTCTCACTCTTCCAGCGTTGCTCGAACAGACCGTCGAACCTCACCTGAGATACCAACTCAGCTCGCGCCTTGAGCTCAGTAGCCTTCAAAGCCCCTCTGCACCGAACCGGCGGAATCAGGTCACGGGGCCCTACCCCCGTCCATTAAGCCCACCGTCTGCCAGGGGGACCCTCTTCCCCTGAGATTCGAGAGGAGGTGGTCCTGTCCATATAGGCGGCAACCGTGCCCTGAGGATCCAGATTAGGGACCAGGGTCCCCTCTTTCTCAAACTCAAACCGTATGCGGTACGACAGGTTGAGGCTGCTGCCGTCGGAGAAGGCAATTCCCCGGCCCACCGGCACCACAAGGCGCTCCTCCGCCCCTACCTGTGCGACCAGCAGGGGCGGTCCCTGTCTTTCCCAGCTGGGAAGCGGGATCTGGACTAGGTCTGGAGTTGTCCCGCAGGAGCTGCTCCAGGGCGCGTGCCTTCTCCTGAACCCCGTTTGGCGGAACGTCAGAGAGAGCGGTGCTTGCAGTCTGGAGGCATGGCGCCCTTCACATCTCGGGGCCACAAATCAAGCAAAGCACGAACATCTGGACACCCAGTTCCATTTAGAATTCCAGCATGCGCGTGGCTGTGTTACTGTTTGGGCTCTATCGGGAACAGGTAGGTGAAGCCCGCCTCGAGCTCAACCTCCCTCCAGGAGCCACCGTGGCCGATGCCAAGGCCCTTTTGGAGCAAACCTACCCCCTCCGGCTCAGCGGGGGGCTGGCCGCTATCAATGAGACCCTGGCCCAGCCCCACGATCCCCTTCAGGAGGGCGACGAGCTGGCCTTCTTACCGCCCGTCTCGGGAGGAGACGACTTGGAAAGCCTGGGCCTAACCTATGAACCCCTGGAGGTGGGGCGCTGGGTGGACTGGGCCTCAGCCCCCCCCTATGGGGCAGTGGTGAGCTTTCTGGGCACCACCCGCAGCCCCAACAAGGGCCTCCCCGTCACCCACCTGGAGTACGAGGCCTACCCCAGCATGGCCGAGCGGGTAATGCGGCAGATTGTGGCCGAGATGCGCGAGCGCTGGAGCCTGGGCCGCGTTGCCCTTTGGCATCGTTTGGGCCGGGTTGACCCCGGCGAGGCCTCTATTCTCATCGTGGTCTCGGCCCCCCACCGGCCCGAGGCCTTTGAGGCCTGCCGCTACGCCATCGAACGGGTCAAGCAGATCCTGCCGGTGTGGAAGAAAGAGTTTCTCCCCGACGGCGGCTACTGGGTCGAGGGCCAGGCCCCCGAGGGCCACAAGCTCTAGCCCGCTGGCTCAGCAGAGGGGCTTCTGCTATACTCAGGGCTTAGTGACCCAGGCGGGTCGCTCATTTTCCTTGTGCCCCCAGCTTAGCTGGGGAGTCTTGGCGAGAGGAGGTGAACATGCCGCAGTACGAAGTAAGCCTGGTCCTCAACCCCAACCTGGACGGGGCGCAGGCCGCGCAGGAGCTAGAGAGCATCAAGGCTACCCTCGAGCGCCACGGGGCCCAGATCAAAAATGTGGACGACTGGGGCAACCGCAAGCTGGCCTACCCCATCCAGAAGGACCCCGATGGCCGGGTGGTCTTCTACACTGTGGAGATGGCCGGCAACCAGAACGCTGCGCTGGAGCGCGAGCTGCGCCTGCGCGACCACGTGCGTCGCGTAGCCATCTTCCGCGACCGCCCTGAGTGGCGCAACAGCCAGAAGAAGTGAGCCCTGTGAGTTCTGAGCCTCGAGCAAAGCGGCGCGGAACTCGGCAAGCCCCAGACGGAAAGGACCAAGAACCATGGCTCGAGGCCTCAACCGCGTTACCCTGATCGGTGCCCTGACCCAAACCCCCGAGCTGCGCTACACCCCCGGGGGGCTGGCGGTGCTGGAACTGAACCTGGCCGGCAACGACCTCTTCACCGACGAGCAGGGCCAACCCCGCGAGGTGCCCTGGTACCACCGGGTCAAGCTCCTGGGCAGGATGGCCGAATTCTGGAACGAGGGCCTGAAGGCCGGCATGGCCGTCTTCGTGGACGGCCGGCTAGAGTACCGCACCTGGGAGCAGGAAGGGCAGAAGCGGAGCAGCCTGGAGATCCGGGCTGAGCGGGTGGAGGCGCTCAACCTGGAGGGCAAGCCCAACCCCACCCTCACCGACGCCCGGGGGCAGGAACGGCTCAGGGAAGGGCTCAACATGGTAATGCTGGTGGGCAACCTGACCCGCGACGCCGAGCTGCGCTACACCCCCCAGGGCATCGCTGTTGCCCGGCTGGGCCTGGCGGTCAACGAACGCTACAGCACGCGCCAGGGTGGCGAACAGGAGAAGACCCATTTCATCGAGGCCCAGGCCTGGCGGGAGCTGGCCGAGTACGCGTCCGAACTCAAAGAAGGGGAAGGGGTATTCTTCCTGGGGCGCCTGGTGAACGACTCCTGGACGGCTCAGGACGGGAGCAAGCGCTACGTTACCCGGGTAGAGCTCTCCCGCCTCGAGCGCCTTGCCCGCGGAACCGCCAGATCAGGTGGGGGCGGTTCCCAGAGTGCGAAAGCCGATGGCCGTGCGGGCAAGGTAGACATCGACGAAGGCCTGGAGGATTTTCCACCTGAGGAGGAGTTACCGTTTTGAGCAAGAAAGCTTCTAACCGTACCGCCAAAACCGAGCGGCAGGAAAAGATTGTTCGCCGCAGCCGCAAGCCCAAAGTGGCCGCTGCAGTAGGCTCGTTTGACCTCACCGACGTGAAGAACGTCGAGATTCTCAAGCGCTTCCTCTCGGAAACGGGGAAGATCCTGCCCCGCCGCCGGACCGGCCTTTCGGCCAAGGAGCAGCGCAAACTGGCCCGCACCATCAAGCGCGCCCGCGTGCTCGGCCTGCTGCCCTTCACCGAGAAGCTGGTCCGCAAGTAGGAGGTTGTGGATGAAGGTAATCCTGCTTGAACCCATGGAAAACCTGGGCGATGTGGGGGCAGTGGTGAGCGTGAAGCCCGGCTACGCCCGCAACTACCTTCTGCCCCGTGGGCTCGCGGTTTTGGCCACCGAGAGCAACCTAAAGACCCTGGAGGCCAAAATCCGGGCACAGGCCAAGAAGGCGGCCGAGCGCAAGGCCGAGGCCGAGCGGCTGCGGGAGCTTTTGGAGCCCATCACCCTGGTGCTCAGGGTGAAGGCTGGCGAACAGAAGATTTACGGCTCGGTCACCAGCCGCGAGATTGCCGCGGCCCTCGAGGCCCAGCACCAAATCCACATCGACCCCAAAAAGCTGGCCCTGGAAAAGCCCATCAAAGAGCTGGGCAGCTACACCATCCCCTACAAACCCCACCCCGAGGTACCCATCCAGCTCAAGGTCTCGGTGGTGGCCGAATAAAACCCAGAATCCCTCGCTCGGAGCACCCCGCCCCGCGGGGTGTTCGTTTTGGCGCTAAAAACAAAACTATTCTTATGCATTGACAGGCCGTTTTTTATGTTATATACATATCCCATGCCCCACAACGCCAAGCGTCCTGCCGAAAACTGGGCCCGCGACCTGCTCCTGGACACCATCACCGGAATCCTGGCCGGCCTGCTCATCCTGGCCTCGGCCCTGCTGGCCCCCAGCGCCTGAGGGTCAAATCTGAGTCTTCTATGCTCAACTAGATTAAGTGTAAGATTTGGCCCTATCCCAGGGTCATGGCCCGGTAAAATCTAAAGTACATATCGCTCCTACCCGCCGAGCGAGCGATGCACCCCCCAGGCGGAACCCAGGAGATGAATAGCCTATGCGCCTAGAACTACCAGTCATTCCTCTTCGCAACACGGTCATCCTGCCCCATACCACCACCCCGGTGGACGTGGGGCGGGCTAAAAGCAAGCGCGCCGTAGAAGAAGCCATGGGGGCGGATCGGCTCATCTTCCTGGTGACCCAGCGTGACCCGGAGGTGGACGACCCCACCCCAGGCGACCTCTACCATTGGGGCGTACAGGCCGTGGTCAAGCAGGCCATGCGCCTGCCCGACGGCACCCTGCAGGTCATGGTGGAGGCCCGGGCCCGGGCCGAGGTCAAGGACTACATCCCAGGCCCCTATCTGAGGGCTCGAGGCGAGATCCACGCCGAGCTCTTCACCACGGATGAAACCGTGACCCGGGTGCTGGTAGAAGAGATCAAGGACGCCTTCGACAAGTACGTGGCCAACCACAAATCCCTCAGGCTCGACCGCTACCAGCTCGAGGCCGTGCGGGCCACCACCGACCCGGCTGTTCTGGCCGACACCATCGCCTACCACGCCACCTGGACGGTGGCCGAAAAGCAGGAGATTCTGGAGCTGCTGGACCTAGAAGCCCGGCTCCGGCGGGTACTCGCCCTCCTGACCCGCGACCTCGAGCGCTTTGAGCTCGACAAGCGGGTGGCCCAGCGGGTCAAGGAGCAGATGGACACCAACCAGCGCGAGTACTACCTGCGCGAGCAAATGAAGGCCATCCAGAAGGAGCTGGGCGGAGAGGATGCCTACAACGACCTGGAGGCCCTGCGCAAGAAAATCGAAGAGGTGGGGATGCCCGAGGCGGTCAAGGCCAAGGCCTTGAAGGAGCTGGACCGGCTCGAGCGCATGCAACAGGGCAGCCCCGAGGCCACCGTGGCCCGCACCTACCTCGACTGGCTCACCGAGGTTCCCTGGACCAAGGCCGACCCCGAGGTGCTGGACATCAACCACACCCGGGCCATCCTGGACGAGGACCACTACGGGCTCAAGGACGTCAAAGAGCGCATCCTGGAGTACCTGGCGGTGCGCCAGCTCACCCAGGGCCAGGAGGTGCGCAACCGCGCCCCCATCCTGCTGCTGGTGGGGCCGCCCGGGGTGGGCAAGACCTCGCTGGGCCGGAGCATTGCCCGCAGCATGAACCGCAAATTCCACCGCATCAGCCTGGGCGGGGTGCGCGACGAGGCCGAGATAAGGGGGCACCGCCGCACCTACATCGGGGCCATGCCGGGCAAGATCATCCACGCCATGAAGCAGGTCGGAGTGGTGAACCCGGTTATCCTGCTCGACGAAATCGATAAGATGAGCTCCGACTGGCGGGGCGACCCTGCGAGCGCCATGCTCGAGGTGCTGGACCCCGAGCAGAACAACACCTTCACCGACCACTACCTGGACGTGCCCTACGACCTCTCGCGGGTCTTCTTCATCACCACCGCCAACAACCTCCAAACCATCCCGCGGCCCCTCCTAGACCGCATGGAGGTCATCGAGATTCCCGGCTACACCAACCTGGAAAAACAAGCCATCGCGCGGCAGTACCTCTGGCCCAAGCAGCGCAAGGAGTCGGGCATGGAGGGGAAAATGGAGGTGACCGACGCCGCAATCATGCGGGTCATCACCGAGTACACCCGGGAGGCCGGGGTGCGGGGGCTGGAGCGCGAGCTGGGCAAGATTGCCCGCAAAGGGGCCAAGCTTTGGCTGGAGGGCGCCTGGGAAGGGGTGCGGACGGTGGACGCCCCTGACCTACCCGCCTACCTGGGCATCCCCCGTTTCCGCCCCGACAGGGCCGAGACCGAACCCCAGGTGGGCACCGCCCAGGGCCTGGCCTGGACGCCGGTGGGCGGCACCCTCCTCACCATCGAGGTGGCCGCGGTACCGGGCAGTGGAAAACTCAACCTCACCGGGCAGCTTGGCGAGGTGATGAAGGAGTCGGCCCAGGCCGCCCTCACCTACCTCCGGGCCCACAGCGCCGAGTGGGGCCTGCCCGAGGAGTTCCACAGCAAATACGACCTGCACGTGCACGTGCCCGACGGGGCCACCCCCAAGGATGGCCCCAGCGCGGGGATCACCATGGCCACCGCCATCGCCAGCGCCCTCACCCGCCGCCCGGCCCGCATGGACGTGGCCATGACCGGCGAGGTGAGCCTGAGGGGCAAGGTGCTGCCGATTGGGGGGGTCAAGGAAAAACTTCTGGCCGCCCACCAGGCTGGTATTCACAAGGTGGTGCTGCCCAAGGACAACGAACCCCAGCTCCAGGAGTTGCCCAAGGAGGTGCTGGAAGGGCTAGAGATCAAGCTGGTGGAGGATGTGGGCGAGGTGCTGCGCTACCTTTTGCTGCCCGAACCGGTGATGCCCCCCGTCCAGCCCGGCGAAAACCGGCAGCAGCCCGGGGCCGGCGCCTAAAGCACCTCTGCCAAAGCCTCCAGCAGGGCCTGCTGGGCCTCCGGCACCTGAGCTGAAAGGCGCAGCCACTCGGGCAGACCAAAGCTGGTGCAGTCGCGCACCCGCAGGCCCCGGGCCCTGAGGGCCAGGGCCACCTGGGTGGCCTGCCCCACCCGGACCAGAAGGAAGTTGGCCGGGCTTTCCTGGACCTCGAGGCCCAGCGCGCGCAAACCCTGGGCCAGCTCGGCCCGGAGCTGCCAGAGCCTCTGCCGGGTCTCGGCCAACCAGGCCTGGGAGGGGGGCTCGAGCGCTGCCCGCAAGAAGGCCTCCCCGTGCACCCCCAGCACCCAGGAGGGGGCTATGTGGCGGAAATAGGTGAGGTCCTGCGGCGCCACCAGGTAGCCAGCCCGCACCCCGGTCAGGCCGTGGGCCTTGTTGGGGCTGTATAGCCGCCAGGCCGTGGGGGGAAGGGGCGGGGGGTTTTGGCAGAGGGCGTAGTAGGCCAGGTCGAGCACCAGCACCACCTGCCGCTGGTCGGCTATCTCGGCCGCCTCGAAGAGAAAGTCGTAGACCTCCCCGGTGGGGTTGTTGGGCACGCACAGGAAGGCCAGGGTGGCCTGGGGCAAAAGCCGCAGAAACTGGGAACCGTCCTCGGCCTTGAGCAAGGGCAGCTCGGCGGGCTGGGCCGCGCGGGCGTACTCCGAGAAGGTGGGGGGTAGGATCAGCATGGGCCCCCGCAGGTAGCGCAGCCGGGTCAGCCGGTGGATGAGCTCGCTGGTGCCCCCACCCACCGCCACCTGCTCAGGGGCCACCCCGTGGTGGCAGGCCAAGGCGGCATGGGTGGCGGTGTAAAGGGGGTCGGGGTAGCGGCTGGGGTCGGCCTGCTGAATGGCCCGCAGGGCGTGAGGGTTGGGCCCCAGGCCGTTGGCATTGGTGGAGAAATCGTAACGGGGCGGGGGGCCGCTGTCGGTCCCGCCGTGGATGGGCTTCAGAACATCGTCAATCATCGCCTAAGTCTCAGGTTAGAGAGGCTACAAAAAATGGCGCCAGGCTTCTATTCCGGCCAGGAGCACAGCACCCAGCCAGCCAGCGCGGGCCACCCGGGCCAGCCCGGCGGCCACCTCGGCCTGTCCGGGGGGCCGGCCCCGGGGGTTTAGGACGTACACCCCAGGCTTGCCCAGGCGCAGGCCCAAGGCCAGGGCCAGCGCGGCCATGGGCCAGCCCGCGTTGGGGGAAGGGGTCTTGCGGGCTTCGCGGGCCAGGTCCCGCCAGGTGGGGCCCCGCACCCCGAGCCAGAGGAGTCCGGCGGTCAGCCGGGCTGGGACCCAGTTCAGCAGGTCGTCGGCCCGGGCCGCCCACCGACCCGCCCAGGCCCAGGCCCCCATATACCCCCACATGGCGTCGGCGGTGTTGGCGAAGCGGTAGAGGGCCGCCCCGGGCAGGCCCAGCAGCACAAACCAGAAGAGGGGGGCCACCACCGAGTCCGAGAGGTTCTCAGCCGCCGACTCCAGAAGACCCTCCCGCACCTCGCTCTCAGAAAGCTCAGCGGTGTTGCGGCTGACCAGGTGGCGCAGGCGGGCCCGCCCGGCCTCCAGGCCCTCGCCCAGCGCAGCCTCCACCGCCCAGGCTTCGTCCAAAAGCATGCGGAAGGCGAAGAGCGGCTTCAGGAAAAAGGCTGCTAAAAGGGGCTCGAGCCACCCGGGTAAGAAGCCTAACCCCCAGGCCATAAGGCCATAGGCCCCCGCAAAAAGCCCCGCCCCCAGGCACCAGTACACTGCCCCCAGCGCAAAGGCAGAGCGCGGAGGAAGGCGCGTCAACCCCCGCCCCACCCACCCCAGGTAGCGGCCCATCCAGACCACCGGGTGCAAGGCAGTCGGGGGCTCGCC
Organism: Meiothermus sp. QL-1; assembly: GCF_003351145.1. Classification (NCBI taxonomy): domain Bacteria; kingdom Thermotogati; phylum Deinococcota; class Deinococci; order Thermales; family Thermaceae; genus Meiothermus; species Meiothermus sp. QL-1. The sequence goes on along the minus strand of NZ_QQSV01000002.1, from coordinate 57,298 downwards.
GAAGCGCCAGTCCAGCCACAGCGCGAGCAGCACCGCCATCCTGCCCAAGGCTACCAGAAGCCCGCGTATCATTCAGATAGATGACCCTCCGCACCCGCATCACCTCCCTCCTCCTGCTGGTTCTCGCCCTGTCGCAGGCCCTCATCGGGGCCTCAGTCTACGGCACCCTGCAGTTCACCCTCTACGAAAACCTGCGGCGCGAGCTCATGGAAAGCGCGCAGGCTGCACAGCGCCAAATCCGCGAGCAGGGCAACCTGGAGGGCCTCCCGCTTACGGTCTACGGCCAGGCCCTCTGGGTGCCCTTTCCCAACCCCACCGCCAGCGACATCCTGCAAGGGGCAGCCATCCCCATCGCCAAGTCGCTGGCCCTGGGCGAGGCCAGCCTGAACCTCTCGGAAAGCAGCCTGGAGGAGGTGCTGCGCTCCGGCGGGGTCTACACCGAGACTTCCCTCGCCCGCCCCGACGGCAGCCAGATACCCTTGCGGGCGCGGGTCGAGCGGCTACAAACCGAGATCGCCGGTATTTCCCAAGGCCCCCAGTTGGTCATCCTGCTGGTGGCCAAATCTACCGAGGGCCTCCAGAGCATTCTGACCGACTTTGCCCGCACCTACCTCGTCACCGCCCTGCTGGTCACCATTTTTGGCGGCGTCCTGGCTTTTCGGCTGGTGCGCCAGACCCTGGAGCCCCTGGCATGGGTGGCCCGAAAGGCCGAGCAGGTGAGCACCAAGCCGGAAAAGCTGCCCGAGCCGGTAGGCCACGACGAGGTGGCCTCGCTGGTGAAGTCGCTGAACCGGATGCTCGCCCGGCTCGAGGCCGCCTGGGAAACCCAGGGCCGCTTTCTGGCCGACGCTTCCCACGAGCTGCGCACCCCCATTACCGCCATTCTGGGCCACATCAACTACCTCCTCCGGCGCACCCAGGTCTCCGAGCAGCAGAAGGAGAGCCTGGAGATCATCAAGCGGGAGGCTGAGCGGATGCAAAAGCTGGTGGGGGACCTGCTCGAGCTCTCCAAGACCGGGGGGGGCTGGCGGGTGGAGCTGGGGGCGGTGCACCTGCCCACCGTCCTCTACGAAATCGAGGAGGAGTACAGCAAGAGCTTCGAGGGGCAGATCGAGGTGGAGGTTCCGGAGAATCTGTGGGTGCTGGGCGACGCCGAGCGGCTGCACCAGGTGCTGGCCAACCTGGTCTCCAACGCCATAAAGGCCCGGGCCACCCGGATACGGCTGGTGGCGCACGACCTGGCAGAACGGGTGGTGCTCCGGGTGGAGGACAACGGCGAGGGCATCCCTAAGGAACACCTTCCCCACCTCTTCGAGCGCTTCTACCGGGTAGACAAGGCGCGCGACCGCGAGCGCGGAGGCAGCGGGCTGGGCCTGGCCATCGTGCGCTCGATTGTGGAGGCCCATGGGGGCAGCGTCTGGGTGGAAAGCGAGCTGGGCCAGGGCTCGGTCTTCAGCGTATCGCTTCGGCGGGCCCCCGCACCCTACCCCCAGCTAGCCTGAGCACAGCCCCTCCAGGGTGAGCCGGCCCTCGAGCAAGGCGGCAAAGGCGTAGTCGGTGTAGTCCAGGGTGATGGGGGTCACCGATATGTAGCCCTGCTGCACCGCCCAAAAGTCGGTCCCCTCCTCCATCTCGGCGGTGGGCTGACCGGCCAACCAGTAATAGGGCCGCCCCTCGGGGTCGGTGCGCGCCACCACCTGGTCCTCGTAGCGGTGGGTGGAAAGCCGGGTGATGCGCAGCCCCAGGGGCGTACGGTTAGGGAAGTTCACGTTGAGCAGGGTCTTGGGCGGCAGCCCGTGCTCCAGCACCCAGCGCACCAGTGGCACCGCGTAACGGGCCGCCTCCTCGAAACGCAGCTCCTCCCCTGAGGCGTCCAGGCTGAAAGCGATGGAGGGAATGCCCAGCGAAGTGCCCTCCAGCGCTGCGGCCACCGTGCCCGAATGGGTCAGGTCAAGGCCCATGTTGACCCCTATGTTGATACCCGAGACCACCACATCCGGCCGGCCCAAAAGCTGGCTTCCCAGCACCACGCAGTCCGCTGGGGTACCGTCCACGCGATAGGCTGGAATCTCGCCGAAGCCCGCTGCAGCGGTGTGCTTGAAGCGCAGCGGCCGGCGAAAGGTGATGCTGTGCCCCACCCCAGACTGCTCCACATCGGGGGCCACCACCCTGACCTCCCCCAACTCGCGCAGGGCAAAGGCCAGGGCCTTGATACCGGGAGAGAATATCCCGTCGTCGTTGGCAACCAAAATGCGCATACGTCCCCAGACTACGCCGGGCCCCACCAGTTCCGTCAAACCAGCTCATCCAGCCGCCGGTGGTGGGCTAGACTAGGCTGCGCTGGTCGCGATAGAGGTGGAGGAGGGGGTTTCCGCTGACCACCAACCCCGTGGGCCCAAAAGCCCAAGGCAGCAAGCGGTTTGAAAACGCAGCGGGGCAGGTGGGCTTTGAAGATGCGGGCGCACCCGCGCAGGTGCCGCTCTTCAGACCTGAAGAAGGCCCCCCAGTTCGGGGGGCCTTGCAAGCCACACCCGGCTAGGCCAGGCGCACGTTCTTGGCCTGGGGGCCCTTGCCGTTGCGGCCCGGCTCAATCTCGAACTCGACCCGGTCGCCCTCGTGCAGGGTCCTGTAGCCCTGCCCCTGGATGGCCGTAAAATGCACGAACACATCCGGGCCGTTGTCCTGCGCAATAAAACCGTAGCCCTTTTCCGCGTTAAACCACTTGACCGTACCCTTGTTCATCCACTACTCCCAACGTCCGACCGAAACCCGTAGGTTTTAGGGGGACACCCAAAGGTAGCACGGCCCGGGCATTCCGTCAATAGAGCCGGGTGAAGGACTCGAGGTACTCTGAGGGGAGCAGCACCAGGCCCTTCAGGTAAAGCTCGTGCACCGCGTCCGTCCCAGCAATTCTCTGGAGCTGCTCCAGCGAGACCTGCACATCGCCCTCGGGCAGGTGTACCCAAACCCGGTCCATGGTGCCGGGAACCCACTCGCACTGGATGCCCACCGTCCGCACCCCTTCCAGCGTTTGCATAACCCCCTCCTTTACCCAGTTTCATTTGACTGACAAAGCTTGTAAAGAGGAGGAATGTCCTGCGCTGCAGAGCTCTTTTGCCGAGAAAGCGGTGCAGAGCCTCGAGGCCAACCGGTAAGATACAAGGGTCATGGTTGCCATCGACCTATCCGGCAAGAAGGCCCTGGTCATGGGCGTGACCAACGAGCACAGCCTGGGCTGGGCCATCGCCCAAAAGCTGCACGCCGCTGGGGCAGAGGTGGCCTACAGCTACCAAAGCGAGCGCCTTAGGGAGAAGCTGGAGAAGCTCACCGCCGACCAGCCCCACCGCCGTCTATACCAGGTGGACGTCACCGACGAGGCCGCGCTCAAGGCTATGTTTACCGACCTGGCCCAGGTGTGGGGTGGGCTCGACTACGTGGTGCACGCCATCGCCTTCGCCCCCCGGGCCGCCATGGAAGGGCGCTTCATCGAGACCACCGCCGCCGACTGGAACACGGCCCTGCAGGTATCGGCCTACTCGCTGGTCGCGGTGGCGCGTGAGGCAGAGCCCTTGCTGCGGGAAGGGGGCAGCCTGGTCACCCTCACCTACTACGCCGCGGAGAAGGTGGTGCCCCGCTACAACGTGATGGGCATCGCCAAGGCAGCCCTCGAGGCCAGCGTGCGCTACCTGGCCTACGAGCTTGGCAAGAAAAACGTCCGGGTCAACGCCATCAGCGCAGGAGCGGTGCGCACGGTGGCCGCCATGAGCATCCCCGGCTTCCGCAAGATGACGGCCAGGTACGGCGCTGTTGCCCCCCTTGGGCGCATGATCACCCACGAGGAGGTGGGCAACCTGGGGCTTTACCTACTCTCCCCTCTGGCCAGCGGCACCACCGGCCAGACGGTGTACGTGGACGCGGGCTACAGCATCATGGGCATGAGCCTCGATGAGGCCTGAGCCCTAGCGGCGCCTGCGCCCTCCGCGGCCACCCGCCTTCCTTCCTCCGCCCGCCCCACCGGAGCTGCGCAAAAAGCTCTTGAGCTTGTTCTCAAACTCGGGCGCCTGGCGCGGCAGGCGCTTGGGCCGGGGGGGTTCTGCTGGTGCTGGGGTCAGCTCCTTGATGGATAGGTCGAGGCGGCCCTTCTCGTCCCGGCCCAGCACCAGCACCGAGACCACATCCCCTTCCTGCAGATGGTCGCGAACGTTGCGCACGAACTCATGGGCAATCTGGGAGATGTGCACCAGCCCCGACTCCCCACCAGGGAGCTCCACAAAGGCCCCGAAATCGGTAATCCGGGTCACCCGACCTTCTACCACTGCTCCTGCTTGCAACTCCATTAAACCTCCGAGGCTGCGCGAACTCCCTGTGGGGGATTCACGATGCCCTCACTATACCACTCCCTTCCCCCCAGGCGAGGAGGCGCGGCAATTTTGTTACGCATTTACATCACCCAGGAAAAAAAGTGATACACTTGCTTTGGGAGGAAAAACGCATGATTGCCGAACGGCCCCGGGAGCTTTGGTTCGAACCCGACCGTGAGGAGCGCCAGATCATTGGCACTCTGCGCGAATTCCTGCAGGCTGAGGTGGCCCCCACCGCCGCCGAGCGGGATGAAAGCGGCCAATTCCCCTTCGACCTGGTACGCCGGCTGGGGCACCTGGGGGTTATGGGGGCCCAGGTGCCCGAGGCTTACGGAGGGGCTGGCCTCTCTACCCGCACTTTCGCCCGCATGGTGGAGGAAATCGCTGCCGTAGACGGTTCGCTGGCCCTCACAGTGGCCTCGCACAACAGCCTGTGCGTGGGCCATATACTGCTGGCGGGCAACGAGCAGCAAAAAGAGAGCCTCCTGCCCAGGCTGGCTGCAGGGGAGGTGCTGGGGGCCTGGGGCCTGACCGAGCCTGAAAGCGGCTCGGATGCGGCCTCCTTGCGCACCCGCGCCGAGGAGACGCCGGAGGGCTTCGTGCTCAACGGCAGCAAGCAGTTCATCACCCAGGGCTCGGTGGCCGGGGTGTACGTGATCAACGCCCGCACCGACCCGGCCCCCAGCCCCGAGAAAAAGCACCTGGGGCTCTCGGCCTTCGCCTTTTCCGCCCCCCGCGAGGGCCTGCGGGTGGGGCGCAAGGAGAAGAAGCTGGGTCTCAACGCCTCGGACACAGCCCAGCTCATCTTCGAGGACCTGCGGCTGCCCAAGGAGGCCTTGCTGGGCGAACGGGGCAAGGCCTTCTACGATGTGATGCGGGTGCTGGAGGGGGGGCGAATTGGGATTGCCGCCATGGCCGTGGGGCTTGGACGGGCCGCGCTGGATTTTGCCGCTCGCTATGCGCTAGAACGCAGGCAGTTCGGCCGGCCCATCGCCGAGTTTCAGGCGGTCTCCCACAAGCTGGCGGAGATGGAGACCGAGCTCGAGGCAGCCCGGCTGCTCTACCTCCGGGCCGCCGAGCTGCGCGATGCGGGCCGGCCCTACGGCCACGCCGCGGCCCAGGCCAAGCTCTTCGCCTCGGAGGTGGCCGTGCGGGCCTGCGACGAGGCCATCCAGATCCTGGGCGGCTACGGCTACACCAAGGACTACCCGGTGGAGCGCTACTGGCGCGACGCCCGCCTGACCCGGATTGGGGAGGGCACCAGCGAGGTGCTCAAGCTCATCATCGCCAAAAACCTGCTGGCCCGCTACCGCTAGCGGGTGCTATGCTGAGGCCTCGTGTACGAGCGCCTCAAGCCCTGGCTCTTCCGCCAAGACCCCGAGACCATCCACGACCGGGCGATGGGGGGGCTGGCCTGGCTGGCGCGGCGGGGGCCTCTTTTGGGGCTGCTCCAGCGCTTGCTCCGGCTAGATGACCCACGGCTCGAGGTGAGGGCCTTCGGCCTGCGCTTTCCCAACCCCATCGGGCTGGCCGCCGGCTTCGACAAAAACGCCCTGGCCCTGCGGGCCTGGCCGGCTTTGGGGTTTGGCTTCGTGGAGATCGGCTCCATCACCGCCCTTCCCCAGCCGGGCAACCCCAAGCCCCGCCTGTTCCGGCTGCCCGAGGCCGAGGCCCTCATCAACCGCATGGGCTTCAACAACGAGGGGGCCGAGGCGGTGGCCAGACGGCTCGCCGCCTGGCAGGCCCACGGCCCCCTTCCTGTGCCCCTTGGCATTAACCTGGGGAAGTCCCGGGCCACACCCTTAGAAAAAGCCGCCGAGGACTACCTGAAAAGCCTCTCCCTTTTGCTGCCCTATGGCGACTACTTCGTCCTCAACGTCAGCTCCCCCAACACCCCAGGCCTGAGGGCCCTGCAGGAAAAAGAGCGGCTCGAGGCCCTACTTCAGGCCCTCACAGGGTATTTGCAAGGGCGCAAGCCCCTTTTGCTCAAACTGGCCCCCGACCTCACCTGGGCCGAGCTGGACGACATCCTCGAGCTAAGCGAGCGCTACGGTCTTGCCGGCCTCATCGCCACCAACACCACCGTGCAGCGCGAGGGGCTTCCCCTGGCCGAGGAAGGGGGGCTCTCGGGCCGGCCTCTGGCCCGGCGCGCCCTCGAGGTGCTGCGCTACCTGCACAAGCGGCTCCAGGGCCGGCTGCCCATCGTCTCGGTGGGAGGCATCTTCAGCCCCGAAGACGTCTGGGAACGCCTGGAACAGGGGGCCTGCCTGGTGCAGATCTACACCGGCTTTGTCTACCAAGGTCCTCTGCTCCCCCGAAGGCTCTGCCAGGGGCTACTGGCCCGGCTGGAAGCGGAAGGCAGGGGCCTTACCTAAACACAGCCCACTATTGATTACTCATCCGGCCCATATGAGAATGGGTGCGGTTTGCCGATATGCGCTCGCTCGTTCTACTCGTTTGGGCTCTTGCCTTGGCCCTGGCCCAGGCCCCCCGCCTGACTACCCCTGAGGAGGTGGCCCGGGCGGAGGTGATCCGCCGGGCCCTGCCCGCCGTGGTCAAGGTGACCGGCATCCTGCGCGACCCCCAGACCGGCAGCGAGGGCCCCACCAACGGCTCCGGCTTTTTTTATGCCCCTAGCCGAATCGTTACCAACTACCACGTCATCCAGGATCTGCGGGACATTACCGTTGAACTCTTCGATGGGCGCACCTTTCCCGCCCAGGTTTTCGCGGTGGACAAGGGCATCGATATCGCCATCCTGAGCGTGCAGGGGGTCACCGCGCCAGCCCTGCTCTCCTTTGGCAGCTCGCAAAACCTGCAAGTGGGCATGGGGCTCATAGTCATCGGCAGCCCATTCGGCCAGCGCAACCTGGCCTCCTATGGCATCCTGGCCGGCATCGGGCCCACCGCAGCGGAAAAAAACGACCTCGACCCCGAGGTGGGCTCGGAAATAGGCGATTTGCTCTTCACCGACGCCCGCATCGTGCAGGGCAACTCCGGCGGTCCGGTGCTGGACCTGCAGGGGCGGGTGGTGGGGGTGGCCAACGCCACTTTGGGCGACCTGAGCGGGGTGGGGGGGGTGGGGGTGGCCATCCCGGTTGACCTGGTGCGCCAGAGCGTGAGCGACCTCGAGCGCTTTGGGGTGCCCCAACGCGGCAACCTGGGGGCCACCCTTCTGGACCTGGACGAGCTGGACCCCCTCCTGCTGGGCCGGGTGGGGCTGCTCTCCACCCGCGGGGCCATGATCGAGAAGGTGCAGCCCGGCGGCCCCGCGGCCCGGGCCGGCCTGCGGCCCGCCCAGCGCGACCCGCGCGGCAAGCTGGTGAGCCTGGGGGACATCATCCTGGCGGTGGGGGGACGCACCGTGCGCAACGCCAGCGAGGTCACCCAGATCATCGCCCGCTTCCGCCCTGGCGACCGGGTCAATCTCACCATATGGCGCAACGGGCGGCGCATGGAGGTTACGGTGACCATGATCGCCCGCCGTTAGCGGCCCAGCCGGAGGCTCTGTGTACATCGCCATCGAGGGCGTGATTGGGGTGGGCAAGACCACCCTGGCCCGCTTGCTGGCCGAGCGGCTGGCAGCCGACTGCCTGCTCGAGGTGGTGGAGGAAAACCCCTTTTTACCCCTCTTCTACCAGGACCCCCCGCGCTACGCCTTCAAGGCGCAGGTCTTCTTCCTGCTATCGCGCTACAAACAGCTCCTCCCCCTGGCCCAGCCAGGCCTCTTCAGCCACGGGGTGGTGGCCGACTACCTCTTCGACAAAGACGCCATCTTCGCTGCTATGAACCTCTCTGGGGAGGAGTGGGCGCTTTACCAGGAGCTCTACCGAAGCCTCTCCCCCAAGCTTCCCGTGCCCGACCTGACCCTCTACCTCAAGGCCCCGCTGCCCACCCTTCTGGCGCGCATCCGCCAGCGGGGCCGGGTCTTTGAGCGGCGGCTCGAGGCTGCCTACCTCGAGCGCTTGCAGACCTTCTACGAGCAGCACTTCGCCACCTACCCCCACCCCCTTTGGGTGCTGGAGACCCAGGAGCTCAACTTCGCTGAGGACAAGGCCGCTCAAGACTGGATCGTGGAGGAGGTCCGCCGGCGGCTGGGTTGCCAAAGGGTTGGGAACGGGTAAAGCTGAAAGCAGCGCAGTTGGGCGGTCTTATGTACATCGCCATCGCAGGCAACATCGGCGCTGGGAAGTCCACCCTGACCCGGCTTCTGGCCGAACACTACGGGCTCTTGCCGGTCTACGAGGCGGTGGACGAGAACCCTTACCTGGCCGACTTCTACGCCGATATGGGGCGCTTCGCCTTCCACTCCCAGGTCTTCTTCCTGGCCCAGCGGCTCAGGCAACACCTGGAACAGATCAACCCGGCCCAGCACGTGGTGCAGGACCGCACCATCTACGAGGATGCCTTCATCTTCGCGCAAAACCTCCGGCTCCAGGGCCACCTCTCCGAGCGCGACTGGCAGACCTACCGGGCTCTTTTCGAGGGGATTGCCCCGGCCCTGCGCAAGCCCGACCTGCTCATCTATCTGCGGGCCTCGACCGAGACCCTAAAGGCCCACATCGCCCGGCGGGGACGGGCCTTTGAGCAGGCCATCCCAGAGGCCTACCTGGCCTCCTTGAACCAGCTCTATGAGGCCTGGATAGCGACCTACGACCTCTCACCGGTGCTGGTCATCTCGAGCGATAGCGTGAATTACGCCGACGACGAGGAGGCCCGCGCCCTCCTGTTCCGTACCCTGGAGCGCTTCGGCCTGAGTCGTCCGTTGGTTCAGGGCTCCTCGGCCTGAATCAGCTCGCGGATGGCCTCCAGCGCCGCCTCGGCCGCAGCCTCGCCGTCCTTGATGGCCTGCTCGAGCTGCTGGAAGCTGAAAAGCCCGATGCCCTCGAGCTTGGGGCGCAGAACCAGGTCGGGCCGGGCCACCGCCAGCTTTACCTCGGCCAGGCGGATCTGCATGATCTCCACCGCCCGGTAGACGTTCTGCACCGGATTGGCCTCCATACCCCGGCGGAAAATCTGCGCCCACCAGCTCTTCTTCTGCGGCTGCTCGCGCAAAACCTGCAACGGGGTCACGTCCACCGCAATCACCCGCTCAGCCCCCAGGAAGCGCACCAGGTCCACGGGAATCTGGTTCAGGATTCCCCCATCGGCCAGAAGCTGGTGGTCTACCCAGATTGGGTTGATGGCCCCTGGGTAGGCGATGGAGGCCCGGATGGCCTGGAAAACATCCCCCCGGCAGAAGTACACCTCGGTCCCGGTGATGAGGTCGGTGGCGGTGATGCCCAAGGGAATGGGGAAGTCCTCGATCCGGCGCGGAATAAGGGGCTCCAGAAAGCGCACCAGCTCGCTGAAGTTGAGCATATCGTCAAAGGGGTTGAGGTCCAAAAAGCGCCAAAACGAGGTGCGGGAAAGAAGCTCCTGCACCTCATCGGCCCTGTGCCCCGCAGCAAAGACCGCCCCCATCAGGCTCCCCATGCTGGTGCCGGCGATGGCAGCAGGGCGAAGGCCCTCCCGCTCCAGCACCCGCATGACCCCAATATGGGCGTACCCCCGCGCCCCTCCCCCGCCCAGCGCCAGGCCAACCCGCCTCTGCTCGCCCATACTTACAGGCTAAGAGCAGCGGGGAGACGTAGGCAATTGACCCTCGCTTAAGCCAAAGGCCCCCCTAGGCCCCAAGGGCCCGTGTTGCTAGAATGTGCAACACGGGGGTCAGGGTGAAACTCATCGACCGCTACGGCCGCCTCATCAAAGACCTGCGCATCTCGGTCACGCCGCGCTGCAACCTGCACTGCCTCTACTGCCATCCTTTGGGCTACGAACAGGCCGAGCCCCCGGGCAGCCTGGGGGTGGAGGACGTCCGCCACTTCCTCCAGGCCATGCAGATGCTGGGGCTGGAGTCGGTGCGCTTCACCGGCGGCGAACCTTTGGTGCGCAAGGAGCTTCCCCAGATGATTGCGGTGGCGGCCGAGCTGGGCATCCCCGATATCGCCATCACCACCAACGGCCTCCTCTTCAAGCGCAAGGCCAGGGAACTGGTGGCCGCCGGGCTCAGGCGCATCAACCTCTCGATGGACGCGGTGACCCCCGAGGTCTTCCGGCGCATGACCCGGGGCGGCCAGGTGGAGCGGGTCTGGGAGGCCATCGAGACGGCCTGGGAGCTGGGACTGCACCCGGTCAAGGTCAACGCGGTGATGATCCGCGGCATGAACGAGGAGGAGGTCATCCCCCTGGCCACCCTCTCGCTCCACCACCCCCTCGAGGTGCGCTTTCTAGAGTACATGCACCTGGACAACTCCAACCCCGAGCTCTACCGCGCCCGCTTTGTGCCCGGGGCCGAGACCCGCGCCCGCCTCGAGGCCCACTTCGGCCCCCTGGAGCCCGTGGAACACGACCCCACCGCCCCGGCCCGGGTCTACCGCATTCCCGGGGCCGTGGGCCGGGTGGGCTTCATCAACCCGGTGAGCGAGCCCTTCTGCTCCAAGTGCTCCCGCCTCCGCCTCACCGCCGACAAAAAGCTCCGCCCCTGCCTCCTGACCGAGCTGGAGATGGACATCGCCTGGGCCTTCGCCGCCCCCAACCCCGTCGAGGCCCTGGTGGACGCCATTCTCATCGCCACCGACCGCAAACCGGCCTTCGGCAATACCCTGCCCACCTTGCGCGAGCGGGTGATGGTGGGCATCGGGGGCTAGGCGTAGCGGGGCATAACGGTCCCGGAAACGACCCAAAGACCGCTCCTCCGGGCCTGCCTGGCTAAACTTAGGGGGATGCGGCGATGGGCGCTTTTTCTACTCGGGGGGCTGCTCGCGGCCTGCCCGGCCCCGGTGGTGGAAATCGACCCCGGGGGGCCTTTGCAAATCTGGACCGCGGGTTCCCTGGAGCGCGTCCGCCCGGAAGACCCCCCGAGGCCGCTGCGGCCGCTCGAGCTGTTCGCCGCCCGGGGCGAGGTGGAGTCGTTCCAGGTGGTGCTCACAGGGCCCAAGGGCATCAAGGAGGCCCGGCTGGAGGTCTCCGAGCTGCGGGGCCCCGGAGGGGTGATTGGGAAGGAGCACCTGAGCCTCTACCGAGCCCACTACGTCGAGGTGCGCGAGCCCAGCCCCAGCCTGGACCCCACCAACCGCTCGCAAGGCCCGGGCTGGTACCCCGACGCGCTCATCCCCTTCGAGGCCCCGGGGGGGCGCTTCCGGGCTGTTCCGGTGGACGTGAGCCCTGGGCGCAACCAGTCCTTCTGGGTTGACATCCGGGTACCGCGCGAGGCAGCCCCAGGCGTCTACCGGGGTACTTACCGCGTCATAGCGCGCAACGGCAGCCTGGAGGGGCAGCTTACCCTCACCGTGTGGAACTTCGAGCTCCCCCTGCGCCCCAGCCTCCTCTCCTTCGTGCCCCTTTGGCATACCAAAACCAAGGCTGCCCGAAAGGAGCTCCTTTTGCACCGGTTGATGCCGGGGCGGCTCGAGGCTGAGGAGGTGGCCGAGCTGGCGCGCGACTACGGCCTAAACAGCATAGACCTGGGCTTCTGGAGCGGGGCCAACGCCCACACCTGCCGGGCCAAACCGCCCCCTTCGGTAAGCGAGCTGGCCCGGGCCAAGGCTGCCCGCCAGGTTGGCGTGCCCATCTACAACTTCACCTTCGACGAGCTCGACGTCTGCCCCCAAAACCTCCTCGCCGAGATTCGCTCCTGGGCTGCAAACCTGCGGGCCGCAGGGGTGCTGCACCTGAGCACCCTATACCCCAGGCCCGAGCTTCTGGACGACGGAAGCGGAAGGCCTCTGGTCGATATCTTTGCCCTCAACGCCGAGATGTACGAGGAAGCGCGGCGCAGCGGGCTCTGGGAAGAAGCCCGACGCCGGGGCAGCAGCTTCTGGTACTACACCGCCCTGCTCAACCCCAAGACCCCCTACGCCCCCCAGTGGCTTTTAGACTACAGCCCCCTCAACTGGCGCATTTCCAGCGGATTTTTGGCCTACAACCTAGGCTTTAGCGGCATCCTGGCCTGGGCCGCCGACTACTACGATCTGGACCGCGGCCAGGACCCCTGGACCGACGTGCGCTACTTCGACGCCGGAAAGGTCTACAACGGAGACGGCCTATGGTTCTACCCCGGCCAGGCCGTGGGATGGCCCGACCGGGTGGTGCCCTCCATCCGGGCCAAGTGGGTGCGGGATGGGGTGGAGGACTACGAGTACCTGCGGCTGCTGCGCGAGCGGGGGCTGCACCTGCGGCTGGGCACCGCCGCCGAGGAGATGGCCCGCAGCATGCGCGACTGGGCCAAGGACCCGGCGCAGCTCGAGGCCGTCCGCCGGCGGATGGGCGAGCTCCTGAGCCAGCCCCGCCGCTAGCCCACCAACCGGGTGCCCAGGTGGCCCTCGAGCACCCCCCGCAGCACCCCCGGCTCTCCACGGGCAATGGTGGCCCAGGGAGCCCCCCGGGCCAGCGCGTGGAGCGCTGCCCCCACCTTGGGCACCATCCCCCCGTGGATGACCCCCGCCCCAATCAGGGCCTCGGCCTCCTCCCGCCTTAGCAGCGCCAGACGGCTGGTGGGGTCCTGGGGGTCGCGCAGCACCCCCACCACGTCGGTCAGGAAAAGGGCCGGCAGCCCCAGGGCCCCGGCGATGGCCCCCGCCGCCGTGTCGGCATTGATGTTGAGGGGGCCGGCGTCGTCCAGTCCGATAGGGGCCACCAAAGGGGTGAGTCCAGCCCGAAGCATCTGCGCGAGCAGGTCCACGTTGACCGCCCGAACCTCGCCCACCCGGCCCAAAGCCGGGTCCAGCACCTGCGCCTGCAGCAGCAAAGCGTCCCGGCCCGAGAGGGCCACCGCAGCCCGACCCCGGCGCGAAAGCCCTTCGGCCAGCTCCTTGCCCAGGGCGGTGAGCACCATCTCCACCACCTCCATCTGCTCAGGGGGGGTAACCCGCAGCCCCTGGTGGAAGCGGCTCTCAAAACCCAGCCGCTCCAGCCAGGCCCCAATCCGGGGTCCCCCACCATGCACCAACACCAAGGGCCCCGGGTAGGCGCAAAGTTCGTCTAGTATGGCCCCCGCCTCCCTCAGGCTGCCCCCAATTTTTACCAGCAAGGCCTGCATGCCGCCCATCATAGCTTGACACCGCCCCAAGCGGGTGCTACCCTTACTTCTGCCTACAGCAGGCCCCGGGCGATTAGCTCAGCGGGAGAGCACACGCTTCACACGCGTGGGGTCGTAGGTTCAAATCCTACATCGCCCACCAAAAGCGCCACCCCAGTGGCGCTTTTTTGCTAGAAGGGCCTGGGCTCGAACTCCTGGTAGAACCTAAGGGCCCTAGGCAGCTTCTCGGACACCGCCGCCGCGAAGCCGGAGGGGTTCTTGGTGCGAAACCAGTGGATGTCGTGCAAATAGGTGAGGGGCACCCAGAAGCGCAGGCGGCGCCACAGGGGAAGCGGCTCGGGGTAGCTGCAGACCACCTGTCGCAGCACGGCGCGGGCCCTCTCTTCCCCGAGGAGGTCCAGGGTTCCTGTGGTCAGGATGGCCAGGTCGCGGGCCGGGTCGTCGGGCTGGGCCCGCACCCAGTCCACCAATAAAGCCGCCGGCACCCCCTGGGCTTCGGGGTGCCTGAGGAGGATGTTGCCCGCATGGGGATCGCGATGGCAGAAGGCCTGGGGGGTTCCGGCCACCTCCTCGATATGCGGCCAAAGCCAGCGCACCAACCGCTGGGCCTCGGGCAGGTCGTGCAGGGTGCGGCCGAACTGCCCAAGCCGCTCCTCCAGGCGGGCCCGGCTCACCACCCCCGGCTCGGCAATGGCGTGCAGGCGCACAAAAAAACTGGCCAGCTCATCCAAGGCCGCCTGGGTGCAGGCCTCGGGGGTGAAGTTGGCCCCGGGGTAGCGCCGGGTGACCAGCACCCCGTGCTGCCCCATAGCAAAGGCCTCCACCACCCAGTCCCCTAACCCGGCCTTGGTCATGTTCAAAGCTTCCAGTCGCGCAGCCAGGATGCCCCCGGGCTGGGCAGAGGCCTCCGGAGGGTAGATTTTGAAGACCAGCCCATCCCCGGCAAAGGTGCGCGCCTCCGCACCCCCCACCAAAGGGGTGAGGCGCAGGCCAAAGCGGGCCTCGAGGGCCGACAAAACCTCCACCCCGTCAGCATACCGGGCCCATGGGCCCTGCACTAGTCGGAGGCGGTCTGGAGCTTGGAAAGGGAAGCAGCAGGAGCGAGCACCCTCGGCCAGGGAAAGCGAATCATCCAAAGGGCCGCGGCCAGCGTCAGCCCCCCCAGCACCGCCACCCCGGCCCGGGCCCCCCAGACATCGATGAGGAGGCCCGAAAAGTAGGCGCCCAGCGGCCCGGTACCTAAAAGCACCATGGAGTAAATGGCCATCACCCGGCCCCGGATGCGGTCTGGGGCCAGGAGCTGGACAGTGGTGTTGGCGTTGATGAGGGTGGTAATCATCCCCAGGCCCGCCAGCCCGAAAAAGAAGGCCGCCCAGCCAGGGGGCAGGGGCAGGCCCAGGGCTAGGAGGGCCAGGCCCAAAAGCGCACCCCCCAGCACCGCCCGCAAGGGGCGGGCCCTGGAGGTGATGGCCTGGATTAGGGCAGCCAGAATCGAGCCTAGCCCCACCGCCGACATCAGGAAACCGAAGCCCTGGGCATTGAGGCCCAGCTCGAGCCGCGCGTAGGCCGGAACAATGGTCTGAAAGTTCATGCCCAAAAGGCTGGTGAGCCCAACCAGGACCACCACCTGCCGCACCAAAGGCTCCTTCCAGACGAAGCGCAGCCCCTCCAGGGCATCGGCCACCATCCCCCCAGGGGCGCGTCGCACCGGCCGGGCCGGGTTTACAAAGAGCACCCAGAGCAGGGGAAGAAAAGAGAGGGCATTGGCCAAATAGCTCCAGGCGAGACCCAGCCCCGCGATCAAAAGCCCAGCCAGGGCCGGGCCTAGAAGGCGCGAAGCGTTGAAGCCGAAGGAGTTGAGGGCGATGGCCCCGGGATAGCGCTCGCGCCCGGCCAGCTCGACTGTGTAGGCCTGCCGCACGGGCAGGTCCATGGCGTTGAAAAGCCCGTACATGAAGGCAAATACCAGCACATGGGGGTAGCGCACCCACCCGGTTGCAATCAGGACAAACATGCCCAGGGCCAGCAGGGCCATGCCGCCCTGGGTCAGCAAGAGCAGGTTGCGCCGGCTGTAACGGTCGGAAAGCACCCCTGCCGGCAGCGAGAACAAAAGCGAGGGCAGAAACTGCAGGGCCACCACCAGCCCGAGCCGCTCGGCGCTCCCGGTGAGCTCGAGCACCAGCCAGCCCTGGGTCGCTGCCTGCATCCAGGTACCCATTTGGGAGAGGAACAAAGCCAGCCAGTAGGTACGGTAGCGGGGGTCGCGCAGAAGGGCGAGCGCCAGCACCCCTCCATCATACCCCCAGACTGACCCTTCGGTCAGTCTGGGCTTACCACCCCTTGACACTAGGTCTGGAATTCTTGAGACTATCTAGGACCGAAAGATAATCCCGCATCGCAGCAGGTCAGCGATGGGGGCTTTCAGTGCTGGGAGGTTGTCCAGATGAAACTGTGGAGACTTGTGGTGCTCGCTTTGGTGCTGGTTCTAGGGGCCGCTGTGGCCCAGTCGCGCCCCCGGGTGGTGATCCCCACCGGGAGCACGGGTGGGGTGTTCTTCTTTTACGGCCAGGCTATCGCAAAGATTCTTAGCGAAGCAGGCGTAGCCGATGCCACCGCCCAGCAAACGGGTGGTTCGTACGACAACCTGCTCCTGCTGCGCGACCGTACCGACCCCCGCAGCAACACCTACTACTGCGCCCTGGCCACCACCGACTCGGCGCTGGTCACCTACACCGGCGAGGAGCCTCGCTTTGCCCAGCGCAAGGCCGACATGCAGCGCATCATGTTCTACATGTATCCGAGCCTCATCCACATCGTGACCACCGAGAAATCGGGGATCAACTTTGTGGGTGACCTGCGGGGCAAGCGGGTCTCCACCGGTCAGCCGGGCTCCTCCACCGAGAACCTGGCCCTCTTGGTCCTGAGAGGGGCCGGGGTGGACGTGCGCGAGTTCGCCAAGCGCGAGCGCCTGCCGGCCGCCGAGTCGGCCAAGGCCCTGGCCGAGGGCACCATCGACGCCTACTTCTGGGTGGGTGGGGTGCCAACCTCGAGCGTGGTCGAGCTGGCCCAGAGCCTGGCCCGCAAGGGCGACCAGATCAAGCTGGTGGACTCGCCCCGCAGCGGCCCCACCGCCCAGCTTCTGCTCAAGGAGTTCCCCGGCGTGATCACCACCGGGGTGCTCCCCAAATCGGTCTACGGCACCAAGAAAGACGTCTTCGCCCTCTTCACCGGCAACGTCTTCCTCTGCCCAGCCTCCATGCCCGAGGAACTGGCCGAGGCCATCATGAAAGCGGTCTTCAGCAACCTGCAGACCCTGGTAACGGCCACCCCCGCGGCCCGGGATACCACCCTCAAAAACACGGTGGACCTCTACAACCAGCGGATGATCATCCCCTTCCACCCCGGAGCTGTGCGCTACCTGCGCGAGGTGGGGGCCATCCGGTAACCTGACCCCCCAAGCCGCTCCCCCACCCGGTGGGGGAGCTTTTTTGAAGCTATAGCCGCTCAAAAAGTATAATCGCGCAAATCGAAGGAGGCTGTATGGAACTACCCCAAGACTCCGCGGGCCGCACCCGGATGGACCGGGTTATCTGGTTTATCCTGCTTCTGGGCTCGCTCTTCAGCCTATACCTGGTGCTTCATCCCTTCACCCCGCTGAGCCGGTTCAACATAGATGTCCTGGACCAGGTGCAGCTACGCCGGGCCACCCACGTGCTCTTGCTATTGGTGGCGGGCTACCTTATCACCTCCCGCCTGCCCGCCGGCCGGCGCACCCCAGGTAGCTGGGTCTTTGCCCTCCTCACCCTGCCCTTTCTCTATACCTTCTGGGTACCCAATGCCCCAGGGGTGAGCATTCCCCTCGTCAACAAGCTGGTGGCCACCCTGGCCTGGGCTCTGGCGGTGCTGCCGGTCCTGCTGCCCAGCCTGCGCCGCAGGGCCGACGTGGCCGCGGCCCTCCTGGCCATTGCCCCCTGGGCCTACCAGGTGCGCTACTACGAGGAGCTGGTCTATCGGGCGGTGATTCCGGCCCCCTGGGACATCACCATGTCCTTCACCGTAATCGTCCTGGTGCTGGGGCTGGTGGCCCGGCTCTTGGGTCCGGTGATGCCCTCTTTGGTGCTCATTTTCCTCACCTACAACATGTACGGCCACTACGTGCCCGGCACCTTCCAGGGAGCCAGGAACGGCATCGACCTAATCCTGGGCAAGGCCTACAACGAAACCGAGGCCGGTATATACGGCCTTATCACCGGGGTTTCGGCCAAATACATCGTCTACTTCACCATCCTCTCAGGGCTGATCGGGGCACTGGGACTGGGCAAGGTGGTGGCCAACATCGCCCTCTCGCTGGTGGGCCGCACCCCCCAAACCCCAGGCCGGGTGACCGGAATCGCCTCGGTCTTCATGGGCATGTTCAGCGGCTCGGGGGCCGCGGACACCCAGTTCGTGGCTACCCTGACCAAGCCCCTCTATGAAAAAGCGGGCTACGAGCGGATGACCGCCGCGGGCCTGGTGGCCACCGCGGGCACCATCGCGCTCATCACCCCCCCGGTCCTGGGCAGCATCGCCTTCGTGATGGTGGAGATCCTGCAAATCAGCTACCTGTGGGTGGTGGTGATGGCCCTGGGGCCCATGCTCCTGTACCTTCTGGGTATCCTCACCTTCAACGAGTTCTACACCCGCAAGGCCAAGCTGCCCCCCGTGGGGGCCGACATCGGCCTGGGCCGGCGCTATGCCCTGCGCTACAGCACCATCTTCATACCCATTCTCCTGATTGTGGCCATGCTCTTCTTGGGCAGCGAGGTCTCCACCGCGGTCTACCTGGCCTCGCTGGCCTTCGTAGTCCTCTGCTACATCGACCCCACCCTGCGCCCACCGGCCCTGAGCGAGGCCATGCGAAGCCCGGCCTACCGCCTGGGGCTGCCCCTGGGGATTGGGCTGGCGGCTGGAGGGGCGCTGCTGCCTTTGCTTTTGGGCTGGAACCTGGGCAATGTGCCGGTGCTGCCGGCAACCCTGGCGGTGCTGGGCCTCCTGGTGGGGACCTTCTTTTACCCCGCTGCTGCCAGCGGCCAGCTCCGGGAAGCGCTGAGGCCAATCGCGCAAGGCTTGGTTGATGGTTTCCGCCAGCTCATCCCCATCGGCACAGCGATCGTAGCGGCCAACCTGATCTTCGGCATGATGGTGATCACCGGCCTGCCCGCCAAGTTCTCCATCTTCCTGGGGCAGGTCTCGGGGGAAAGCCTGCTCCTGGCCACGCTGGTCACCGCCGTCTTCAGCCTAATCCTGGGGATGGGGGTGCCGCCCACCGCCACCTACGTACTCACCGCCTCGCTTACCGCCCCTGCGATCATCAAGATCGCCGCGGCCAACTTCCAGGGGTATGGGCTAGAACAGCAGCAGGCCGTCCTGGCCGCCACCCTGGCCACCCACATGTTCCTCTTCTACTACGCGGTGCTGGCCGACGTGACCCCTCCGGTGGCCCTTTCGGGCTACGCCGCCGCCTCGGTCTTCAAGACCAACCCCATCCTGACTGGGGTCTACGCCGCGCGGGTGGCCCTGGCCAAGTACATCATCGGCTTCTTTTTCCTGCTCTCCTTCACCGGGACGGGTCTTTTGGTCCTGCCGGTCTTGCAGAATGTGCCGGGATTGGAGGGCTGGCTCATCATCCTCGAGCGCTTCTTCTTCACCGCAGCAGCCATCGTCTTCCTGGCCGCGGCCACGGTGGGCTACACCCGCCGCACCCTGCGCCGTTGGGAAAGCTGGGCGATGGGGGTGTTGTCGCTGGCCCTCTTCTACCCCTACCCGAGCCTGTGGATGCCCCTCATCCCCTTCGCGCTGGGCCTCCTCTTCTTCCTGAAGAAAGAACCGCGCCAGAGACCTAAGACCCAGGCCGCCGACTAGCCCTATAGCAAGAAGGCCTCGGGGGGCAGGGCGTGGCCCAGGGGCTCGAGCAGAGCCGAAAGATAGAAGCGGTGCCACTCCTCCGGGGGCAGATACTCACCTATATGGCGCAAAGCCTCGGCTGGGGCGGCCTGAAGGGCCAGCAGGCGGTGGTAGGGCTGGAGCAGGAACAGGGGCAGGGGGCCCCCTGCGTAGATGAGCAGGTCGGCGTGGCGGGCGGCGGCCTCGGCCTGGGCCCCGCCCACCACCGCCACCCCCCGCTGGGGCGCTGGAAGCTGCCTCAAAAAGGCCTCCCCCTGGGCGAAGCTCTCGCAGAGCAAGGAGACCTGGCCGAGCCCCCTGAGGCCTAGGGCCAGCTCGGGCCGAAAAGGCCCCAGCCAGAGGGCCTTTTCCCCCAAGGCATACCGCCGCACCAGCCGGGCCAGGGCCAGCGGCTCCTGGTAAAATCCCCGGCAGCCGGTACGCTCAGGAAGGACCAGGTCCACCCTGCGGGCCTGGGCGGCCTCGGGCTCGAGATGGGCCAGCAGGCCCGCAGCCTCGGCCTGCAGGGTGGGGGGTTCGATCACCGCCCCGGCCAGGCCCAGCGGCCCCAGGCCCCCCAGGGCGGCCTCGAGGCCAGACCCGACTTCGGCGGTGTAGAGGAAAAGGGGAAGATGGTGGTTGAGGCTGGCCGCTAGGAGGGGCGAATACCAGCGGCTTTGCCCCCGGTGCAGCACCACCAGGGGACGGGGAGGGGCATAGCCCGGCATGCCCTACCTCAGCTCGGCTATGAATCCCACGGTGACACGCTGAAAGCCCTCCGAGCCCACCACCTGGCTCACCTCGAGGTAGGGTCGGTAGCCCCGCTCGGGGAACTGCACCCCTAGCGAAAACATGGCATACCACCGCTCGCCCAAACGCAGGCGTAGCTCGCCGGGAGCGGTGTAGGCGGCAAGGCCCACCGCCACCCCGCCGGCTAGGTAGGGCCGCAACCAAAGGTAGAGGGGCAGGGGGTAGACCACCTCCCCGCTCAAGTAAAGCCCCCCCGGTGCGCCTACCACCAACTGGCTGCGGAGGTCCACCGGACGAGCCTCCAGGTAAAACCCCAGATGCCCCATGAAACCACCCCCGCCGCTTACCGAAAAACCGATATCCACCCCGCTGGCCACCGCCTCGGCCAGGAGCACCAGGGCCACCCCCACGGCCCTCGCCCATCGGTTCATGCCCCATACCCTACCCAACCCACAGCCCTTTGGCAAGGAAGCGGACCTTGCGCTTTGCACAGGGCTTTGGGGATACTTAGGGGCAATTCAAGGACCTGGAGGTACGACGGTGAACGTGGTCTTCCTTTCCCCCCACTTTCCCCCCAACTACTGGCCCTTCTGCGCGCGGCTGCGCGAGTTCGGTCACAACGTGCTGGGGCTGGCCGACGCCCCTTACGAGCACCTGCGCCCCGAGCTGCGGCAGGCCCTTACCGAGTACTACCGGGTCTCCGACCTGCACCACTACGACGAGCTTTTGCGGGCGCTGGGCTACTTCACCCACCGCTACGGCAAGCTGGACCGGCTCGACTCGCTGAACGAGTACTGGCTGGAGACCGAGGCCCGGCTGCGCGAGGACTTCAACATCTCCGGCCTGCGTCCAGCCGACATGGACCGGGTAAAACGCAAATCGGTGATGAAGGCTCTCTTCCAGAAGGCCGGGCTGCGGGTGGCCCCGGGGAGGATCTGCCGCAGCGCTGCTGAGCTGCAGGATTTTGTGGACGAGGTGGGCTATCCCGTGGTAGCCAAGCCCGATGTGGGGGTGGGGGCAGCCAAAACCTACAAGATTACCAACGATGAGGAGCTCAAGGCCTACATCGCCAGCAAGCCCCCGGTGGACTACATCGTAGAGGCCTTCGTACCGGGGCGCATCGTCACCTACGACGGCCTGACCGACCGGGATGGAAACGTTGTGCTGGACAGCTCGCTCGAGTACTCCAAAGGGGTGATGGAAGCGGTCAACCAGGACACCGACCTCTACTACTACATGGTGCGGCAGATTCCCGAAGACCTGCGCGAGGCGGGGCGAAGGGTGGTGGAGGCCTTTGGGGTGCGGGAGCGCTTCTTCCACTTCGAGTTTTTCCGCCTGGAGGACGGCTCGCTGGTGGCGCTGGAGGTCAACCTGCGCCCCCCAGGGGGGCTTACGGTGGACATGTTCAACTACGCCAACGACATGGACATCTTCCGCGAGTGGGCCCATCTCCTCACCTACGGCCGGGTGAGGGAAAAGCCCACCTACCCCTACTTCGCCGCCTACGTGGGCCGCAAGGACCACATCCCCTACAAGCGCAGCCACGAGCAGGTGCTGGCTGAGTTTGGCCATCTCATCGCGCACCACGAGCCCATCAGCGGCATCTTCGCGGGGGCTATCGGCAACTACGGCTACATCCTGCGCCACCCCGACCTTTCCACCCTGCTCGAGGCCGCCCAGGCCATCCAGGAGCGGGCCTAGCCCCTTGCGTTGCCCTAGCTTTGGGGGCGGTGTTACGATTCAGCCAGCATGAAGCTCACCGTAGTGGACCATCCCCTCGTCCAGCACAAGCTGGCCATTCTGCGGGACAAACACACCGGCAACAAGGAGTTCCGCGAGCTGATGGAGGAGGTTACCCTGCTTTTGGCCTACGAGGCCATGCGCGACCTGGAGCTCGAGCCCGTAGCCATCGAGACCCCCCTCACCCCTACCACGGCCTACATGCTCTCGGGCAAGAAACTGGCAGTAGTGGCCATCCTACGGGCCGGGCTGGTGATGGTGGACGGCATCCTGCGGCTGGTGCCGGCCGCCCGGGTGGGCCACATCGGGCTTTACCGCGACCCCGAAACCCTGAAGCCGGTGGAGTACTACTGCAAACTCCCCTCCGATATCGCCGAGCGGCGGGTTTTTCTAGTAGACCCCATGCTGGCCACGGCCGGAAGCGCGGTTCACGCCATCTCGCTGCTCAAAGACCGGGGCGCTCAGCAGATCAAGCTCATGGGCATCATCGCAGCCCCTGAGGGCATCGCGCGGGTCCAGGCAGCTCACCCCGAGGTGGAGATCGTGGTGGCCGCGGTGGATAGCCACCTGAACGACCACGGCTACATCGTGCCAGGTCTGGGCGATGCGGGGGACCGCATCTACGGTACCAAATGATAGAGTTCCTCAAGTCTATCGGCATCGCCAACCCTACCGGCAGCGGTTGGCTGGTGGTGGTCTTCACCTTCGCCGTGGCCTGGGCGGTGACCTGGCGCTTCATGCCCTGGGTGCGGCAGTTCGCCCTGCAGGTGGGCTGGGCCGACCAGCCCAACGCCCGCCGGCTGAACCGGGAACCCCTGCCCAACGCCGGGGGGCTGGCCATCTTCGCCGGGGTGGTGGCCGCCCTGGTCTTCGCCACCGCGCTGCGCCCCATCCTGATTCAGGAGGTGCAGGTACAGGTGCTGGCCATCCTGCTGGGGGGGTCTATTCTGGTGCTGGTGGGCTTCGTGGACGACCAGTTCGGCCTGCCGCCCTTGTTCCGCTTGCTGGTACAGCTTCTGGCCGCGCTTCTTCTGGTTGCGGTGGACATCCGCTTCCACGCCGCTTTTGGCACCGCTTTGGACCCTCTTTGGGGCATCCTCCTCACCATCGTCTGGGTGGTAGGCATCACCAACGCCATCAACCTGATGGACGGGGTGGACGGCCTGGCCGGCGGGGTGGCCTTCATCACCGCCATGAGCCTGCTGGCGGTCTCGGCGCAAAATCCCCAGTGGGCCGCGGCCACCTTGGTGCTGGCCGCTTTAGCCGGGGCTGCGCTGGGCTTTTTGCGCCACAACTTCTACCCTTCCAAGATCATCATGGGCGACGCGGGGGCCTATTTCTTCGGCTACGTGCTGGCCGCCACCGCGCTTCTGGGCAGCCTCAAGGTGACCACGGTTTTTTCGCTGGTGCCCACCGCCCTCTTTTTGCTCCTGCCCATTCTGGACACCACCCAGGTCTTCATAAGGCGGCTTCTGCGGGGCCAGAACCCCATGGCCACCCCGGGCAAGGACCACCTCCACCACCGCCTTTTGGCCTGGGGTTTCTCCCAGCGCCGCACCACCCTCACCCTTTGGGCGATTACCCTGGTCTTCAATCTAATCGCCCTGCAGGTGCAGGGGATGAGCCCCCGGGTCATCGGGGTGACCGCCCTGGGCATCGCCCTGCTTCTGGGCTTCACCGTCTGGCGCAAGCTGCGGGCGGTGTGGAAAGAGGCCGAAACCAAGCCCGCCTAGGTCAGCTCGAGGCCGAGGTGTAGCTCCTCAAGGCCAGACGCCAGAAAAGCCGGGCCCCCAGCAGGAGCGCCAGGGCCAGGCCCACGGCCAGCCCAAAGCTGGCCGGGCCCAGCCGGCCGAGCACCGCCTCGGCGGGCACCGTGGTGAGGAAGGCCACCGGCACCAGGAAGGTAAAGACAAATCGGTAGGCAGGGGGGAAGGCCTGCACCGGGAAGCGTCCAGCCTCCAGCAAAGCCCGCAACACCTCCACCGCGTTGGCCACCTTGACGAAGTAGATGCTGGTGGCGCCGATAACGAACCAAAGGCTATAAAGCATCAGCATGGCCGAAGCCAAAAGGAAAATACCCCGCAGGTGGTCCATCCATCCCAGCCCTAGCTGCCCGGCCGCATAGAACCAAAGCCCCAGGCCAATCAGCCCATCGCTCAGGCCCCAGGGCGAGAGGCTGCGGAAGGAAAGCCAGAACTGGCTGTCGATGGGTTTGAGCAGCACGAAGTCTAAAGTGCCCTTCTGCACGTGCTCCACGATGCGGCCCAGGTTGGGGTACAAAAGCACCAGAGAAAAGCCATCCAGCATCAAAAAAGCCGCCAGCACCAGCAGCGCCTCCTCAAAGCGCCACCCCCCTGGCTGGTAGCCGCCTTGGTAGAGGAGCGAGATACCAAAAAGGCTCCCGGCTGCCCCTCCCAAAGCCGAAAGAGCGGCCAGAAAGAAGTTGCCACGGTACTCGAGCTCTGCGGCCAGCGCCGTGGTCCAAAAACGCCAGAGCACCCTCAGATAGCGCACCCTTCCAGGCTACCCGGTTGCCCGGCTTGTCCAAAGCCCCTGGCCCAGGCTAAATTGTAACGTGCGACCCGCTAGGGTTTAGCAAAGCTCGAGCCGCTCTCGGTGGCTGGGCGCGTAGTCCAGCCTTAAAGTGGGGAAGTCCGGTGAAAGTCCGGCGCTGTTGCGCAGCGGTAAGGGGCCCAAGGCCCTAAGCCCGAATACCTGCCGAGAAGTCCTCAGGAGCCGCAACTGAGGACTCCCGCGCACAACGGGAGAGAACGGGGTTCCCGGTCTCATGGCGAAATCCAAGCTCGAGCTTTAGGGAGCCACAATGAAACGAACCCTCTTTGTCCTGCTGACACTCCTCCTCGGTCTTGCTCTAGCCCAGTTTCCCCTCACCCTCACCGACGACCAGGGCCGCACCATCACCCTACAAAAGCCACCCCAGCGCATCGTGACCATGCTGCCCTCGGCCACCGAGACCATCTGCAGCCTGTCCGAGGCAGCCTGCCGGCGCATCGTGGCCACCGACCAGTTCTCCAACTGGCCGGAGATGGTGCGCAACCTGCCCAAGGCCGGGGGGCTCATCAACCCCAACCCCGAACTCATCGTGGCCCTCAAGCCCGACCTGGTAATTGTGAACTCGCCCCGCATCGTGGACACCCTCGAGCGGGCCGGCCTCACCGTCTACATCACCCGGCCCCAGACCTACGCCGACATCTTCCGCACCGCCAGGGTCTACGGCCAGATGCTTGGGATGCGGGCCGAGGCCGAGCGGCTGGTGGCCCGCATCCAGGCCGAGGTCTTCGCCCTGGAAAGCCAGGCCGCCAAGGCCAAGGAGCGCCCCACCGTCTACTACGAGATTGACCCCACCCCTTACACCGCGGGGCCCAGCTCCTTCATCGGCACCCTGATTGAAAAGGCTCGAGGGCAGAACATCATCCCCGCTGAGCTGGGCAACTTCCCCAAGATCAGCCCCGAGCTGGTGCTGCAGCGGAGGCCCCAGGTCATCGTGGTCACCCATCCCGAGGTGGCGGCCATCAAGAACCGGCCCGGCTGGGCTGCCCTCCCCGCGGTGCAGCAAAACCGCATCTGCGCCTTCAGCGGCGAGGCCACCGACCTGCTCTCCCGCCCGGGCCCCCGCGTGGCCCAGGGGCTCAGGCTCCTCATCGGCTGCTTCCACCCTGAGCTCAGGTAGGCCATGCAGGGGCATTTAGGCTGGGGAGGGGTCGGCCTGGCAGCCCGGCGGGGCCTGGTCTTCACCGCTCTGCTCTTTTTCCTGGCCGTAGCGCTGGTCCTGGGGGTAGGACAGGGGGCGGTCCACATCCCCCCGGCCGAGGTGGTGGCGGCCCTGCTCGGCCAGCACGAGAACCCCATCGTCACCGAACTGCGCCTGCCCCGGGTGCTAGGGGCCATGCTGGTGGGGGCTGCTTTGGGTCTGGCTGGCGCTGCCTACCAGGGCCTCTTCCGCAACCCCCTGGCCGACCCCTACTTGATGGGGGTGGCCGCAGGGGCCTCCTTCGGCTTCACCCTCACCCTGAGCCTGAGCGGGGTCCTGGGAGGCTTCGGAGCCGGCCTCTTCTTCGCCAGCCTGCCCACCACCGCGGCTCTGGGGGCCTTCCTGGGGGCGCTGCTGGCGGTGGTGCTAACCCTGAGTCTGGCCGGAGGGGCCCAGAGCGGCCAGCACCTGATCCTGGCCGGGGTGGTGGTGGGCAGCGTGCTCACCGGCCTTTCCACCCTGCTGCTGCTCTTGGACACCGACCGCATCCGCGAGGTCTTCAGCTACACCCTGGGCAGCCTCAGCTTCATGGGCTGGCGGGGGGTGGGGATGCTGGCCCTGGGGCTTTTGCTGGCGCTGCCCCTTTTGTGGGGGCTTTCCAGGACCCTGAACGCCCTGGCCCTGGGGGAGGAGACCGCGCGCAGCCTGGGGCTGCCGCTCCCGGCCCTTCGGCTTTTGCTGGTGGCCCTCTCCACGCTGCTCACCGCCCTCTCGGTGGTACAGGCCGGCATCATCGGCTTCGTGGGCTTCGTGGCCCCCCATGCCCTGCGCCAGCTCGTGGGGGGCGACTACCGCTACCTGCTCCCAGCCTCGGCCCTGGGCGGGGCCCTTCTGCTGGCCCTGGCCGACTGGGCCGCCCGGGCGGTGGTGCGACCGGCTGAGCTGCCGGTAGGGGTGATCACCACCCTGCTGGGCGGGCCTTTCTTCCTCTACCTGCTGTGGCGGGCCCGACGGGAGCTCCGCTGGGGGTGAGCATGGAGGAGCCTAAACGGGAAAAACCCTACCAGAAGCCCACCGGCGAGCGGCGCGGGCTGGTGCTGGTCTACACCGGTGAGGGCAAGGGCAAGACCACCGCCGCTTTGGGCCTGGTGCTGAGGGCGGTGGGGCGGGGGTACAGGGCCCGCATCCTGCAGTTTATGAAGCACGAGGGCGCCGCCTTCGGCGAGCACCGCGCCTTGGCCCAGCTCGGGGTGGAGATCGAGGGGCTGGGGGACGGGTTTAGCTGGAAATCCAAGGACCTGGCCCGCTCGGCGGCCCTGGCCTATGCGGGCTGGCAGAAGGCCCGGGCGCTAATTCTATCGGGCGAGTACTTCCTGGTGGTGCTGGACGAGATCAGCTACCCCCTGCGCTACGGCTGGGTGCCGCTAGAGGAGGTGCTGAGAACCCTGCGCGAACGCCCCAAGGGGGTGCACGTGGTGCTTACCGGACGGGGGATGCCTGAGGAGATTCTCGAGCTGGCCGACACCGTGAGCGAGGTGCGCAAGGTGAAGCACGCCTTCGACGCCGGGGTGCCGGCCCAGCGGGGCATTGAGCACTAGGCCATGACCTACCGCCAGAAAGTCCTGCGCCCGGATGGCCGCCCGGTGCACATCGTGCAGAAGCGGGGCCACCTGAGCTACTGCTACACCGGGTGTTGCTGCGGCCACACCGAGCGGGGCTACGCGAGGGTGCCCGCCGAGGTCTACAAGGAGGAGTGGCTCAGGCGCAGGTTGCGCAACGTGGTGCACCTGACCCGGGGGGGCTGCCTGGGCCCGTGCGCGCTGGCCAACGTGGCCGCGCTGGTCTTCGACGGGCGCTCGGTCTGGTTCCACTCGGTGAATACCCCCTGGCAGGTGCGGCTCATCTTCGACTACATCGAGGCCATGCTGGCCGCCGACCGCTTCCTGCCCCCTCCGCCCGAGCTGGCCGAGTACGTCTTCAACTTCTACGACTGGGAGGCCCGGGGAATCAACCAGACCCCCCCAGCCCCCCTGAAGCCAGCCCCTGGGGGGCTATCGGGCCTGGCCCTTCTGACCCACGCCGACACCGACCTCCTGGCCCTGGAGGCGGCCAAGACCCTCCTGCCCCCTGGCTTTCCCCCCGTGCTGGGGCTGAGCCTCAACCGGCTCAAGACCCCCGAACAGATGGCGCTTTGGCTCCAGGGCCCCCTGGGCGAGGCCCGGGTGGTGCTGCTGCGGCTGCACGGCTCGCTGGAGGGGGTGCCGGGCATAGCGGCCCTCTTGGAGCATGCCCGGGCCCACGGCCAGCACCTCCTCCTGGTGAGCGGCCTGGGCGAGTTTCCCCCAGAGCTAGCTCGGCGGTCCAGCGTGGGCCCGGAGGTCCTGCGCAAGGCCACCGCCTACCTGATGGCCGGCGGGGTGGACAACCTGGTGGAGCTCTGCAAGTACCTTTCAGACGCCCTACTGGGAAGCCGCCTGGGCTACAGCCCACCCGTGCCCCAGCCCGAGCACGGCCTCTACCACCCCCGCCTGCCCCAGGGGGCCAGCCTGGAGGACTGGCAGCGGCTCTGCGACCCCTCGAGGCCCACCGCCGGCATCCTCTTCTACCGGGCTCACTTCCTTTCAGGCAACCTCGCGTTCATAGACGGGCTGGTGGAGGCCCTGGAGGCCCGGGGCATGAACGCTCTTCCCGTCTTCACCTCCTCGCTGCGGTCCATGGAGGAGGGCTTCCCGGCGGCCTTGAGGCTTTTGGAGGGGCGGGTAGACGTGCTGATCTCCACCCTGGCCTTCGCCCTAGGCGCCCAGGGGGAAGGTCAGGGGGCCTTTGAGCGGATGGGGGTGCCGGTGGTGCAGGCCATCGCCGCTGGGATGCCCAAAGGAGCCTGGGAGGTGAGCAGCCGGGGGCTGAACCCCCTCGAGACCGCCATGCACGTGGCCCTGCCAGAGTTTGACGGGCGGCTTATTGGGGTGCCCATCAGCTTCAAGGACCAGGCCCCGCTGTACGCCCCCGAGCCCGAGCGGATGGAGCGGGTGGCGGGCCTGGCCTGGCGGCTTGCCAGCCTGAGGCGAAAGCCCAACGCGGAGAAGCGGGTGGCGCTGGTGCTCACCCACGCCTCGGCCAAGGCCCAGGCTGTGGGGGGAGCGGTGGGGCTCGATACCCCCGCCTCGCTCCTCCGGCTCCTGCGGGCCATGCGGGCCAGGGGCTACACCCTCCCCGAGCTGCCCGAGACCCCCGAGGCCCTGATGGCCCTGCTCCTCAGCGCCGGCAGCTACGATCCCCGCCACCCGCTGGACCCCTCCCGGGTGGTCCGCATCCCCCGCGCCGCCTACCTGCGCTGGTTCCGGGACTTTCCCGAGGCCCTGCGCCTGCGCATGGAGGACTTCTGGGGCACCCCCCGCGAGCGGGGCTACACCCTGCGGGAGGGCCGGCTCAGGACCGATAAGAAGATCCTCTCCAAAGGGCTTGGGGCCCTGGCCCAGCTCAACCTGCAGGAAGAGCCCTACAGCGACGAGGAGAGCTACTGGGTGGCGGCCCTGGAACTGGGGAACGTGCTCATCGCCCTCCAGCCCCCCCGGGGCTACGGCCTCGACCCTGATGCCATCTACCACACCCCCGACCTACCCCCCACCCACCACTACGCCGCTTTCTACCGCTGGCTTGAGGTGGGGTTCGGGGCCGACGCCATCGTGCACATGGGCAAGCACGGCACCCTGGAGTGGCTTCCTGGCAAGGGGGTGGGCCTTTCGGCGGCCTGCGCCCCGGACGCCTTGCTGGGCGAGCTGCCGCTTTTCTACCCCTTCATCCTGAACGACCCCGGGGAGGGCACCCAGGCCAAACGGCGGGCCCACGCCGCCATCGTGGACCACCTGCCCCCACCGCTCACCCTGGCCGAGACCTATGGCCCCCTGGCCCGCCTCAGCGAGCTGGTGAACGAGTACTACGCTCTGGAAAAGCTCGACCCCAGCAAGCTGCCCCTTCTGCAACAGGAAATCTGGCAAATTTTAGAGGAGACCCAGCTCAAGACCGACCTCGAGCTAAAAAGCCTGCTCTCCGCCGACCACGGCGACCACAAGCACGAGTGGGACGAGACCCTCACCCCGGAAGGCATCCCCGCCAGCCTGGCTGAGATGGAGGGCCGCCAGGTGGCCCACCTTTTGGAAGACCTCGAGGGCTACCTCTGCGAGCTGGGGCTGGCCCAGATTCGCGATGGGCTCCACATCCTAGGCCAGCTCCCCCCCCTGGCCGAGACCCTCCGGGCCCTCACCCGGCTGCCCAACGGACCTGTGCCGGGCTGGCTGGCCAGCCTGGCGCGGGCCTACGGGTTCGACCTCGAGGCCCTTCTAGAGCACAAGGGCCGCCGCCTGGACCCCCCCCACCCCCTGGGCCAGAGCCACGCCCAGGTGCTCGAAAGCCTGGAGCGCCTGGCCCTGGAGCTCTACCAGGCCCTGGAGGAGGACCTCGACCCGGAGGCCGCCCTGCGCAGCCTGCCCCCGCCCCTGGCACACCCGGAAGCGCTAGAGGAGCTGAGGCAGACCCTGGTCTATGCCGCCACCCGGCTGGTACCGGCCTTGGAGCGCACCGACGACGAAATTGAGAACCTCCTGCGGGGCCTGGAAGGGGGGTACATCCCCCCGGGCCCGGCCGGGGCCCCCAGCCGCGGCCAGGCCCACGCGCTGCCCAGCGGGCGCAACTTCTACGCGGTGGACCCCCGCGCCCTGCCCTCCCCCGGGGCCTGGCGGGTAGGAGAGCGGCTGGCTCGGGAAACCCTGGAGCGCTACCTCAAGGAGACGGGCCGCTACCCTGAGACGGTGGCCCTCTCGGCCTGGGGCACCGCCCAGATGCGCACCCAGGGCGACGATGTGGCCCAGGTGCTGGCCTTTTTGGGGGTGCG
This sequence comes from Meiothermus sp. QL-1, assembly GCF_003351145.1. Classification (NCBI taxonomy): domain Bacteria; kingdom Thermotogati; phylum Deinococcota; class Deinococci; order Thermales; family Thermaceae; genus Meiothermus; species Meiothermus sp. QL-1. The sequence goes on along the minus strand of NZ_QQSV01000002.1, from coordinate 26,843 downwards.
CCCCCGCTGGCATCCGGTGAGCCGGCGTATCGAGGGGCTGGAAGCCATCCCCCTAGGCGAGCTGGGCCGTCCCCGCATCGACGTGGTGCTGCGCATCTCGGGCTTCTTTCGCGACGCCTTCCCCCACCTCATCGCCCTTCTGGACGAAGCCTTCGAGCTGGTGATGCAGCTTCCCGAGCCGCCTGAGCAAAACTACCCCCGCAAGCACTACCTGGCCGAGCTGCAAAAGGAAAGCCAAGAACCCCTGGAAACCCTGGAGGCCCGGGCCCGCTGGCGCATCTTCGGGGCCAAGCCGGGGAGCTACGGGGCAGGGCTGCTGCACCTGATTGAGACCGGCCACTGGGAGGGCCCGGCCGACCTGGCCCAGGTCTACCTTAGCTGGGGGGGGTACGCCTACGGGCGGGATGCGGAAGGGGTAGAGGCCCAGGCCACCTTCGCCGAGCGCCTGAGGCAGGTGGAGCTGGCCCTGCACAACCAGGACAACCGCGAACACGACATCCTGGACGCCGACGACTACTTCCAGTACCACGGGGGGCTTATCGCTGCGGTGCGCGCGCTGCGGGGCGAGGCCCCCCGGGCCTACTTCGGCGACTCCGCCGACCCCGAGCGCCCCCGGGTGCGCGACCTGAGGGAGGAAATCCTCAGGGTCTACCGCAGCCGGGTGGTGAACCCCAAGTGGCTTCAGGCCGTCCAGCGCCACGGCTACAAGGGGGGGCTCGAGCTCGCCGCCACGGTGGACTACCTCTTCGGCTACAGCGCCACCGCCGGGGTGGTGCCGGACTTCGTCTTCGAGGGGGTGGCCGAGGCCTACGCCCTGGACCCGGGCATCCAGGCCTTCCTCAAGGCGGCCAACCCCTGGGCCCTCCAGGCCATCGCCGAACGGCTGCTGGAGGCCAGCGCGCGGGGGCTCTGGCAGGCCCGGGAGGACACTTTGGCCCGCCTGAGGGAGGTAATTTTGGAAAGCGAGGCCGCGCTAGAAGGCCTGGGGGAGGCGCCATGAACTACCCTTTTGCCGCCATCGTGGGCCAGGAGCGGATGCGGCAGGCCCTGCTGCTCGCCGCCACCGACCCGGCGCTCTCGGTGCTTCTGCAGGGGGAAAAGGGCAGCGCCAAGACCACCGCGGCCCGGGCCCTGGCCGAGCTGCTGCCGGAAGGGGCCCCCTTTGTGAACCTGCCCATCGGCACCGGGGAGGAGCGGCTGCTGGGCGGGCTCGACCTGGACAAGGCCCTCTCGGGCCAGCCGGCCCTCAAGCCGGGCCTCTTGAGCCAGGCCCACGGGGGGGTGCTTTACATCGACGAGGTCAACCTGCTGGCCCCCCACCTGACCGACGCCCTGCTGGACGTGGTGGTAAGCGGGGTGGGGCGGCTTGAGCGGGAGGGCTTCAGCCTCACCTACCCCGCCCGCTTCGTGCTTTTGGCCAGCATGAACCCCGAGGAGGGGCGGCTGCGCCCCCAGCTCTTCGACCGCTTCGCCCTCAAGGTGGAGGTCGCGGGCCTCTCCGACCCCGAGGAGCGGGCCCTGGCGGTAGAGCGCCGCCTGGCCTTCGAGCAGAACCCCGAGGGCTTCCGCGCCCGCTTCCACGAGGCCCAGCAGGCCCTGCGGGAGCGGCTACAGGCCGCCCGGGCCAGGCTCCCTGGGGTGGCCCTGACGCCCGAGCTTTTGCAGGAGATCAGCCGCCGGGTGGCCGCCTTGGGCATTGGCAGCCTGCGGCCCGACCTGGCCCTGGCCAGGGCCGCCCGGGCCCTGGCCGCCTGGGAGGGAAAGGAGGTGGACTGGGCCTTGGTGGAGGCGGTCTGGCCCCTGGTGCTGCCCGAGCAACCCTCCCCGCCCCCACCCCCCCCTCCCGCGCCCACCCCCAAGGAGGCCCCCGCCTTCGAGCGAACTTTTGCCCCCCGGCTTCCCCCCCACCCCCTGCGCCTCGAGGCCCCCCAGGGCCCCTCGGCGCGGGCGGTGCTCGAGCCCGAGCCCGAACGCCTGGCGCTTCGGGCCTCCCTGCTCCACCTGGCCCTGCGCAAAGGCGAGCGGCTGGAGCGGCAGGACCTGCACACCTGCCTCGAGGAAGGCCGCGCCAGCCCACGCCTGCTATTGGTGGTGGACGCCAGCGGCTCCTTGGCCGCCCAGGCCCGCATGGCCTGGGCCAAGGGGGCCCTGCTGCGCCTGCTGGAGGAGACCCCCGTGGAGGTGGGCCTCATCACCTTCCGCGGCAGCGGGGCCCGGCTGGTCCTCCCCTTTACCCGCGATTTGGAGGCGGCCCGGCGAACCCTTGAGCACCTCCCCGCCGGGGGCCGCACCCCTCTGGCCGCCGCCCTGGCGCTGGCCCTGGAGCACCTGGACGAGCGCACCCGGCTGGTGCTGGTCACCGACGGGCGGGCCAACGTGCCCCACCAGGGGGGCGACCCCTGGGCCGAGGCCCTGGCCCTGGCCCGACGCATCCGGGGCCGGGCGGCGGTGCTGGACGCGGAGGCCGGCCCCAGCCCGCTGGGCCGGGCCCGCCAACTGGCCGAGGCCATGGGGGCTGTCTACGCCCGGCTCGAGGACCTGAACGACCACGCCCTTTTGCTCAGGCTGGGGGTATGAACGGCAGGGCCATCATGGTCCAGGGCACCAGCAGCGGGGCCGGCAAGAGCTTTCTGGCCACGGCCCTCTGCCGCTACTACGCCCGGCTGGGGCTGCGGGTGGCCCCCTTCAAGGCCCAGAACATGAGCAACAACGCAAGGGTGGTAGCGGGGGGCGAGATGGGCAGCGCGCAGTACTTCCAGGCCTTGGCCGCCCGCGCCGTACCCGAGGTGCGGATGAACCCGGTGCTTCTCAAGCCCGAGGGCGACCAGAAAAGCCAGGTGGTGGTGCTGGGGCGGCCCGACCCGGCCCTCTCGCGCCTGCCCTGGCACGCGCGCAAGGCCCGGCTCTGGCCGGTGGTCAGGCGGGCTTTGCTCGAGCTGATGGAGGCCTATGAGCTCGTCATCCTCGAGGGGGCGGGCAGCCCGGCGGAAATCAACTTGAAGCACAGCGACATCGTGAACATGCGCGTCGCCCTGGAAGCCCGGGCCCGGGTGCTCCTGGTGGCCGATATCGACCGGGGTGGGGCCTTCGCCCACCTGTATGGCACCTACGCCCTGCTGGAGCCAGAGGAGCGGGCGCTGATCCGGGGCTTCGTGCTCAACAAGTTCCGGGGGGACCCCAGCCTCCTCTCCCCCGCCCCCGAGCGGCTGGAGGCCCTCACCGGCGTGCCCACGGTGGCGGTGCTGCCCTACTGGCCGGACCACGGCCTGCCCGAGGAGGACGGGGTCTTCGACGCCCGCCCGGTGGGCCAGGGCTTCACGGTGGCGGTGGTGGCCTACCCCCGGGCCTCCAACCTGGACGAGCTCGAGCCCCTCAAGCACCTGCCGGGGGTGCGGCTGGTCTGGGCCCGGCAGCCCGAGGTGCTGGAAGGGGCTGGGCTGGTGGTGCTGCCGGGCTCTAAACACACCGCCAGCGACCTGGCCTGGCTTCAGGCCCGGGGCCTGGCCGAGGCCCTGCGCGCCCACGCCCAGGCTGGAAGACCCCTCCTGGGCATCTGCGGGGGGCTGCAGATGCTAGGCCGGGCCCTCCACGACCCTTCGGGCATCGAAAGCCCCGGCAGCCACACGGGGCTCGGGCTGCTGCCGCTGGAGACCGTATTCAAAGCGGAAAAAATCCAGCGCCACACCCGGCTTCGTCTGGAGGGGCTCACCGGCTTCTGGCGGGCGCTGGAGGGGCTGGAGGTAGCGGGCTACGAGATTCGCCACGGCGAGAGCGGGGGGCTTTACTTCCAGCAGGGCAGCGTCCTGGGGCTCTACCTGCACGGGCTCTTCGAGAATCCAGAGGTTCTGGGGCGGCTTTTTGGTCAGGAAGGCGGGGGCCTCGAGGCCCGCTTCGAGGCCATGGCCGACCTGGTGGCGGCGCAGTTCCGCCCGGGCTTCCTGGAAAGCCTGCTGGAGCGCTAGCGCACCCGGCGGAAGGCCAGGTAAATCAGCCCCACAGCGCCCAGGGCCACCAACAACCCCACCCAGCCCTCGCGCAGCAGCCCTGCCCAGCCCTCCTAGCTGTGGATGCCGGCGGCCCAGTAGCCAAAGGCCACCCCTATCGCGCCAATGAGGAGATCGCGCAGCAGTTTTTGTTGCTTCACACTTTACATTGTGGCCCACCGCGGTCAGCGGGCTGTCAGCCGAGGCACACACCCCCCCCGGCCTCCGCGCTAGCCTGGGGCCGTGCGACTCGGCTATTCCTTCTGCCCCAACGACACCTTTATCTTCTACGCCCTGGCCCACGGCAAAATTCCCCTTCCCTTCCCCATAGAAGAGGAGCTGGAAGACGTGGAGACCCTGAACCGCTGGGCCCTGGAGGGCCGGCTGCCGCTCACTAAGATAAGCTACGCGGCCTACGGGCACCTGCGCGAGCAGTACGTGGCGCTGCGCTCGGGCGGGGCCTTGGGGCGTGGGGTGGGGCCGTTGCTGGTGGCCCGGGCCCCTATAGGAGGGCTAGAGGAGCGGCGGGTGGCCATCCCGGGGCGCTACACCACGGCCTTTCTTCTGCTCTCCTTGCACAGCCCGGGCTTCATCCCGGTAGAGATGCGCTACGACCAGATCATGCCCGCCGTGGCGCGGGGCGAGGCCGAGGCCGGGCTCATCATCCACGAGTCGCGCTTCACCTACCCGCGCTACGGCCTGGTGAGGCTGCTGGACCTGGGGGAGTGGTGGGAAGAGGAGACCGGCCTGCCGCTGCCCTTGGGGGCCATCCTGGCCCGGCGCGACCTGGGCGAGGCGACCATCCGGACCCTGGACGCCGCGGTGCGCGCCAGCCTCGAGTACGCCCAGGCCCACCCCGAGGAAACCGTGGCCTACATCAAGGCCCACGCCCAGGAGCTGGAGGACGAGGTGGTATGGGCCCACATCCGGACCTACGTCAACGAGTTCTCGCTCGATGTGGGCCCCGAGGGCGAGGCGGCGGTGGCCGAGCTCTTCCGCCGGGGCCAGGCGGCCGGGCTGCTGCCCCCCTCGAGCCAGCCCCTCTTTCCCTAATGTAGGCTGCACACAATTTGTATGCTGCGCTTGAGATGCGGCCACAGCCCAAGCAATAAATTTTGGTAAGCATGATACCGGAGGCCATCGCCGCCCTGTCCCTGGAGGCCCGCGCCGAGGCCGAGCGGGTCTTCCACAGCTTCACCGCCCGGCGGGGCAGCTACATCTGCTATCCCCAGGACGAGGCCAAAACCCTCTACTACGTGGTGGACGGCTGGGTGCGGCTTTTCCAGCTAGGGAAGCGCGAGGAAGAGGTGACCCTCACCGTGGTGGGGGCGGGGGAGATCTTCGGCGAGGGGGCCCTTCTGCCCGAGGGGCGCTACGGGGTTTTCGCCGAGGCCCTGGTGGACTCAGAGCTGCTCTCGGCCAGCCGTGAGGACCTGCAGCGCCTCACCAGCCGCTTTCCCGAGGTCCAGATGGCCTTCGTAAAGCTGCTCTCCCACCGGCTGCGCAAGGCCGAGGAGCGCCTGCGCGACCTCCGCTTCAAAGAGGTGCTGCCCCGGCTGGCCAAGGCCCTGCTCACGGCCATGCGCAAGGGCGAGGGCGGACTGGAGGTGACCCTTTCCCACCAAGACCTGGCCCACCTGGCAGGTTCCACGCGCGAGACCATCACCAAGGTGCTGGGCGAGCTGGCCATGAGCGATGCCATCGAGCTGGGCTATCGGCGCATCCTGATTCTGGACCCCGAGGCCCTGCGGCAGGTGGCGCTGTGACAAGCCGCAGCATCTTGTTCCAGGAAAGGCGTTAGAATCCCCTGGTTATGCCGGACGCCCTGCGCCTCTTTCTGCCCTTCGGCCCAGAAGACCTGCCGAAGGTGCTCTCCACTCCCCGGGAGGCCCCGCGCGAGGCTCTGGGCCGGGGGCTTCTGGCCTACTTGAGGCGGCTTGGGGCGCCGGAGGAGAGCCTTCGGGCCGCCCAGCAACTCGCCCACCCCGAGAGCCGGGCCATCGTCGCAGGGCAGCAAGCTGGGCTGCTCACCGGCCCGGCCTACACCTTCTACAAGGCCCACACCGCCTTGAAGCTGGCTGCCCAGCACACCCAGCCCCACCGGCCGGTGGTGGCGGTCTTCTGGGTGGCCTCGCAGGACCACGACACCGACGAAATCCGGCAGGTAGAGCTGCTGGGCTTCGAGGAGCGCATCTACCGCCTGGCGCTTGACCTGCCCTCTGCTCACCCCGCAGGGCGAATTCCCTTTGGCCCCCATACCGGCGCGGTCTGCCAGCTCCTGAGCGAGTTTGGGGGGGATGCCTCGGTGCGGGCCCGGCTGTGCCAAGCCATGCTGGGGGAGTGGCGGTTCGGCGAGGTCTTCGCCCGAATGCTGCTGGAGTTCCTGGGGCCTTTGGGCCTGGTGGTCTTCGACCCCATGGCCCCCGAGCTGGCCCCCCTCTTCATCCCGGGGCTGAAGCGCGAGCTCGAAGACCCTCTGGCCTCCGCCGAGGCCATCAACCAGACCGCCCGGGCCATGCGGCAAGCAGGCCTCGAGCCCACCCTGGGCCGCGGCGAGGCCGCCACCAACCTGTTTTTGGAGGGGGAGGATGGCCGGCGCCGCCTGCTGCGCTACCGCAGCGGCCGCTTTGAGGACGGAACCAGGAGCTACACGCCAGCCCAGCTCGAGGACATCCTGGCCCAGGACCCCGCCCGCCTCACCCCTGCCGCGGGCCTGCGGCCGGTGCTGCAGGACAGCGTGCTGCCCACCGCCGGGCTGGTGGTGGGGCCGGGCGAGATCCGCTACGTGGCCGAGCTGGGGGGGGTCTACGCCCTGCACGGCCTGCGCATGCCTGCAATCATCCCCCGTCTACAGGCAACGGTGCTCGAGCCCCCCATAATCCGCATCCTGCAGAAGTACAGGCTCGACCCCTGGGCCTTCCAGGAAGACCCCGAGGGGAGCTTCAAGGCCGTGCTGGCCCAGCAGGACGAACGTGTACAGGCCCTACGAACCCACCTAGAGCGCGTGCGCGCTGAACTGGAGAAAGTCCGGACCCTGCTGCCCGACCCCACCCTGGCCCGTCCCCTCCACCGGGCCCAGGTGCGCATTGCCCACGAAATCGAGCGCCTGGAGCGCAAGGTGCTGGAGGGGGCCCTGCGCCAGGAAAACACCACCGGTGCCCAGTTTGCCCGCCTGCAACGCCACCTGGCCCCCGCCGGTCCGCAGGAGAGGACCTACCCCTTCCCCATGTACCTGCTCAAACAGGGGGAGGAGGTTCTGCACCGGCTGCAGGCCCTTCCCCCCACCGGCCGGCACCTCATTCCGCTGGGCTGAGATGAACCGCCCCGACGGGGCCCCAGGGCTATACTGGGCCCATGGTGCGTCCTCTTGCCCTCTGCTTTGCGCTGCTGGGGGTAGCCCTGGGCCAACAGGACCTGCTTTTGCGGGCGCTGCTGCTGGAGGCGGCCTCAGCCCAGGTGCTGATAGGCCCGCACCAACGGGTGGGGGCTGGGGGCAGCCTGGCCCAGGGGGGCGGGGCTTTCCGGGTCTGGGCTGGCAGCGGCGGGGTGGTGGTGGAGGGCCAGGAGGTGGGGCCCTGGGTGGAGTTCGCTGCCCCAGAGGGCTTCAGCCTGAACGGTCGCAGCTACCGCGGCCACCTGCTGGTGGTGGCCCAGGAGGGCCGGCTGCTCTTCATCAACCGGGTCTGGCTCGAGGACTACCTGCTGGGCGTGGTGCCTGCCGAGGTGCCGGCCTCCTTCCCCGAGGCTGTCCTCCAGGCCCAGGCCATCCTGGCCCGCACCTTCGCCCTCTATCGCCTCAACCCCCAGGGGCTCTACGACCTCTGCGCCTCCGAGCGCTGCCAGGTCTATCTGGGCCGTGCCGCCGAGAGCCCCAGGCACACCCAGGCCGTGCTGGCCACCCGCGGGCTCATCGTAAGCCACAACCAAAGGCCCATCACCGCGGTCTACCACGCCGACTCAGGGGGCTACACCGCCTCGGCAAGCGAGGTTTGGGGAAATAGCCTCCCCTACCTGCAAGCCCGCCCCGACCCCTACGCCCAAAGCCCCCACAGCACCTGGAGCCGCTCCCTTACCCCCGAGGCGGTGGCCCGGGGGCTGGCAGGGCTCGGCCTTTCAGTGGGCAGCGTGCAGACTGTTGCCCCAATCCTCTACAGCGAAAGCGGCCGGCCTTTGCGGCTTAGGGTGGTTGGAAGCCAGGGGGCGCTCGAGCTGGACGCAGTGCAGGCCACCCGGCTGCTGCGCGGGCTGGGGCTGCCCTCCACCCGGGTGCGCTTCGAAGGGTTCTGGGTCTACGGCCAGGGCAGCGGCCATGGGGTAGGCCTGAGCCAGTGGGGGGCCCGGGGGCTGGCCCTTCTGGGCTGGGACTTTCGCCAGATCCTGGGCTACTACTACCCAGGAACCTTCCTGAGCAGCTTCGAGGTGGTGGAAGGGGTGCGGACCGGGTGGCTCGCCCTTGAGCCCGCCCCTCCTGGCTTTTAGACAATTTGCGCCCGTTTACCATCGCCCTCACATTTTCCTGCTTATATTGAAGCATGACCCTGCGAACGGCCCTCCTAGGCTTGCTGCTTGGCCTTGCACCGGCGCTGGCCTCGCCCGCCCAGAGTCTCTTCGACCAGGCCACCTTCCTCATCGGCTTCTACTACAACGGCCCGGCCAAGGTCCCTCCCTTCCGCGAACTAAGGCGGCAGTACCAGCCCGAGCTGGACCGGCTCTGCGCCGCTGAGCGCGAGCGCTGCGGCTACGATAAGGCCCGGCAGGTCATCGAGCGCATCGTGAAGGATATCGGCGACCCCTTCACCACCCTTATCACCCGCGAGGAACTGATCGACGACCAGCGCTACGGCGCCGGCCTAGGGCCCGCAGCCCCCCGCATTGGGGTCTGGGTACGCGAGACCCCGAGGGGCTTGGTGGTGACCGAGGCCTTCCCCGGCGAGCCTGCCCACGAAGCGGGCCTCCGGCGGGGCGACCTCATCGTGCAGATTGCCGGCCAGCCCGCCACCCTGGCCCGGCTCAAGGCCGCCGAGAGCGCCCAACGCCCCATCAGCCTCAGCTACAGCCGCCAGGGCAGCCCCCGCAGCCTCACCCTGACCCCCAGGGTCGCCCAGGCCAGCATGCAACCCAGGCTCGAGCTGCGCGGCAACATCGCCTACCTCCGGGTCTACCACCTCTACAGCTCCGATGAGTTCTCCCCCGCCCAGCGCATCCACGACGCGGCCCGCCAGGCCGAGCAGGCCGGGGCCCGGGGCATGGTCATCGACCTGCGCGACGCCCTGACCGGCTACGACTCCGAGGCCCTGCTGGCCGCCGCGGCCTTCACTGGGGGTGGGGGCTTCATCTACGACCGCCGCTTCCAGGGCCAGGACGAGACCCATACCGTGGAAAACGGCCGCTTAAAGGTCAAGTACGAAAACGGCGACGAGGAGGAGCTCAGCGCCCTCAAAGCGCCTTACCTGGCCCACCTGCCGGTGGTGGTGCTGGTCAACCGCCACACCTTCAACTCCACCGAGATGCTGGCCTACTTCCTGCAAAAAGCCGGGCGGGCCCGGGTGGTGGGCGAGCCCACCGCCGGGGCCCTGGGCATGTCGGGCAGCGCTGAAGGCCCCCTCATCAACGGGGAGTTCATCGCGGTCTCCTCGCTGCGCATGCGCCACCTGGACGGCTCCCTTTTCCCCCTGCGGGTTACCCCAGACGTCGCAATGGAAGACGACCTAGAAGCCCTTATCGCTGGACGCGACGTGATTTTGGAGCGCGCCCTGCAACTTCTCGGCAGGTGAAGCTATGCGGAAAGTTCTGGCCACCCTGGCGCTTCTGCTGGCCCCGGTTCTGGCCTCGCCCGCCCAGGACCTCTTTGACCAGGCCAGCTTCTACCTGGAGTTCTACTACAACGGACCCTCCACCCTCAGCCTCAAGGAGCTCACCGCCCGCTACCAAGGGGAGCTGGAGCGGGTCTGCGCCCCAAGGAGGGAGAGCTGCCCCTATGACCAGGCTGTGCCGGTTATCCAGCGCATGATCGAGGAGCTCAGGGACAACCACACCTACTACCTGAGCCCCGAGGCCCTGCGCAGCGCGCGCGAAAGCCGCCAGGGCAACGCCCCCTCCCGCACCCTGCGCATCGGCATCACCCACGTGCCCATCCCAGGCTCCCGCGACCGGCTGATCGTGGACGTGGTGGAGGGAGGCCCTGCCGATGAGGCCGGCCTCCAGTACGGCGACCGCATCATCGCCGTCAACGGTCGCCCCCTAAATGAGCTTCCCGACGAAAACCAGGCCGCCCAGTTCCTGGTGCAGGCCGTGCAGAGCGGACGACCTGTGGTCCTCACCATCCTTCGGGGCCCCGAACGGCAGCGGCTGGAGATCACCCTCACCGGGCGGGAGATCAACCTGGCCCGCTTCCCCTCGCTCAAGCTCCGGCCCGACGGGGTGGCCGTTCTCCGTATCCCCGACTTCGACGCCCAGGGCCAGGTGGGCCGAAGGGTGCACGAGCTGGTGCGCGAGGCCCAGCAGAAGGGAGCCCGGGCCATGATTCTGGAGCTGCGGGGCAACTCCGGCGGTCTTCTCAACGAGATGATTCTAGCCGCCGCGGCCTTCCTGGACGAGGCCTACGTGGCCCTCTCCGACCGCTATCAGACCGAGCGCACCGAGTTCCGTATCCGCGATGGGCGCCTGACCATCACCCGCAACGGCCAGACCGAAAGCGCCAACCTACCTTTCCTAGCCCGCTGGCGGGGACCCCTGGCCGTGCTTATCGACGAGAACACCGCCTCGGGCGGGGAGTACCTGGCCGCAGCCATCCAAAAAGCCCGGGTCGCCCCCCTGATCGGGGTGCCCACCCTGGGTATTGGCAACACCACCACCCGCCCCTTCAACCTGATCAACGGCGGGGCCCTAAGCATTTCCTACAACCGGGCCTACTTTGCCGACGGCACCCCATATCCCGAGCGGGCTCTTCCCGACATCGTGGTACAGAGCTCCATAGAGCAGCTGGCCAACACCGGGCGCGACCTTCCCTTCGAGAAGGCCCTGGAGGCGCTGGGAATTCGGGCGGGCAATCGCTAAAAAACCCGCCCATCGGGCGGGAAGAGAAAGGTAAACGCTCAGCTCACCAGCTCCACCAGGGCGAGCTGGGTGCCATCGCCCCGGCGGCGCAGGGCCAGCTTCAACACCCGGGTGTAGCCCCCTGGGCGGTCGGCGTAGCGGGGGGCGATCTCTTCCAAAAGACGTTTGACCAGCTTGGGGTCGTGCAGGTCGCGCAGGAGCTGGCGGCGCAGGTGGTTGCGTCGGGCATAGGCAGCCAGCTCCTCCGGAGTGGCCAGGCGCTCGCCCTCCTTCAGGGGCAGCTCGCGCCCATCCTTATCGCGGCGCTTGGTAAAGCGAACCCCCTCCGGCACCTTGAGGGTGGGGGCTTTCTTCGCGGTGGTAATCAGGTGGTCCACAAAGCCCACCAGCTCCTTGGCCTTGGGAATGGTGGTGACAATCCGCCCCTCCGGCGAGAGCAACAGGCTCTTGGCCAGGTTGCGGAACAGGGCCACCCGGTGCGCCGAGTGGCGGTTCAGTTTTCTACCAGCTTTGCGGTGACGCATAGATACCTACTCCCTTATGCTCAGCCCGTGCTGGGCCAGGCAGTCCTTGATCTCCTGCAGGCTGCGATCGCCAATCCCCGGTACCTTTTTGAGCTCCTTTTCGGAGAGCGCCAATAGGCTCTCCACGCTCTCAATCCCCTCTTCCTTGAGGTTATGGAGCACCCGCGTGGTCAGACCCAGGTCCTCCAGGGTCAACCCCACCGCCCTGGAGGGGGGCGGCGGAGCCGGTTGGGAGGGTTGGGCAGGGGCCGCAGCGGCGGGCTTGGACTCCAGGCGCATGACCGGCGACTGGTCGAAGAAGCTGAGCTGCTCACGCAAAATGGTCACCGCCCGCTGAAGAGCGTCCATGGGCGAGATGGCCCCGTTGGTCCAGACCCGCAGGGTCAGCTTGTCCAGGTCGGTGCGCTGGCCCAGCCGGGTATCCTCCACCTGGTAGGCCACCCGGCGCACCGGGGAGTAAAGAGCGTCCACAGGAATCGAGGAGATGCGGTCCTTGATCCCATGCTTCTCGGCCGGCACATACCCCACCCCCTCGTCTACCCGAATCTCCATCACCAGCTTGCCCTTCTCTTCTAGCGTAGCGAGGTAGAGGTCGGGGTTGACAACCTCGGCATCGGGGGGGCACTCGAGGTCGCGGGCGTAAATCACCCTGGGCCCGGTGGCCCGCAGGGTCAGGATCTTGGGCCCGCTGCCCGGCTGTGCGAAGCGCACCACCAGCTCCTTGAGGTTCAGGATGAGCTGCATGGCGTCCTCCTTGACCCCAGGGATTGGGGAGAATTCATGCAGCACATCCTCGATGTACACGCTGGTGACAGCGGTGCCCGGAATTGAGGAGAGGAGAATGCGACGCAGAGGGTTCCCCAAAGTCACGCCGAAGCCCCGCTCGAGGGGCTCGAGCACGAATTCGCCGTAGTTGCCGTCAATACGGGCATTGAAGACAGGGGCTTTGGTCTTGGTGGTTTCCAAATTGACCTCCTCCGGAGGCGCGGTCGGCTCCGATGGCGCGGACTATCGGGAGTAGAACTCGATCACGAGCTGCTCGTTGACCGGCAACGAGAGCATCTCCCGCTCAGGTAGGCGCAGGAATTTGCCGGTCATGGTCTCGGGGTTGAACTCGAGCCAGGGGAAGGCCTTGCGGTTCTTGAAGCGCTCGACGTTTTGAATGATGAACTCCATCTTCTTGGCCCGCTCCGAAACCCTCACCTCATCCCCCGGCCTAAGCCGGTAGCCCGGGAGGGTTACCCGGCGCCCGTTGACCAGGATGTGCCCGTGGCGCACAAACTGCCGGGCTTGGCGCCGGGTGGAGGCAATCCCCATGCGGAAGACCACGTTGTCCAGCCGGCTCTCCAGGAGCTGCAGGAAGACGGTGCCCGTCACCCCCTTCTTGCGGCTGGCCTCCTCAAAGAGGTTGCGGAACTGGGTCTCCGACAGGTTGTAGATGAAGCGCAGCTTCTGCTTTTCACGCAGGCGCACCGCGTAGTCGGAAGGGCGTCCCTTGCGCTTCTGCCCATGCTGGCCAGGAGCGTACGGGCGGCGGTCAAGATACTTCTGTACCTTCTCGGTCTCGGCGATGTTCACCCCAAGGTGACGCGCCACTTTTACGATTGGTCCTCTATAGCGACCCATTCTCTCTCCTCATGCGGCAGCTAAAGCTTCCGGGTTCCCAGGAAGACGGGGTGAAACAGGGAACCAAAGTTTCACCCCTGCGAAAAAGCCTCTAGACCGCTTTGCGAAACTTCTTGCGCGGGCGGCAGCCGTTGTGGGGCACCGGCGTGTCATCCACAATTGAGCGCACCTGCAACCCGCTGGCCTGCAAGGCCCGTATGGCCTGCTCACGGCCCGCCCCGGTACCCCGCACCACCACCTCCACGCTGGTCATGCCAAAGCCCTGGGCCTTCTTGGCCGCATCCATAGCGGCAAGCTGGGCGGCGTATGGGGTGCCCTTGCGGCTGCCCTTGTAGCCAATCACCCCACCCGAGGACCAGGTGACCGGGTTACCCTCGGGGTCGGTTATGGTGACGATGGTGTTGTTGTACGAAGCGTGGATAAAGGCCTTCCCAGAGGGCACCTGACGCTTGACCTTTTTCTTCCGACCTGTAGTTTTCTTCTCGGCCATACTCTCCTCGTTCTAGCCCGCGCAAAGGCGCAGGGCACCTGGAGTCTCCGCTGGCGCTTTGTTACTTGCGGGGCGCTTTCTTCTTCCCTGCCACCGTTTTGCGGGGCCCTTTGCGGGTACGGGCATTGGTGCGGGTGCGCTGTCCCCGCACCGGCATCCCCCGGCGGTGACGCAGACCCCGGTAGCAACCGATATCCATCAGCCGCTTGATGTTGGCGGCCACCTCAGCCCGCAGCTCGCCCTCGAGCTTGTACTTACCCTCCACAAACTCGCGCAAGCGGGCCACCTCGGCCTCGGTCAGGTCCTTTACCCGGGTGGCAGGGTTCACTTGGGTCGCTTCCAGGGCCTCCTTGGCCCGGGCCGGGCCGATTCCGTAGATGTAGGTCAGGGCCACATCCACGCGCTTGTTGCGGGGGATCTCCACACCTGCGATACGCGCCATCCCTTACCTCCTAGCCCTGCCGCTGCTTGTGGGTGGGGTCTTCGCAGATCACGTAGACACGCCCACGACGGCGAATTACCTTGCACTTGTCGCACATTCTCTTGACCGAAGTACGCACTTTCATCTTGGCTCCCTCGCTATCGCCGGTACACAATCCGCCCGCGGGTGGGGTCGTAGGGGGTGATCTCCACCACCACCCGGTCGCCCGGCAGAATTCGGATGTAGTTCATCCGCATCTTGCCGGAGATGTAGCAAAGTATCTCCGGACCGTTGTCAAGCTGCACCCGGAAGGTGGTGTTGGGCAGGGCCTCACTGACCACACCCTCTGCACGAATGGTGTCCTTCTCCTTGGGCAAGCGCTCCTCCTCGCACTACCGGCCTACCGGCATAGACTTCTGGCTCCCCGTCAGGAGGCGAGGGCCAGACTCGGTTATGAGGACCGTGTTTTCGTAGTGGGCCGCCAGGTTGCCTTTTCCAACCGTGGCCGTCCAACCATCCTGCAATATTACCATCTTGGCCGGGTATAAAGCAACCATAGGCTCAAAGGCCAGGGTCATGCCCGGGCGCAGCTTGGGCCCCTTGCCCGGCTCACCGTAGTTGGGCACCTGGGGATCTTCGTGAAGTTCACGGCCCACCCCGTGCCCCACCATCTCGCGAATGCACCACAGACCGTGCTGACGCTCCACAAAGTCCTGTACCGCTGCACCCACATCCCCAATTCGTTTTCCCGGACGCAGAAGCTCAAATCCTACCCAGAAGGCCTCCTCGGTGACCCGCATGAGCCGCTCAGCCTCCGGAGAAACCCTGCCAATGGCATAGGTCCGGGCCATGTCGGTGGTATAGCCATCGTAGGTGAAGAGGAAGTCGATTTTAAGAAGCTCCCCCTCCCGCAAGGGCCGCTTGGAGGGAAGGCCATGCACCACCACATCGTCCACCGACATGCAGGTCGCGCTGGGATAGGGTACCGTGCCCCCTGCCCGGTAGCCGATCTGCGGGGCCTTGCCCCCCACCCGCTCAATGGCCTGCAGGATGAGCTGGTCCAGCTCGTAGGTGCTCACCCCGGGACGGATATGGGGCTCCACCTCGGCAAAAATGGCGGTGTGGAGCTGACCGGTTTTGGTCATCTTCTCAATCTCCCAGGGTGACTTGATGTAGATGGCCATGGCTAAGCCCGAAGCCCCAGCGCTGCCTGGATAGCCTGATAGACCTCTTCCACCTGACCCAGACCGTTGATTTCCTTCAGGCTCCCGGTGCGGGCGTAGTAGTCCACCAAAGGCTGGGTCTTCTGGCGGTACTCCACCATACGGGCCCGGATGGTCTCCTCGTTGTCGTCCGAGCGCCCCTCCTGCTGGGCCCGGCCTAAAAGGCGTCGGATCAGCTCCTCCTCAGGGGCCGTTACCAGCAAAACCCCCAGCAGACGAATCTGCCGCTCAGCCAGCAACCTGTCCAAAGCCTCGGCCTGGGCCAGGGTCCGGGGAAAACCGTCGAAGATGACCCGGGGGTTGGGCATCGCGGCCAGTTCCTCGCCGATGATACCCAGAATAATTTCGTCTGGAACCAGCTTGCCCGCGTCCATGAGGGGCTTGGCCAGCCTGCCCAGCTCGGTGCCGCGGGCCACATGGCTGCGGAGAATCTCCCCGGTGGAGAGCTGCCTGAAGCCCAGGTCAGCCGCCAACCGTTTGGCCTGGGTGCCCTTGCCCGCTCCGGGGGGGCCTAGAAAAATCACCGCCTCTGCCATCGCAACGCTCTCCTCTTCTAGCGGGTGCGCCCCCGCAGACGACCACGCGAAAGGAAGCCCTCGTAGTTGCGCATCTGGAGCTGGGCCTCGATCTGGCGCAGGGTGTCAAGGGCTACCCCCACCACGATCAGGAGGCTGATACCGGAAAAGTGGAAGGCCAGGGTGGTCACCCCGGTCAGGTTCTGCATGATGGTGGGCAGGGCCGCCACCAACCCCAAAAAGATGGCCCCCCAGAGGGTAAGACGAGAGACGATGTGCTCCAAAAACTTCACCGTAGGCTCGCCCGGTCGAATACCCGGGATAAAGCCGCCGTACTCCCGCAGGTTCTCCGAGATACGCCGGGGGTCAAACTGCACCGCGGTGTAGACATAGGTGAAGCCGATGATGAGGAGCACCTCGATCAGGAGCCCTGGGAAGCGGTTGGGGGTGAAAAAGTTGGCCACCGCCTGGGCCACCGAGGAGTCCGGGAAGACCCCGGTAAGAAAAAGCGGAAGCTGCAGCAGGGCCGCTGCAAAGATGATGGGGATCACCCCGGCGGCATTGAGTTTGATGGGGATATAAGTGGCCTGCCCCCCAAACATCCTGCGCCCCACCTGCTTGCGGGCGTACTGGACCGGAATGCGCCGCTCGGCTTGCTGCACCGCAGCCATGGCCGCAAAGGCCAGCACGACGAAGGCCAGGAAGAAGAGGAGGGCAATCAGGTTGACCTCCCCGGTGCGCACCAGGCCAAAGGTGCGGACCAGCTGCGGTCCCCAGGAAGCCACAATCCCAGCAAAGATCACCATGCTGGTGCCGTTGCCGATGCCGTATTCGGTGATGCGCTCGGCCATCCAAAGCAACAGGGCTATGCCCGCCACCTGGGTAACCACCACCACGAAGTAGAAGAAGAAGCCCGGCTCCCATCCAGGCAGAAGGAAGGCCCCGTTGTTGGCCCCCAAGAAGGCCGTGGCCAGAAAAAGGCCTTGCACCGCTCCTAGGGCAATCCCCCCAATACGGGTGTACTGGGTGATGATGCGGCGGCCCTCCTCCCCCTCCTTCTGCAGCTTCTCCAGCGCCGGGACCACCGTGACCAGGAGTTGCATGATGATGGCCGCGGTGATGTAGGGCATAATGCCCAGGGCGAAGATGGAGAACTGCTCGAAGTTTCCGCCTGAGAATAGGTTTATCAAGCCCAGGGCGCTGCCCGCCTGGGTCCCGAGGAACTCGCGGATCTTGCTGATGTCCACCCCGGGGGTAGGAATGAAGGTGCCCAACCGGTACAGCGCCAGCACCAGCAGCGTAAACAGGATGCGTTTACGCAGCTCGGGAATAACAATGGCGGAGCGGAAGGCCGCGAGCATCCTAGGCCCCCTCGAGCACAACCGCCTCGCCGCCCGCTGCTTTCAGCTTCTCGATGGCTGCCTGGGAAAACTTATGGGCGTGCACCCGCACCGCGCTGGCCTCCCCGTGGGCCAGCACCTTGACCGGGTAGCCAGGGCGCACCAGACCGGCCTGGACCAGGGCCTCAGGGTTGACCTCTCCCGAGGTGAAGCGCTTGGCGATGGCCCCCAGGTTCACCACCTGGTACTCCACCCGCTTGAGCTCCCCGGTGGAGTAGTTCTTCATGCCCCGCTTAGGCAGACGCATGATCAGGGTGGAGCGCCCCCCCTCAAAACGGGCCGGGTTCTTCACCCCCCCCGAGCGCGACTTCTGCCCTTTGTGACCCCGCCCTGCCGTCTTTCCGTGGCCGGAGCCTGGCCCCCGGCCAACCCGTTTGCGCCGCTTGTTGGCGCCCTCGTTGGGGCGAATATCGGTCAGCTTCATTCCAGCACCTCCACCAGGTGGGCCACCTTGCGAATCTGCCCCCGCACCGCCGGGGTATCCGGTAGCTCCCGCACACGGTGCATCTTGGTAAGCCCCAAAACCTTCAGGGCCGATTTCTGGTCCTTGGGGTAGCCGATCGGGCTCTTGACCAGCCGGACCTTGAGGGTTCCCATCAGGACACCTCCTCGGGCTCCGGCGTCTTGCGCAAGCGCTTGACATCCTCCCAGGTCTGGAGCTGGCGCAAGGCTTCCATGGTGGCGTAGGCGATGTTGATGGGGTTGCGCGAGCCCAGTTCCTTGGTCAGGATATCGGTGATGCCCGCCAGCTCTAAAATGGCCCGGGGCACCTGGCCGGCAATGACCCCTGTGCCCGGGGCCGCTGGGCGCAGCAGGATGGTGGAGGAACCCCAGGTCACGCTCACCTCGTGGGGAATGGTGCCGTTTTGGATGGGCACCTCGATCATATCCCGTTTAGCGTAGTGGTTGGCCTTCTGCACCGCCAAAGGCACCTCCTTGGCCTTACCCAGGCCCAGACCCACCCGGCCCTGGCGGTCCCCCACCGCCACCAAAGCGCCAAAACGAAAGCGGCGGCCTCCTTGGTAGGTTTTGGAGGTGCGGCGCACGAAGATCATCTTCTCTTCAAAGTCGGTTTCCGGCATATCCAACCTCGCAAGGCCGAGGGAATCCAACCAGAGCCCCTCGGCTCAGAACTCCAGTCCTCCTTCGCGGGCCCCCTCGGCCAGGGCCTTGACCCGCCCGTGGTACTTGTAGGCCCCCCGGTCGAAGACCACCTTGGTGATGCCCTTGGCCTTGGCGGCCTCGGCGATGGCCAGCCCCACCTTCCGGGCTACCTCGGTCTTGTTGCCGGTGAGTTTGAGGGCCAGGCTCGAGGCTGCCGCCAGGGTGCGCCCCTGGCTGTCATCGATGATCTGGGCGTAAATGTGCTGCAGGCTGCGGTAGACGGAAAGGCGCAGGCGTCCCGAGGCCTTGACAGCGTTGCGCACCCGGAATTTCCGACGCTCTTCGGTGGAAAGACGTGCCACAACTCCTCCTCATCACTTACCAGCAGCCTTGCCGGGCTTGGTCCTGACCACCTCGTTGGCGTAACGAATGCCTTTGGCATGGTAGGCATCGGGCGGACGCACAGCCCGCACGTTGGCCGCCACCTGGCCCACAAGCTGCTTGTCAATCCCCACCACCCGAATCCGGGTGGGCTCGGGCACCTCGAAGGCAATCCCTGGAGGTGGGGCCACAATGTCCTTGTGGCTGTGGCCCACGGTGAGCTCGAGGTTCTTGCCCTGCAAGGCAGCCCGGTAACCGGTACCGCTGATGACCAGCTCCTTCACATACCCTACCGAAACCCCCTGCACCGCATTGGCGAGCAGGGTACGGGTGAGACCGTGAAGGCTTTTGTGGGTGCGGCTGTCCGAAGGGCGGCTTACGGTTAGCACCCCGTTTTCGTTCTTCACGATTAGGTCGGGGTGCACAGGCACCGCGAGCTCCCCTTTGACCCCTTTGACCCTGACCACCCCCGCGCCCACCTCCACGGTCACCCCTTTGGGCAGGGGAATGGGTTGCTTACCAATTCGCGACATCTTGCCCCCTCCTACCAGACCTCGCAGATGACCTCTCCCCCTACCCCGAGCTTGCGCGCCTCGCGGTCGGGCATGAGCCCCTTGGAGGTGGAGATGATGGCCAGCCCCAGGCCCCGGCGCACCCGGGGCAGGTTTTCCGCCGTCACATAAACCCGCCGCCCCGGGCGGCTGATGCGCCGGATGTGCTGGATAACCTTTTCCCGGCGAGGGCCGTACTTCAGGAAAAGGCGCAGCACCGGCTTACCGTCCACCTCAATGCGCTCCACGCGCCTGAGGAAACCCTCCTCCACCAGGATGCGGGCAATCGCTTCCTTGAACTTGGAGGCGGGAACGTCCACACTCTCCTTGTACACCATGACCCCGTTGCGGATCCGGGTCAGCATATCGGCAATAGGATCGCTGAGCATTGCAGAGTCTCCTTCTTTTTCAAGCCACCGTGCTGGAAGGGGGAGGTTTGCGGAACCCGGTATTGGCCAAACAGGCCAACCTGCCAGCTCAGAACTTCCCCACACAGGGCTTGAAACCTACCAGCTCGCCTTCTTAACCCCAGGCAGCAGGCCCTTGTGGGCCATTTCGCGGAACTGCAAGCGGGAAAGCCCAAAGTACCGGATGTACGCGCGGGCCCGACCCGTCACCGCACAGCGGTTCTTGTGGCGGGTAGGGCTGGCATCCCGGGGCAGCTCGGCCAGCGCAGCGTAGTCCCCGGCCGCCTTCAGGGCCGCCCGTTTGGCCGCATACTTGGCCATGGTTTTGAGCTTGCGCTTCATCCTCTCCACCTGCGACTTCTTGGCCATATCCTCACCTCCTTTCTCACGACTTGCGGAAGGGAAAGCCAAGGTACTCTAGAAGTGCCCGGGCTTCCTCATCGGTCCTGGCGGTGGTAACGATGGCGATATCCATTCCACGCACCGCATCCACCATATCGTAGGTAATCTCAGGGAAGATGGACTGTTCCTTCAGGCCCAGGTTGTAGTTCCCCCGCCCATCGAAGGCATTGGGGTTGAGCCCGCGAAAATCGCGGATGCGGGGCAGGGCAATGTGCACCAGCTTCTCGGCAAATATCCACATCCGGTCCCCCCGCAGGGTAACCCGCAGACCGATGGGCATGCCCTGGCGCAGCTTGAAGTTGGAGATGGACTTCTTAGCCCGGGTAATGGCCGGCTGCTGGCCGGTGATGAAGGCCAGTTCCTTGCCCGCCCGCTCCAGAATCCGGCTGTCGTCCTTGGCCTCGCCCAGGGCCTGGTTGATCACAATCTTAACCAGGCGCGGCACCGCCATAACGTTGGTGTAGCCAAAGCGCTTCATCAGCGCTGGGCGCACTTCCTCTAGGTATCGCTTCTTGAGGGCAACATCCAGCGGCATCGGCAACCCCCTTACTTGGTATCCAACACGCCGTCGCACTTAGCGCAGGCCCGGACCTTGGTGCCGTCGGGCAGGAACTTCTTGCGCACCCGGGTGGGCTTCTCACAACTTGGGCAGATGGGCATCACCTTAGAGGCGTGGATGGGCGCCTCTACCTCGATGAAGCCCCCCTGGGGGTTGCGGGGGTTGGGGCGAACCGCCTTCTTGACCAGGTTCAACCCCTCCACCACCACCAGCCCCTCCTTGGGCATCACCGCCTTAATCTTCCCGGTCTTGCCGCGCAGCCCCTCCTTACCGGAGAGAACCAGCACGGTATCCCCTTTTTTGACATGCACCTTCATCTCTCCTCCGATTCTGCCCCCTGGGGGGTCTCTAGGCGCCAAAGGAAAAGTTTAGCAGAAACGCCCCCAAAAAGCATCCCTGGCCTGCCCCCAGGGCGTGTCCTGGGGGTGATTGCGGGGCTGCAGACCCGGGGCCTGCAGCACATCGGCACTCGCCTACGGCAAGCACCCGCAATCCCTTTAAAGCACCTCCGGGGCCAGCGAAACAATCTTCATAAAGCCGCGCTCTCGCAGCTCGCGGGCCACCGGCCCAAACACACGGGTGCCGCGGGGCTCGTTCTGGGCGTTGATGATGACCGCGGCATTGGTGTCGAAGCGAATGGAGGAGCCATCCGGCCGGCGCACCTCTTTGGCCGTGCGCACCACCACCGCCTTGACCACGTCCCCCTCCTTGACCATGGCTCGAGGGATGGCCTCCTTGACCGAGGCCACAATCACATCCCCCACACTGGCGTACTTGCGATGGTGGCCGCCCAAAACCCGGATGCAGGCGATTTTACGCGCCCCAGTGTTGTCGGCCACCTCCAGCACGGTTTCCTGCTGAATCATGCGTTACCACGCTCCTTACGCAAAAGGTAGCGCTCTACCAGGTCCATCCGGCCCTCCTCGAGCCGCCCCACCACCACAAACCTTTTGCGGCGGGAAATGGGGCGGGACTCGCGAATCTGCACCACATCGCCCAGCTTGTACTGCTCGTTCTCGTCGTGGGCCAGGTACTTCTTCGAGCGCTTGATCACCTTGCCATAGAGCGGGTGGCGCATCTGGCGCTCCACCAGGACCGTAACGGTCTTCTGAGCCTTATCGCTCACCACCACGCCGGTCAGCACCTTCTTAGGCATGGCTGGCTCCCTTCTGCCGCGCCTTCTCGCCTAGGATGGTGAGCATCCGGGCGATCTCCCGCCGGACCTCGCGGATCCGGTGGTTTTTCTCAAGCTGCCCGATACTGGCCTGAAAGCGCAGCTCCATAAGTTCCTTTTTCCTTTCCTGAATCCGCTTCTGCAGCTCAGCTTCAGAGAGCTTGCGCAGCTCACTGGGCTTCGTCGTAGGCATCGCGTCTCACCACCTTGGTCTTGATGGGCAGCTTGTGTCCGGCCAGCCGCAGCGCCTCCCGGGCTTGCTCCTCGCTCACCCCGGAGACCTCAAACATCACCCGGCCCGGCCTCACCACAGCCACGTACCCCTCCACGTTGCCCTTACCCTTACCCATCCGCACCTCGAGGGGCTTCTTGGTGTAGGGCTTATCGGGGAAGATGCGGATGAAAATCTTGCCCCCGCGGCGGAAGTGACGCACCATGGCCACACGGGCCGCCTCAATCTGCTGGCTGGTGATCCAGCTCGGCTCCATAGCCACCAGGCCCCACTCCCCGAAGGCCACGTAGTCGCCCCCCTTGGTGGTGCCCTTCAACCGGCCCCGGTGGGCCTTGCGGTACTTCATGCGCTTGGGCATCAACATGCGCTACTCCCCCCCTTCCTTAGCGGCACCGGCCTTGCGCACCGCCGAGCGGCGACGGGGCTTGCCCTCCTCCCGCTTGGACGCAGCCGGGCGGGCCACGGCCACCGTACCTGTCTTTTTGCTGCCGATAATCTCGCCCAGGAAGATGTAGGCCTTGACCCCCAAGGAGCCGTAGGTGGTCTCGGCTCGAGCCGTACCGTAGTCGATGTTGGCCCGCAGGGTGTGCAAGGGCACGCGGCCCTCCGCCGCCCACTCCACCCGGGCCTGCTCAGCTCCTCCAATGCGGCCAGAGACGATCACCTTAGCCCCCTTAGCCCCGGCCTCCATGACGCGCTGCACCGCCTGCTTGATGCTGCGGCGCACAGCGAAGCGACGTTCAATCTGCTCGGCCACCCGCTGGGCCACCAGGGGTGCGGAGAGGTTGGGGTTGGGCACCTCCTGCACGTTGAGGGCCACGGTGCGCCCGGGAAACTTGCTTTGCAAAAGCTCCCGCAAGCGCTTGATGGTCTCGCCCCCTCGCCCAATGACCACCCCGGGTCGGGCGGCGTGCACCGTGATCGCCACGTTGTCAGCGGCGCGCTCGATGTCGATTCGGGCCAGGCCCGCTGGCTGCAGCTCCTTTTCGATGAGCTCGCGGATCATGCGGTCTTCCGCCAGGACCTTGGCGTAGGTTTTCTTGCCCGCGTACCAGCGCGACTCGAAGTCGCGGGTAATGCCCAGGCGCAGACCTATGGGATGAATCTTGTTACCCATTCTTCTCCCCCACGACGATGGTGATGTGGCTGGTACGCTTCTTGATCATGTGGGCGCTCCCACGAGCCCTGGGCAGCGCCCGCTTGAGGGCCGGCCCCTCGTCCACGAAGGCCGCCTTGACGTACATCCGGTCCTCTAGCATGTTCTTGCGGTCGTCGTTGATACCGTTGGCGGCCGCCGACTCGAGCACCTTGGCCACCACCCGAGCGGCCCGGTGCGGGGTGTACCTGAGGATGGCCCGGGCCTCCTCCAGGCTCTTACCCCGGATGAGGTCCACCACCCGCCGCACCTTGCGGGGCGACATGCGCACATAGCGGGCTCGAGCCAAGGCATAGGTGTGCGGGGTCTCGTTCTTCAAGGCCTCGCCCCGCTCCCGCAGGGGCATCCGGGCGTAGCGCATGAGCCCCGCCGAACCGGGGTAGTGCACATCGCGCAGGTCCTTGCGTATGTCGCTGCGCTCCCCTTTCTTCAGTCGCTTCCTCTCCACCTTGGACCTCACTTCTTAGCGGTCTTGGCCTCTTTACCGTGGCCCCGGTAGGTACGGGTGGGCGAGAACTCTCCCAGCTTGTGCCCCACCATCTGCTCGGTGATGTAAACCGGCACGTGCTGCTTGCCGTTGTAGACCGCCAGGGTGTGCCCCACCATCTCGGGCACAATGGTGCTGCGGCGGCTCCAGGTCTTGATCACCCGCTTCTCGCCCTTGGCGTTTAGCGCCTCGATTTTCTCAAGCAGGTGGCTGTCCACGAAGACTCCTTTTTTCAAGCTACGCGGCATGGTTCACCTCCCTCACTTGCGGCGCGCGACGATGAAGGCGCTCGAGGGCTTCTTCCGCTTGCGAGTCTTGAGGCCCTTGGCCTGCTGGCCCCAGGGCGAGACCGGGGGACGGCCGCGAGGAGCGCGCCCCTCCCCACCGCCGTGGGGGTGGTCCACCGGGTTCATCACCGAACCGCGCACGTGGCCCTTACGACCCAGGTAGCGGGTGCGGCCAGCCTTGCCCAGCACGATGTTCTTGTGGTCGGCGTTGGAAACCACGCCCACGGTGGCGTAGCACTCCCCGTGCACCCTCCTGAGTTCCCCCGAGGGCAGGCGCAGCACCACATAGTCGCCCTCGCGGCCCTGCACCTGAACGCTGGTGCCTGCACTGCGGGCCATCTTGGCGCCCTTGCCCGGCTCCAGCTCCACCGCGTGGATAACCGTACCCACCGGGATGAAGCGCAGGGGGAGGGCATTCCCCACCGAGATAGGGGCCTCCGGGCCGCTCAACACCGTGGCCCCCACCGCCAAAGCATCGGGCGCTAGAATATAGCGCTTCTCGCCATCTCGGTAGTGCAGGAGGGCGATACGGGCGGTGCGGTTGGGGTCGTACTCCAAAGCTGCTACTTTAGCCGGGATGCCTGCCTTGTCGCGGCGGTGAAAGTCAATGATGCGGTAAAGCCGCTTGTGGCCGCCCCCACGAAAACGCGCGGTGATGCGCCCCTGGTTGTTGCGCCCACCAGTCTTCTTCAGAGGAACCGTGAGGCTCTTCTCCGGGCGCTTCTTGGTCAGAAGGGAGAAGTCCGCCACGGTCATGAAGCGGCGCGAGGGGGTGTAGGGTTTGAACTTCTTGACTGCCATCTTTGCTTCCTCTCACCTGATACGCATGGGCCGGGTCATGCTGCTGCCAAGTGACGTTGTATCCTCGGCCTTCAGATCAACCCTTCCAGGGCCTCGATCTTTTGCCCCTCCGCTACCTTCACAATGGCCTTCTTGCGATCGGGGCGCTTGCCCACAAAGCGGCCCAGACGCTTCTCCTTGCCGCGCACGTTCTGGGTGTTAACCCGCACCACCTTGACCTTGAAGGCCGCCTCCACCGCGTTGGCAATCTCGGTCTTGGTGGCCTCGGGGTGCACCCAAAAGGTGTACTCGCCGCTGGCAAAGCGGGCATAGGCCTTCTCAGAAAGAACCGGCTTCAGAATCACATCGTAGGGCGTCTTCACTGGGCCTCACCCCCCAACCGGGCCTGCACATCCGCCCAAAGCGCCGCCTCCACCACCAACACCTCCCGCCGCAGTATGTCGTATACATTCAGCCCCTCCGGGGCCAGCACCCATACCTGCGGCAGGTTGCGGGCCGAGCGGGCCACCTTCTCGTCGCGGGTCACCAACAGGATGGAGGGGCCTTCCAGATTGTGGCTCTTGAGCCAGGCTACGAACTCCTTGGTTTTGCCGTTCACCCCTTCAAACTGCTCCACCAAAAACAGCTTCCCCTCCCGCGCCCGATCGGCCAGGGCCATACCCAGGCCCAGCCTGCGCACCTTTTTGGGCAGGGTGTAGCTGTAGTCGCGCGGCTGGGGCCCAAACACCGTACCCCCGCCCACGAAGATGGGCGCCCCAAAATCGCCGTGACGGGCCCGCCCGGTGTGCTTCTGGGGGTACATCTTCTTGCTGGTGAAGCTGACCATCCCGCGGGTCTTGGTGGCCGCCGTGCCCCGACGGCGGGAGGCCATCTGCCAGCGCACAACCTCGTAGAGCACGTGGGGGCTTACCTCCGCAGGAAGGTGGGCCTCCACGGTCCTGCTGCTGCCGAGCACCGGAATGCTGTACATCACTTACCTCCCTTGCCCGCTTTCTCCGGTACCTTGCTGGTCTCCCGCACGATCACCAGGCTGCCGTTGGCCCCCGGCACCGACCCCTTGACCAAAAGCAGGTTCTCCTCGGCGAGCACATCCACCACCTCGAGGCCCTGGATGGTCACCCGCTCGTTGCCCCAGCGCCCGGCCATCTTCTTTCCCTTGAAGACCCGGCCCGGGGTCTTGCGGTTGCCGATGGAGCCCGGATGACGGTGGACCTTGTGGGCACCGTGGGAGTCATAGCCCCCAGCAAAGTTCCAGCGCTTCATCACGCCGGTAAACCCGCGGCCCTTGGAGGTACCGGTCACGTCCACCACCTCGCCCGGTTTGAAAATCTCCACCGTCACGGTATCCCCCTCGGGGCTGAAGCCCCGTATCTCCCGCAAATACCGCACCGGCTCCACCCCAGCCCGGGCAAAGTGGCCCTTCAGGGGCTTGTTCACCCGCTGGGGTTTTTGGGGAAGGAAACCGAGCTGAACCGCCTCGTAGCCGTCCTTTTCCACCGTCTTGCGCTGTACGACCGGGCAAGGACCAGCCAGGATAACGGTCACGGGCACCACCCGGTCCCCCCTCCAGATCTGGGTCATGCCCACCTTGGTTCCAAGGATGCCCTTCATCAGCGGCCTCCTATCATCTTGAGTTCAATCTCCACGCCGGTGGGCAGATCCAGGTTCCGCAGCCCCTCTATGGTCTTGGGGGTGGGATCGGTGATGTCTACCAACCGATTGTGGGTGCGCAGCTCGAAGTGCTCCCGGCTGTCCTTGTGCTTGAAAGGACTGCGCAGCACGGTAAAGCGGCGTACCCGGGTGGGCAGGGGCACCGGACCCGAGACCTTGGCCCCGCTGCGGCGAGCCGTCTCCACGATTTTGGCCGCCGAGGCATCCAGGCTCTTGTGGTCAAAGCCCCGAAGTTTGATGCGGATCTTTGGCACGCTGGGCCTCCCTCACTCGATGATTTTGGACACCACACCGGCGCCGACGGTACGTCCTCCTTCGCGGATGGCGAAGCGGAGGCCTTCTTCCAGGGCGATGGGCTTGATGAGCTCGACGGTGAAGGTGACGTTGTCCCCC